>CAYVMS010000001.1:0-66454 GCA_964452615.1 uncultured Occallatibacter sp.
TGCGCGGCTTTGGCGTCTTCAGCGTCCGCGCCCGCAAAACCGGCATCGGCCGCAATCCGCGCACCGGCACCGAGGTCAGCATCACTCCCGGCAAGGCCGTACGCTTCAAGCCCGGCAAGGAGTTGCACGTCATCGAGGCCGGCGCGCCCGCAAAGTAAGGCCAGTTTAGCCAGGTGGTTGGCTGCCATTTGGAGCGGCCCAACTCGTGAGGGTGAGCTACGTTCCGATATAAACGGCCAGGGTCACAAGAGACGCTCCGTACGCCATCTTTCTGTCATCCTGAGCAAGCGCAACTAGTCGAAGAACCCGCTCCTTGGTTTCTGGCGAAAAGGTGGGAGACTAGAGTATTTTCGGGAAATGTGCAGACCAGAATTTTGAAGGGTTCCCACCCATTCCGCAAAAAAACGCTGAATGGATGGGGCACAGAGGTCTGCAGTAAAAGCAAAAATGCTCTAATCCAGGTGCCAGTCAAATAAGCCATTGCGAGACAATGGCGTATCGAGGAGAGGCTTGGCCTTTAATGCTCTGGAGTCTTTTCAGGCGCTTTCGCCGCGGCGCTCCACGGCAACAAGACGGACGGGAGGCAATTGCGACCCTCCGCACTCGCCTTGAGCGTTCCCTGTGTCTTGCCCGGCACAATCGGCACAACGGCCATCACAGCATGACCATCCTGGTCGGTTTCCATCGTGTCGCTTGTTTCCGCGCCTTCGGATTTCAAAACCAATGGAATCTTTGTCTTCGCTGGGAACCCGTCAACATTGATCAACACGGCCGTTGACCCTGCTTGTGCGGTTTTCACCTCAATCTTGCACCCCTGATCGTATGCCTCCACCGGATGTGCGACCAGAGTGCCAAAGATCATTCCGTTTCCATCGCTTCTGGCCAAGGCAAATCGCTGGGGTTCGGAGTTTTCAGTCGCCGATACGATATGAAGCTCGCCGTCCCCTGCCCTCAGGCTTGTCTCCTCTTCTGGTTTAGGTCTTCGAATCATCACCAGACCTTGCGCATTCACATAGATATCGCGGGGATCGGTCGAGAATGAATCGTCGATCAGCCAGGTTTGCAGAGAAAAAACCCTATCCTGCGGAGCACCCTCGGCAAAGACGCGATACCGCGCCGCCACCCGCCCCCCCGGTGTCGCTTGCTCGTCGATTTTCTCAAAGCGCAAGCGCGATCCCGACCCACTCGAGTCGCGCAACGCTGCATCGTCCCACCGGGCCTGACGGTCCAGCAAAGTACGTAACTCATTCGAGGGTGCTGGCTGGCCGGGAAAGCGTGAGCAATTTACTAAATACGGGTGAACGGAGAGATTCTTCAAGATACTCGGCTTCTTTGGACCTTGTCCCGTGGAAGAGGGCGGGAAACAAAACAAGGCAAAGACTAAGATGCTCGCAACCTGGGGAGTGGACCGCACCATGTCTGTAGTGTCCACTATCCCCTCATTCAGGCGCAACTGGTCGCCCGTTTAACCATCATTTTCCACACAACTTCTCCCGATCCCCGGCTCTGATTTTCGCTCCCTTCTCCCGTCTCGCATTGCAATACGATTGCCCTGCACGTGAGGTCCATCACATCTAGGAGCAACTTCGAGAACCTACTATTTAATGCATGAATGCAGTAACCTTAATCCTGATAGCGCCCTGTTCGCTTCTTCTGGGCGCCGCGCTCCAGCTACTGGCAGCGCGGCTTTTTTCAGCCCGGAACAAGGGGATTCTGGCCTTTCTTGCCTGTCTGCCGGCGGTCATCGCCGTTGCCCTGACGACACGATCGGTACAGGCAGGACAGGCGATCGACCTGAACCTCTTCAATTGGGACGGCCCGCTGGCCCTCGTCTTCCACGTCGACGCGCTCAGTGTCCTCTTTGCCTTGATGGGAACCGGCCTTGGAGCCTTTGTTCTTCTCTACTCCATCGGCTACATGGCCCACGACAAAGCCGCCACCCGCTTCTACGCGACAATGCTGGTCTTCATTGCCGGCTTCGTTGGGTTGGTTTTCAGCGCGAACCTCTTCTTCTTCTATCTCTGCTGGGAACTCGTCGGACTCTGCTCCTTCAGCTTGGTCGGCTTCTGGTATACCAACAGCGAAGCCGTCCGTGGCGCCCGTAAAGTTTTGCTGATGACGCACATAGCCGGCTATGGCTTGCTTGCGGCCATTCTGGTGATCTACTTCCGCACCGGCAGCGCTCTCTGGACCGATCCGGCAGTCGCTCACGCCTTCACCGGCGGCGTTTTTGTTCTGATGCTGGTGTCGCTGGTAGCCAAATCTGTGCAATTTCCCTTGCATACATGGATTCCCGAGGCCATGGCGGCGCCCACTCCGGTCAGCGCTTTGCTTCACGCGGCTTGCTACGTAAAGGCTGGCGTATACCTTGCCTGCCGCATGCATAGTTTCGGCGCTTGGCCGCAGTCTGGTGGCTTCGCCTGGGGCAACGCGTCCCTCGTCTGGATCGGCACCGTCACCATGGCCGTCGGCGTCATGTACGCCATGGTCCAGACGGACCTGAAGCGCATGTTGGCTTTTTCGACTGTCAGCCAGATCGGCTACATGATGCTTGGCATCGGCATCGGCACACCGCTGGCCATCGCCGCCGGTCTGCTTCACTGCCTCAATCACGGATTCTTCAAGGGCGGGCTCTTCCTCACAGCAGGCTCTGTCCAGCACGCCGCTGGCACCCGCGACATGAACCAGCTAGGCGGTCTGGCGCAAAAGATGCCCCGGACCACATTGTCCTGGCTGATCGGCGTCGGCAGCATGATGGGCATTCCACTCATGAGCGGCTTCGCCAGCAAATGGATGCTCTACGCCGCAGCCCTGCAAGCCGGATGGGCCGTTCCTGCCATGGTCGCTTGGGCGGTCAGTCTGGGCACGGTCTTCCTCGGAGCCAAGGCCACCAGTGCAGTCTTCCTTGGCCCGCTCACCCCTGCCACTAAAGACGCACACGAATCCCCATCCACAATGGTCTGGGGCATGGGCTTCATGGCCGCGGGCAGCGTCATCCTCGGCATCGCCCCGCAATTGGCAGTCAACTACCTGCTCAATCCAATCCTCGGCGCTCTGCAAATGGCCACGGTTCAGGTCACCTGGTTTGGACTTTCGGTCGATGCTGGCAGCTTCTCGACCATGGGCGGTTTGGTGCTTGCCGTAGTTTCGTTGATTGTTGGCGGAGTGATCTACGCCATCGCCTACGTTGCACGCCCGGTAGCATCTGGTGGCGCGGCGTTGGCTGGAGGCGGCGGAATCTTCACCGGCGGCGAGCCCTTGTCGGACCAAGGAAGGCTCACCGCAGCCGACTTCTCCGCCATCTTCCTAGGCAACTGGCACGACTTCTTCCGCTGGTCCAATGTGGACGCTGTTTATCTTGGCTTCTGGCACGGCTTGCAAGCTGTTTCGCGCGGCCTCGGCATCGTTGTCTCATGGATGGAGCGCTACGCTGCGGTTCTCGTTATCGCACTGGCCGCTGTGGTATTGGCGTGCATTCGCTGGTTTGCCCCACCATCGTTGGGCATTGATACTGCCGTACTTCTCCGCGTTCCGGCATTGCTGGTTGTTGCTTGCACCGTGGCCGGCCTCGCAATGCTTCTGGCTGCTCTGTCGCAGAAGACAAGCCGCCGCCTGTTGCCTCTGATGTTTGTGGCCGTCGCCGCTACAATTGCAGGACTGGCGTTGGCCGCTCCGCAGCTTCGTCTTGGTCTTTTGGAACTGGGCGCGCTGCTGACCGTAGCTCTGGTTTGGCAGAGCGCACGGACTCTTCGCACCAAGCTCACCTACCTCGCAGTTGTACTCGTCTCGGCTTCGTCACTCATCGCTAGCGATCTGCTGCTGGAGCATGGGCAGGCCGATTGGGCGCGGGCATTATTGCTGACAAGCGTCTTCGTCAAGCTGGCCGCAGTGCCGCTCTTCTTCTGGCTGCTTAGTCTCGCCGACGAACTTCCGGCGCTTGTTCTGGGCTTGATCATCGCGGTCGTCGATATGGCTGCCTTTGGCGAGTTCCTGCTCACCGCGCAGACCATCTCCACTTATCTCCAACACCATGAGCTCTTGCTAGGCGCAGCAGCCGCAACTTCATTCCTCGCAGCTCTTCTGATGCTCACGCAACGCAGCCTCAAACGGCTATTGGTTCTCTCGACCGTCGAGGACGCCGGCTTCCTGCTCTTCGGTGTCTTCTCCGTGAGCGTGATTGGATTCGAAGGCGCGTTGATTGCCGCCTCGACTCACGCCATTGCCAAGGCTCTTCTCTTCGCCTGCCTCAGCGGTCCAGAGGCCGACGGCGCGCTTGAAGGTGAGCCCAAGGGTCTTGCCGCGCGCTACCCTGTCGCAGCATTCGGTTTCCTCTTCGGAATGCTGGCCATGCTCGGCATTCCGCCAACCATGGGGTTCGTCGGCCGTTGGAGACTTTACGAGACAGCCTTGCAGATCAACCCATGGCTGGCCACGGTCTTCATTCTCTCTTCCATCCTCGCACTGATCGCTTATGTGCTCGCGCTAACCCGCTTCTGGTGGGGACCGCCTGATAAACCGGATCCGGCCACTCCGCCGGCAGAGGAGCCAATCCTGCTGCAGGCGACGATTATCGCGATGACAGTGCTGCTGCTGGCAGCAGGCATCTTGCCGAATATGCTGCAACCGCTGCTGGGGGGAAGACCGTGAACCTTTGGAATAAGTTGATGTGCTACTCCCGCCGCCACAGTCCCTGGCTCTTCCATATGAACGGGGGCAGTTGCAACGGCTGCGATATTGAATTGATCGCCAGCCTCACTCCCCGTTACGACGCCGAGCAGTTGGGTGTGCGTCTCGAGGGCAGCCCGCGTCACGCAGACATTCTCTGCATCACAGGGCCTATCACCCACAACGCTACGGACGCCATCAAGACCGTCTACGATCAGGTCTGCGGACCCAAGGCCGTTGTCGCAATAGGCTCCTGCCCTGCCACCACTAATGTCTTTATTGAGAGCCGCACACTTGAAGGACCGCTCAACAAACACATCCCGGTCGACGTATTCGTTCCCGGCTGCCCGCCCCGTCCCGACGCCATCATCCTCGGAGTCGCCAAGGCCGCCGAGATCCTGGCTGAGAGAGCAGGAAAGAAGCTGCCCGTCGCGCCTGTCGTGATGCCTCTTGTCGGACCAGGATGCGATGGCGCTTGCGCCTGCACAACCGCAAAACAAGCCAAGACCGAGGAGGTGGCTCAATGAACCTGATCACTGCCCTAGCCCGCCTGCTCATCTTTCCAGGCTTGCTCTTCGCCGTCCCCGCCGCGTGGTTCTTCCTTTGGGTTGAACGCAAAGCCGTCGCACGGATGCAGGGCCGCATTGGCCCTCCCTTCATGCAGCCCTTCTTCGACTTCATCAAGCTACTCGGCAAGTCGACGCCGCCGCGCAACGGAATCGGTGGCATGTTGATGAAGGCATGGCCGCTCATCGCTGTCTCATCCGCTGCTGGCGCTGTGGGTCTCTTGCCCGTACTGCCCGCCTCCGGCGGATTCCAGGGCGACTTGATCTTGCTGCTCGCACTGCTTGAGTTGCCCTCGATGTGCATCATCGCCGCGGGCTTCTCTTCCGGCTCGATCTTTGGCGAGATCGGCTCTGCCCGCGAAGCCGTATTGAGCGTCTCGTACAACATCGTTTTTCTCTTGGCAATCGTCTCCATCGCAGCCTCGCAGCACACCTTCAGCCTCGGTGCGCTGGCGCAGCAATCCGCCTCGCCGCTGCGCTGGCTGGGAGTGATTGCGATTCTCGTTTGTCTGCCGGCCAAGCTGCATCTCAACCCCTTCTCTCTTCCCAATGCCGAGCAGGAGATCTACTCCGGCCCGATCACTGAATATGCAGGCCCTGAGCTGGCCATGTGGGAGCTCTCTCACGGTTTGGAATGGGTTGCTGCCACCGGCCTCGTAGCCACGTTGGTTGCTCCGATCGTCACCCTTTGGTGGGTCGCCGCGCTCATCTTCGTCGCACTCTGCTTTGCGATTGTGCTGCTTCTGTCTGTTGTCGCGGCAGCCACTGCGCGCTTGCAGATCGACACAACGGTGCGTTTTTACTGGCAATGCACCCTGATTTTCGCGGTTCTGGCCGTCGCATCCGCGCTTTTTATGAGGTATAGAGCATGAACATTCTTGCCATGATGTGGAAGAACCTGTGGGGTGGTCCACGGACCATGCTCTTTCCTAAGCGTCCTGTGGTGACCGAGCATTTCCGCGGTCAGGTTCGCTTCGATCCCGCGCTCTGCACCGGCTGCGCCATCTGCAAATTCCGCTGCACAGCTAAGGCCATCGAGTTCAAGGCCGGCAAAGGCGAGTTCACCTGGAGCTACGAACCCGGCCAATGCACCTTCTGCGGTCGCTGCGTCGAGGGCTGCAAGACCCACGCCCTCAGCCAGGACTGCGAATGTCCGCCCATCTATACGACCATCGGCGAGCTGAAGACCTCTTACACCGTCGCCCGCAAGCCGCCTGCGCCCAAGCCAGCCGTACAGGCCGCTGCCGCACCCGCGTCCATTCCCGCCACTGGAGAGACAAAATGATGCTCACAATGACCCCGCTCGAAGCCATTTCGGAGAAACTGAAGACTACGGAGCCCTGGGTAGACACGGGCGGCGTTCACTGGCTCTCACCCGGCGGTCTCAAGGTGCGCGAGCTTGCCCAGGCAATGAATGAACTTCATGCCCGCTTCGTCACCATAACCGCCTACCAGTTGCCGGGCGAGCAAGGCTTTCGTCTGGAGTATCACTGGGATCTCGACGGCTGCCTGCTCGGCTTTCCCTTCTTGCTTACGGGCAACTCCATTGAAAGCGGCAAGATCGAGAGCATTTACGACCTCTGTGAGGCCGTCGACTGGATCGAGCGCGAGATTTACGAGGGCTTTGGCATTAACTTCCTGGGCCGCGAATACGAACCCCTGCTTCTGCGGCAGGGAGACACCGTGGGCGTGAACCTGCGTGAGGAGAAAAAATGAGCTACAAAATCCCCATGGGCCCATACCACCCGGCGCTCGAAGAACCATACAAGCTTGACCTGATTTGCGAAGGCGAAACCGTACAAGACGCCAAGCTGCATATCGGCTTCAATTTTCGCGGCATCGAGCACCTCGCCGAGACGCGGAACTACATTCAGGTCATCGCGCTGATGGAGCGGGTCTGCGGCATCTGCTCGAACATTCACACGCTCACCCTTTGTCAGGCAATGGAGGGTCTCACCGGCCTCACCCCGCCCCCGCGCGCCCTCTATATTCGCACCATCATGGCCGAGCTTGAGCGCCTGCACTCGCACGTGCTCTGGGCCGGCATCGCAGCCAAGCTCATGGGCTTCAAGACCATGTTCATGACCTGTTTTGAACTGCGCGAAAAGGTAATGGATGTGCTTCAGGCCATCAGCGGCAACCGCGTCAACTATTCGATGAACCGCATCGGCGGCGTCAACCGCGACATCGACGACCCACAGGCAATTCTCAAGCTGGTCGAGGCCCTTGAACTCGAAATGGCCCGCACCGTCATCCCCATCTTCACCACCAGTTCTACCGCGCGCTCACGTTGCGCCGGCATCGGCGTGCTGACCAAAGAGAAGGCTATCTCCTGCGGCGTCGTTGGGCCCGTTGCGCGAGCCTCCGGTTTGCCTCAGGACATTCGCCGCGCCGCGCCCTACGCAGCATACTCCGAGATGGCGTTCGATGTGCCGGTTCAGCCCGACGGCGACGTCCGCGCCCGCCTGCTGGTTCGCGCCCTCGAAATCATGGAGAGTTGCAAAATCCTTCGTCAGGCTCTGGCCAAGCTGCCTCCCGGCGAAATCGCTACCGAGGGTGAGAAGTTCTCCTTCGTGACCGGAACAGCCACCAGCCGTGTCGAAGCGCCCCGCGGAGAAGTGATGTACTCGGTCAGTTGGAAAGAGGGCTCCAGAAACCCAGCCCGGGTCCATGTGCGCACGCCGACCTTTGCTGTCATGCCAGCGATTCGCTGGATGGTTGTTGGTGCCCGTCTGGCCGACACGCCATTAATCCAGGCCTCCATCGACCCCTGCTACTCCTGCACAGACAGGTAAGCGACTCGTTCACCAACACAATCTCCGTGTCCTATCCTTGCGCCGTCATTCCGGCGCAAGGATGGGCCCATCGTTTCGATGGGTCGATACAGCGCCTGCAGACTGCCAGTCTCGATTCTTGAAAAATCCAGGGGTGTAGTGGCGAGGATCAAAAGCCGCAATCCTGTATGTCCGCAAGGTGCGGGGAAGATCGTATCGGAAAGCATCTTCTCCAGTGGCCCAAGCAAGCTGCACGGCCGACTGACTTAAGGTGCAAAGCTCGCAGGGGTGCATGGATTATACCCCAGTGAAGTTTGTGTCACCGGAGCCGGCGGCGTGGGCGGAGTGGCCCAGGGAACATTGTCGAAGTCGAAGAAATCAAGCAGGTCTGGCTGCGCTGCGTCTCGTTGAGTGAGGCTTGGGTTGCCCGGAATGAAGCGGCTCTCGACAAACTTGATCACCGCCGTGTGATCCATGGGTATGTGCGAAACATAGTGTTTCCGCGAGAACGGAGAAATGACGATGTTCGGGAGCCGGAATCCTAGTTGCGCCGCAAATCCGTAGACAGTTGCAGCGTCACCGGGGTTAGCCCCAGGATCAGAGGACTCCAAGTCGCAGTGGGTCGTAGGCGTCCCGCTGGTTGGCACACAAGGAAAGTAGTTATCGGGATTTACCGCGATCGCCGAGATATCCGGTATTGTTCCCAGAGACGCATCGGTGTTGTCGTTTGAGTGACCTGGCACCGGCGGAACATGGTCGTATGGTCCTCCTCCTTCGTCGTAGCTCAGGAAGAAGACGGAGTCATTCCACTCCTGACTCTCCATAAAAGAATTTACGATATTCGCCACTTGCGCCTGCCCCAATAGAATGGATTGACCTGACCCAGGATGCTCGTCGTTGTTGCCATACCCGGCCTCAATGAATGCAAAGCTGGGAAGTGTGCCGTTGGTGAGATCGGTGAAGTAAGTTGACAGTGGTGCAATGTGGTCTGGATCGATGCAGAAAGAGTTCGTTGGATCGTTGACCGCAATCAAAGATCCCTGCGTGGGAGCGGTACAGGGACTTTTGGTTGGATTCTCATACAAATAATTGAACGAATATTGAAAGTTGGAGAAGTTGGTCGCGGGATACTCAGCGCTCGACCCACCGGAGCACTCATCCGGGTCGAGGCAGTAGCCCTCGGTAACCGTGTAATAGATCTTCCAGGACACTTTGGCCTTGTCCAACTCCTGGAAAATGACCGGAAGAGCAAGCTGAGATAGATGGTCATTGCCGCCGGGATCCCGAACCAGGCCCTGGGTCGTGCCTCCCGAAAAGGTGGCTATGCGATTGTCAACACTCTTGCTCGATACCGGCGAGAACCAGCGATCGGACAATGCGAACTGAGATGCCATGTAGTAGTAGTAATTGAGAAAACCTTGGTCGTAATAGCCCATGGCCCGCTGTCCTGTTAGATCTGTAAAGCTTCCGGAACAGGTGGAGCCGTTCAGCGCACAGCTATTTGCATAACCTTCGGCGGTGTGGACAAAACCATTCTCCTGGATCTTGCGTGTTGTGAGAAAGTCATAGCGATTGACGTCTCCGTAGCTTGACAGCCAATCCGAACTCTCATCATCGACACAGGTGCTGATCAGTTTGAAGAGTGAATAAGATGTGCCTTCATCGTCTGGACTACTGATTTGGGTCAGCTTGTCGTCGATGCCATCTACGTCGTATGTTTTTCCGTCGTCACCCACATTGAAGTTATTCGCCTTGCGATACGGGTTCAGCATCCCGAAGTAATTATCGAATGAATGGTTCTCTTGCAGCATGAATACGACGTGGTCGATAGATTGAACAGAGCCTGCCGGTGTCACCGTTACAGTTGCACTCGCTGAGCCATTTCCACCGGGCCCGGTTGCTGCTGCTTTGTAAGTGGTGGTCACGGATGGGCTCACCGACTGCGTTCCGCCAGTCGCTGAAAGCGTATAACTGGTACCGTCTGTTCCGCTCACCGTCACCGAAGTGGCATTCGTCGCGGCAACAGTCAAAGTGGATGAATTCCCCGAGATGATCGTAGTGGGAACCGCGATGATGCTCACGGTTGGCGCCGGATTCAGCGTCACAGTCACCGTCGCGGCAGCCGAGTTTTTTCCCCCAGCACCAGTGGCGCTCGCTGTGTAAGTGGTGGTCACGGATGGACTCACCGACTGCGTTCCGCCAGTCGCTGAGAGTATATAACTGGTACCGTCTGTTCCGCTCACCGCCACCGAAGTGGCATTCGTCGCGGCAACAGTCAAAGTGGAGGAAGCCCCGCTAGTTATCGAAACGGGCATGGCGGTGATTGTGACGGTTGGCGCGGGATTGGTAACGGCAGTCATCGTTACGGTCGCGGTCGCCGAGGTCACCTCTCCGGCTCCAACTGCTGTTGCAGTGTAAGTGGTGGTCGCGCTTGGGCTCACTGTCTGCGTTCCGCCAGTCGCCGGGAGGCTATAACTGCTGCCATCTGTTCCGCTCACTGTCACAGAGGTAGCGTTCGTCGCGGTCACACTCAGAGTAGAGGAGCCTCCGCCAGTGATCGAAGCGGGACTGGCGGTGATGCTGACGGCCAGCACAGGATCTGTGTTAACGTGATTCACAGCCCCACATCCACTGAGTAGCAGGGGCAGCAAGAGGCAGAGAACCGTCGAAGCACATGTCCAGCGGAGCGGTTGGCGAATGCGTGCATGAGTCAAGGTGTTTTCCTTCCTATCGCTTGAGGGGAGCATGCCAGGGTGGGGAACCTCGTGCACAGTCATCGGCTCCGCATCCGATCGTGTCGGTTGGTGTGAATGCACTGCTTCCGCGCCAAGGCTATCGCGGCTTTTTTGAGCTTAATCTCCCACGGTTGGTTGGATGCGCTCGGCTTCGTTACAGATGCCTGCCTCGTCTGAGCTGCCGCCTTGTCTTTGTTTAAGAAGATTTTTTGATCGCCATTTTGCTTTCCAGGAGATCGAAGGGCAGGCCATGCCGGGCGAGCAGCCTAACATCAATACAAGATCAAGCAACAAATGTGCGCCTTTGAGCATCTCACGTGTGAGGTGATGACCATGGGCGAGAGGACCATTCGCGAAACTCTGGAGATCGGCCTTGCATGAATAGATTTGCAGCCCTCTGCTTCCTCATGGTGATGCCGCTCTTTTGCCAAAACAATGGTGGCGAATTACAAGTTCGAGTGACCGATCCCTCCGGTCTTGGCCTAAAAACAACCGTCCAAATCATCAGTTGGGCGAATCGGTATCGCGGTACTCTTGCAACCAGCGCTAGCGGTGACTTGGACGTGCAGCGTTTGCCTTACGGCGTTTATGAGCTCAAAATTGAGCAGCCCGGCTTTGCCACTGAAATAGACGTGATTGAGATTCACTCGTCCCTTCCCATCGAATTCAAAATCCAGCTTAAGCTCGCTCCAGTGAATCAATCCGTAACTGTCAGAGCAATCGATACATTGACTAATCCCGATCAGGCCGGCTCTGTTAGTCAAATAGGTGCGGACTTCATCCAGGAACGGCTCGGATCGATTCCAGGCCGCGACTTGCAGGATCTGGTGAATTCGCAGCCCGGTTGGCTCTATGAAGGCAATGCAGTGCTGCACCCCCGGGGCTCGGAGTATCAGACACAGTTTGTGGTCGATGGCGTTCCCTTGACCGATAATCGTTCGCCCAGCTTCGGGCCCGAAATCGAAGCGGACACTGTGCAATCAATAAGCATTTTTACCGCAGGCTTTCCCGCGGAGTACGGCAGAAAAATGGGCGGCGTCGTCGAAGTGAACACACTTCAGAATTCCCAGCTGGGCTTCCATGGTCAGATCGTTCTTTCGGGTGGCAGCTTCAACTCCAGTGGCGCATTCGGGAAGGGCCAATACGTCTGGGGAAGGAATACTCTTGGCGCCAGTGCAAGTGGAAGCATGACGGAACGGTATTTGAATCCTGTGGTTCCACAAAACTATTCAAATACGGGCACCCTGAGTGACGTCACTTCAGACTACGCACGCGACCTAACGCCACATGATCGAGTCAAGCTCATCGTGCTCCATGAACTCGCCCGCTACGACATTCCAAATGAGCTGCTTCAGCAGATGGCAGGACAACGCCAAACTGGAGATAACTTTGAGACGGTAGGAATCGTTTCCTACCAGCACACTTTCTCTCTCAATGCCGAAGGCGACCTGCGCGGGATGGTTCGCGACAACTCCAACGACTTCTACTCCAACCCGCAATCAACGCCCATTATCGTTTTTCAGCATAACTGGTTTCGCGAGGGTTACTTCAAGGCGGGTGTTACGCTTGATCACCACCATAGTGAGTGGAAGGCAGGTGTTGAATCGGACAATCTCTTTCTGAATGAAAAGTTGAACTACCTGATCACTGACCCCACACGGTTCGACAGCGGCTCTCCTCTCACATTTGCTTATCAGGCGAATCGCCCTGACTTGGAGCAATCGGGTTATGTTCAGGACCTGATTCGATTGCATAACTGGACAATCAACGCCGGGTTGCGCTGGGACCACTATCAGTTGCTCCTCAACCAGCAGGCCTTGCAGCCGCGTCTTGCTCTGTCGCGTTATTTTCCATCAAGGGATACGGTAGTCCATTTCTCTTACGACCGGGTATTTCAAACTCCATCATTTGAAAACATCCTGCTGTCGAGCGCAGGTGCTGTTCCATCCATCGATCCCACAGGCTTTCTGAATCTTCCGGTAAAGCCCTCACAAGGCGACTACTACGAAGCAGGCTTAACGAAAGTTTTCTTCGGTCATTTGGAGATGGGAAGCAACTATTTCAGACGGGTTGTGGACAACTATGCCGACGACAATCAGATCCTCAACACCGCGATCAGTTTTCCTATCGCCTTCCAGAAGGCAATCCTCTATGGCGCGGAGGGCAGACTGGAGGTTCCCGACTGGCATCGCTTCTCCGGTTTTGGTAGTTACTCCTACATTGTCGGAAACGTTTGGTTCCCAGTTACGGGTGGGCTCTTCTTCGGCTCCGATGCCAGTGCTGCTGCCTCCCAATTGAGCGGTCATACCCCTGGCTCACAGGACCAGCGCCATACTGTTCGTGGTCGAGTTCGCTGCCAGGTCACGTCGCGGCTTTGGACCGCCTTTGGTGCTCAATATGATACCGGCCTGCCATTCGCCTTTGACGGCGATCGGTCCACGGTGCTAGACCAGTACGGTCAGCAAGTCCTGAATCGTATCAACTTCGCTCGTGGCCGAATTCTCCCAGCGTTTCAGGCAAACGCTTCCGTGGGAGCTGACATTTATAAATCGGAACGCGCGAAGATGCGTTTGCAGGCTGATGGCCAGAATCTGAACAATGTTCTGGATGTGATCGATTTCGGCGGCCTGTTCTCTGGAAATGCGATTGGACCATCGAGGAACATTTCTCTGCGCCTGTCAACCGACTTTTGAATTCCAATCTCGCCAGGGCACTTCCACGGTTTCACACGCAACACGACAAGTTCTCTGGATCTCTTTCACGAGTCGGGCGCGACAGTATGCTTCCTCTGGAAAGTTACTGCCTGATGCGAAAGATCCCGGTCACGACAGCGCTGTCTTTTCTCCCTGCCACGCTGGCAAACGACTTGATGGTGAGTTCCGTTCCCTTCACCATAATCGGTGCGCGATACACAGCCGAACTGGCGACCGGCTGAGAGCCGTCAACCGTAAAGTGAATCGTTGCGCCCTGTGTGTTGCACCGTAGAATTACCGTCGTATCCCCTGTAAATACGCCCGGCTTGGGAAAGTATGAGGGCTCAGCGGTCATGCCAACCCGTTCGTCTGCTGTGTCAGCCAGCCTATCGGGGGCCGGTGCATCGGAAGCAGGCTTGCCTGCAGTGTTTACCAGCCTGGGGGTCGGCGGCTTCGCGCTCAGCATGAGCGATTCCAGATAAGCCCGCTGAAAATCATGGATCGGCCATCCATAGTAATCGCTATTCCATTCATCCATCAGCGCCTTGGCGTCCTGGAAGGACTTCTTAAAGCTCGCTGCTTTTGCGGGCCCGACCGCCGCGATGAAGAGATCAATGCGCGGCGTATTCAGATCGTCAGTGATGGTCAGGTCGTAGAGGCCGGAAGACGGAAACACAAGGGTGATAAAGGGCGCCTTCTTCTCTATAGCGAGATGAAGCTGGCGTGGAAATGCATGATCAAGCTGTTGCAGGTCGTAGGTATAGCGACCGTCGGAGAGTTTTCCAGCCAGGCCAGCGACGTCGGCTCGGTTGTCGGGACCAAGCACGGCCACTGCCTCGTCGCGTGGCAAGAGTGACGACTGCTGAGTGCTGGATTCGGGTGATAAATTGCGCTTTCCGTCGGCCAGCACCGCATGAATGCGCGCCAGCATTTCGACAGCGAGCGGTTCGGGCGTGCGATAGAGCGAAGGGACCCTAAACCCGCGCGCGCAGTCTTGAGTAGTGAAGCACTCATAGAGAATGCGTTGGCCATCCGGCAGCAAAACGGTGATCGAGTGACTGGAGTCCCCTTCGCCCGGCTGTAAAAGCGACCCAGGCTCTACAGAATCACCGGTGAGAATTGGAGATCCCATGCCCTTCACCTGCCACGTACCCCGCACTCGCCAGGCGACACCTAGAGCAGCCCCACTGGCTCTTTGAGCCCAAAGCGAAGTTGCGGGCAGCGCCAACAACGACAGACAGATAAGGACGCGCCTGGAAAGGATCATTGCGCTGCCTAGACCTTGAAAGGTGAATATGTTTTTTGACCTTGAACACATATTGCATATATTGCCTCAACAGCGTCCTAAAGTCGATAAGTCGATTTGCGAGCAACCAAATCGCCTCAGGTTGCCATCGAACCTATCAGCCTGGGGGCTTGAATTTTCGGGGAAACTCCACTTCTTCATCTCTGCACTACTGTTGCTCGACCAGTCTGCACGGCTAGGTCACTAGATTAGGTGTGACAGGACCGGCTCACCTGGCCGTCGATTGCAACCGGCATAAACAGGCTCTCAACTCGGCCCATAGCCGTGTTGTACAGCTCGGTTTCGGACCGCATCTGCTCGACGGGACAACTTAGCGTGTCACTCATTGCGTTGGGGAGGTGCTCTGAATGTTTAAGCATTTCAGCTTTTTCCGTTCTGTCGCCCAGCCTTTGGCTTCTGCCACCGACAAGCCGCTCACGAAGTCTGCCGGCCTCGGTCCGCTGTTATTGGCTTTGCTGTGCGCGACGGCCGAGAGCATCGGGGGCCAGACTCCCACCCCGGTCACGGTGCCTACCTGGCGCTATGACTTGACGCATGCGGGGCAGAACACCAGCGAGACTGCCTTGACGCCCACCAACGTGAATACGAGTTCCTTTGGCAAGCTGTTCTCGTTGCCGGTGGATAGAACAGTGTATGCACAGCCGCTGTATGTGCCCGGGCTGACGATGAGCGACGGCCTGGTCCACAATGTCCTGTTTGTTGCCACGGAAAATGACTCGATTTACGCCTTCGACGCGGATTCAAACGGCGGTGCGAATGCGAATCCAATCTGGCAAGTCAGCTTGCTCACTGCCGCACACGGAGCGGGTGCGGGAGCGACATCGGTACCGTGGGAAGACTCAGGTTCGCCGGACGTTGCTCCAACAGTCGGCGTCACCGGAACACCGACGATTAATCCTGCAACGAATACTCTCTATGTGGTGGCCGCGACCAAGGAGAATGGCATTTACTTCTCCCGGTTGCATGCCATCAACATTCTTACCGGTGCGGAACAACCGAACAGTCCTGTGGAGATTACAGCAACGGTGGCGGGCACCGGCAATGGCAGTTCAGGCGGGAAACTGACTTTCAGCCCATTGTGGGAGAATCAGCGAACTGCACTGAATTACTACAATGGGTATGTCTATTTCGGATACGGTGCGCATGGAGACAACGGACCGTGGCATGGTTGGTTGTTTGCCTATAACGCCACCACGCTGGCGCAGAGCGCGGTGGTATGCCTGTCGCCCAATGGGTATGGCTCCGGAGTGTGGGAAGCGGGCGCAGGCATGCCGATCGACGAGGACGCAGCAGGCGGACGGATGTTTTTGGCAACCGGCAATGGCACCCACTCGGCCTATCCGCCGCTCAGTGCAACCACCGAACTTGGCGAAAGCATCGTAGACTTCAATCTAGCAAATGGCGGACTAACGCTTGCAGATTCGTTTACGGCGTTTAACTATCAGACGCTAAATGATGCCGACCTGGACGTGGGGTCGGGCGGAGTTCTGATGGTGCCGGACCAGCCGGGAGCGTACCCTCATATTCTGGTTCAGTCCGGCAAAGAGGGGCGAATTGTGGTTCTGAACCGAGACCAACTCGGCGGGTATGCCGCCGCGGGAGGTTCATCCAACACCAATGCGCTCCAGGACATCGACAACGCAATCAAAGGGCTATGGAGCACGCCAGCCTACTGGAACGGCAATGTCTACATTTGGGGCGACGGCGATGTACCGAAACTGTTCAAATTAAACAGCGGTGTGATGGACACTGTACCGTCGAGTCAGTCACCCATCACGTCGGCATTTCCAAGCCCATCTTTTTCTGTGTCGTCCAATGGCACACAGGATGGCATTGCATGGGCGGTACGCTCAGACCAGTTTAACACCCATGGAGCGGCAGTGTTGTACGCCTGGAGCGCAGCCGATCTTACGACTCCGCTCTATGAGAGCGACACCAACTCCAAACGCGATGCTGCCGGGGCCGCCAACAAGTTCTCCATCCCGATGGTGACGAATGGCAAAGTGTACGTTGCGGCCAACGGACAAGTGGATGTATACGGGCTCTTCAACGGGGAGCCAAATGCAGTCGCGCCCGTAATTACCCCGGATGGTGGCACATTTTCCGCTAGCCAGAGCGTTACCCTTTCCACCACGACCGCCTCCGCGGAAATCTATTACACGCTGGATGGCTCAGCGCCAACACCTGCATCGACGCTCTATACAGGTCCGATCACAATCAGTACGGATACCACCGTTAAGGCGATTGCGAGCGCGGTCGGCTACATTCAGAGTGGAGTCAGCAGCGCCATCTTCACCTTCACGACCCAAACGCCGCCCGTCGGCTTCCTGCCGGCCGGTGGCACCTATTTAGCCGCGCAACAGGTCACCATCTCGGATGCGGATACGAACGCAGAGATTTACTACACGACGGATGGATCGGCTCCATCGTCTTCCTCAAACCTTTACTCCGGGCCGATCCAAATCTCGGTTTCAGAGACGATCAACGCAATCGCCATCGACCCCAGCTTGCAGAACAGTAACGTCGGAACTGCGGCCTACATAATCCAGCCAGGAGGAGCGTCAATCAATTTCGGAAGCGGATTTTCTTCCACGGCGGGCCTGACTTTGAATGGCAACGCCGTAGCCACCAACGACACCCGGTTACAGTTGACCAACGGCGGTTTGGATCAGGCCGGGAGCGTCTTTTGGAATGCACCAATCGGGATCCAAGCATTCACGACAGACTTTGAGTTTCAGCTATCGCTGGCCCAGGGAAACGGCTTTACCTTTACCATTCAGAATGTTGGGCCGACAGCTCTCGGTGGGAATTCTGCCGGGCTCGGCTATCAGGGCATTGGAACGAGTGTCGCCATCAAGTTCAACTTCTACAACTACCAGGGAGAGGGAAACGACTCGACCGGTGTATATACCAATGGGCAACCGCCGACGCTCCCAACCATTGACCTGACCCCAAGCGGAATAGAACTGGCTAGCGGAGATTCCATATTGGCGCACGTTACTTATGACGGAACAACGCTGACTCTGAATCTTCTGGACTTGGTAACAAACGACACATTTACGATGTCAGATGTTATTAACATTCCACAGACTGTGGGCGCTAATACCGCCTACGTTGGCTTTACGGGAGGTTCGGGAGGACTTTCAGCGAGCCAAAAGATCCTGACCTGGACTTACTCTACTCAATCTGTGCCCCCCACCTTCGCGCCAGCGGCAGGCGCCTACAGCGCGGCGCAGAGCGTAGCCTTGAGCAGCGCAACCGCGGACGCCGCGATCCATTACACCACAGACGGAACTGCGCCCACCGCTGCGTCGACGCTCTATTCGAGTTCGATCGCGGTCGCTGCGTCGGAAACGATCGAGGCCATCGCCATCAGCCCCACTCAGGGCAGCAGCATTGTCGAGAGCGCTGCCTATGTAATCCAGTCTTCAGTATCTGGAGGCACATTCTCATTGAGTTCCACCCCGGTGACAGCCCTTGTTCAGGGAGGCTCAGCCACCTCGACCGTCACCATCACTCCAATTGGCGGCTTTGCGGGCAGCGTCGCCCTCACGTGCGCAGTCGTCTCCAACGCATTGGGTGCGGTCAACATACCCACCTGCACTGCCACCCAGCCACCTGCTGTTTCGGGAACGGGCTCAGTAACCGCGACGCTTACCATCAACACTCAGGCAACAACCAGTCCAGGGCTCTATACGGCGACAGTGACAGGTAACTCAGCAAGCATGACCGTCTCAACCAACCTCGCAATGTCAGTCGCCGGCCCAAGTGGAACGGCCAGCTTTACGCTAAGTGCCACGCCAATCAGCATCGCGTCGCCGGCAACAAGCGCCACTTCGACCATAACAATTATGCCAAGCGGAGGCTTCACAGGGAACGTGGCACTCGCCTGTGCTGTCACCGCCAGTCCGTCGGGAGCTGTTAATGCGCCCACCTGCTCGGCCTCGCAGCCTGCGGTCATCTCAGTAGCGGCGGCAGTAACGGCAACGCTGACCATCAATACTACGGCGGGATCAACCGCCTCGCTACGCCACCCGCCGCAGCGAGTCTTCTTCCTCGGCGGAGGAACGCTTGCAGCGCTGCTCTTCTTCTGCCTGCCGACCCGCCGGCGCAAGTGGCAGACACTTTTTAGCCTGCTGCTCTTCTTGGCCGTCGCCGCATCAGCCACAGGATGCGCTGTAAATAAGGGGATCGATTCGCCCAGTGGGGGAACAACCGTCGGGAGCTATTTGGTTACAGTGACGGGCACCAGTGGTTCGATCAATGCGACTACCATTGTGAATGTCACAGTAGAGTGAGCAGGAGCTGCATTGGCTCAGCACGATGTAAGTAACCCTGTCGACAACCGTATGATCGAATCCACTTCGATTCGCGGCTGCCGCGGGGTTTTCTTTGGTCTGCCGCAAGGGTGCGGACGCCAGAGCAAAACTCACTGCAATCAAGCATCAATGATCGTCAACGTTTTATAACTTGGGAGGTAAGTTAACTAAAACTCCTGAGCCCCCTGCAAAATTTCTTCGAAACTGCAAAATGTGTCACGGCACGACTCTAGCTGTGCCGCTAATCGTCCAATTTCAACGCGTGCTTTAGCCCCTGACCTAATGATGGATTGCTATTATGACTTCTTCCTTTAAAGTGACATAAGCCGAATCTATCAACTAATGCTTGCGTGATCATTAGCGATTCACTGTCCCCGTTGCCATAGCGAGAGATTCACTCCATCTTGAAGAAAGTCTAAATACGTACGGTGCATAGATAATGACAGCCGTCTCGCGCCCGAGCAACGAAAAAACCGATAAACAGTACTTTAACTTCGTAAGTTCAATCAGTTACCTCACTGATCATGGCCACCATCTCTGTGTGATATGGGTCACATTTACTCCATGAGTATCGAGCTATTCTGCTCTTAACGATTCTGAGGAATGCGAATCTGGAAGGTCCATTAAAGAAGATGGGGAGAGCCCTTCTAGGGCGGAGCCTGTTCATTTAAGCACTTGGATCTCGCAAGCCTGAATACGCGCGCCCGGAGAAACCGCTCGAGGCGATTACATGAATTCTGTTCTTACTACCCTCCTAACACTTTCCATTTTCGCGGCCTCTGCCGGGGCCAATGCCATCACCGTAACAACTCCTGTAAACGGAGCTCAGGTGACCTCACCCTTCAAGCTGACAGCAAGCGCAACGACTTGCGACTCAAAGCCCGCAGTTTCAATGGGCTATTCGATAGATAGCAGTGCCAACACGACCGTTGTGAAGGCTCGATCCGTACAAGCTGTAGTTGTGGCTCCGACGGGAGCACACATCCTGCATGTCAAGGCATGGGGGAGCGGGACTTCATGCGTAACCAATGTCACTATCAAGGTCGTTTCCGCAACCGTCGCCACAACCGTCGCCACACCCGCATTTTCATTGGCGGCTGGATCATATTCATCTGCGCAGTCGGTGTCGTTGTCTGACGCAACGACCGGCGCAACCATTTACTACACCACCAACGGAACAGCGCCGTCGACTTCCTCGACTGAATACACGGGGGCAATCTCGGTCAGCGAATCCGAAGAGATCGAAGCGATTGCTGTTGTTCCTGGCCATACGAACAGCGGCGTGGCCACGTCGAGCTACATCATTGCGCCAATCCCGCCAGCCAAACCTACAACTCCTGCCATTCCTGCGGATGCCATCGCATCAACAAACTTGCAACTGCTCGATACGTGGCATTTCGAGCACGACGCAGGCACGCCCGGCACGGCGGTTGGGGCAACAAGTATAGTTACCACACCGTCGATCAGCAGCAACTCGCGCCAGTTTTCAACCAGCTACACAGGTGAGGGTGGTGTGAGATACAGCATAGCTTACGCGAGCGACACCACCTCAGAGAACTTCCTCTATGACAACTGGGTGTGGATTGAGGCCGGGAGTTCCGTTTCTAACCTCGAAATGGATTCTAATCAGGTCACGGCCAATGGGCAAACGGTAATTTACGCGTTTCAGTGCAGTGGGTATACCGGCACGTGGGAATACAGCGGCGCAGGGGCCAAATGGGTATCCTCCTCGCAACCTTGTAACCCATCGAATTGGCAGACTAACGTCTGGCATCACGTTCAGATCAGCTACTCTCGGGATAACTCCGGGGATGTCACTTATCATTCCGTATGGTTGGATGGCAACGAGCAGGTGATCGACGAAACTGTACCGTCGTCCTTCGCGTTGGGATGGAAGGTAGGAGATGTAAACACTCAGTTTCAGGTTGATGGTATTGGTGAGAGCGGGTCGTCAGTCTTGTACGTGGATAACTTGACCATCTATCGCTGGTAACCCTGAAGATCGGGAACTCTAGCGGCCCCATCGATGCAGGGCTCGCGCTGATCAGGTCAATAGCGAGGCACTTATGAGGCACACGGGCCGCACTGAAACTTCATAGTAAGCACCAGCGGCTTGTCGGAAAAAGACAAGCTGCTGGTGTTTTTTGGTAGGTTCACCGCCTGCAGCATAGTCAAAAGCAAACGAATAAAGCATAAGGCTCACTTTTATTGCGCCTGAGGTAAAAGTGGGCAGTTCTTACACGATACTGCGTGAAGTATTTACACGTTGCAAGTAATCATTTCCAGGTTGCCCATGATCGGATGTTTTTCCCGACCTGCTCAAATAAAAAGGTTGTCGTCTTTGATAAAACATGAAACTATTGCGTATTGCTTTTCAAGAGTTGCCGGCCGGTCAGAGCCTTAGCCTAAGCGGGACGAAATGACGAGAAAATACCCGCATCATGGAATCTCCCTTTAGCTTCTCGGGCTTGACCGGAATTAGTTCGGCCGCGCAGCATTACGTCACTGTGACCGCCGACATTACGATTAGAGGTTGCTGAGCTGTTAGGCGTTAGCGTTTTGTTCCGCTCAGAACAGCCCACTCACATCCGCGAACGTCTCCGGCTCCTCCATCAAAAGAGCAAGTATGGAGTTGCGCTTAATAACGCCTACCATTGCAAAGGAGTTCTATGAGCATTGTCCAGAAGTTATCGCTTGCATTGTCGATCTTCGTTATTCTGGCAGTTCCCGCACAGGCTGGGGTGACCGTCAACAATCCAGCTAACAATTCTGACGTCACGTCCCCGTTCACCCTTTCCGCAACCGCAACCACGTGCTCGTCTGAGAGTGTTACTTCAATGGGATATTCGTTCGACAGTAGTACCGACACCACCATTATTGACGACACATCTATTGATACGTTAGTCGGGTCTGCAGCAGGCACGCACACGTTGCATGTTAAGGCATGGAGTAATGGAGCCACATGCGTCACTGATGTCATCATCACCGTCAAAGCTGGAGCAACGTCCGCAAACGGCGACTCTAATGTTCCCACTGATACCTCGGCTGTTCCCACTGATGCTGTGACAGTCAGCAATATCGAACTGATGGGCGACTGGAAAGAAGCGCACGATACGGGGGGATCGGGTAGTTCATCCGGATCAACGGCCATAGTTAGTTCGCCTTCACTCCATGGAAACTCGCGGAGGTTTGTCACACAGTTCAAAGATGCAGGCGACGAGCGTTATTCACTTACATGGTCAGACGGTACAGAACCTTTGAACTTCTTCTATGACGCCTGGGTGTATCTCACGAGTTCGGCCAGTCACATTGGCAATCTGGAGATGGATGTCAATCAAACAATGCCGAATGGAAAAACCGCGCTGTTTGGCGTACAGTGCGATGGCTATTCAGGGCACTGGGCTTACACCGAGAACCGAGGTACTGATTCGAAACCTTCCCCCCACTGGGTGAGCGTATCGGGAACGACATGCAATCCGCAAAACTGGTCCAGAGACAAATGGCATCACGTTCAGGCCAGCTATTCCCGGACTGACTCAGGAACAATTACTTATCACTCTGTGTGGCTCGATGGAGCCGAAGGCAAGCTGAATGCCACTGTGAATGGAGCATTCGATCTCGGGTGGGGTCCAACGATCAACACCCAATTCCAGGTTGATGGGTATGGCTCAAGCGGGACTGTCACTGTGTATTTGACCAGTCTCTCCATTTCACGGTGGTAAACGAAAGCGATTCAATCGAGCAGCCCCCGGCCCGCCCATCCAAGTACAGTGCCGGGCGCTCTCCGTTTACTATCAGCATCGGACGCGGTACAAGGAGATTGCGCAGCGCCGCCACTTAAGCGATGAGGCGTTCGTAGTGCATACCGGGGCCGTTTACGCGGAGGATAGCAGGGCATAGGCCGGTCAGCACGCATCAGGCGGAAGCATCCGTGCGCAAGGGCACGCGCGTGGGCAAACTGCGCGTGCAGCGGCCGATGAAGCAGCACGGCATTCGCGTGTCCTTCACGCCAACCGGAGTAATCGATAGATTTGAACGTATGAGCGGCACAAAGGCACGCCACCCGTCACAGATTTACTCGCCTTTTTATCGAGCCGAGCCCGTTCACAGAATGATTGCGATCCACATCGATAGCGCTAAGCCGGCCTCAAGGTCACAGTGATCCTTTCCGTCTTTGAAGCGCGCGGGTGGATGCAAATCGAGATGTTTGATTACCCAGCCGAAGTGCAGTCCGGATTTTGCGGCTGCCCTATCTAATCGAACGGACGGATAGTCTCATGTCCAAAGCCCGTGCGACGGATCGGGCTCAGGCGCACCCATAACGTCGTTCGGCCAGTGAAGCTCGTCACCGGCGAAGATACTGCCTCCAATCGGATAGCCGCCTCCGATCTCTACCCAGTTTGTAGGCCAGCCAACCGTCCGTGGTTCGCCTGCATCGAAGGAACTGAAAAGCTCCGGTCACTTCTCCGGATGAATCTGGAGCTATCCAAGATAAATCAACAAAAGGCAGGCTCCATGAAGGCTTTTCCGTCTTTGGCACCCCGACTCACTTTCCTTGCGATTTCAGCGTTTGCCGCCAGCGCAGCAGCCTCCATTCCCGCCGTTTCCATCACAGCGAGTTCCAGCAGCATTTCAACCGGACAGTCCGACACCCTGAAGGTTACTGAATCCGGTGCTGCCTCAATCCACGTGACAGGGTCCAACGGCACCTCCTATAACCTGCCCTATTCAGGCGGAACGATCACCGTAACTCCAAGTTCGACCACCACCTACACGGCAACCGCGACCAACTCGCACGGTAGCGCGACGGCCCACATTACGATCACAGTAACTTCCGGGCAAGCGACTCCGACGGTGTCGATCACGGCGGAGAACAGTTCAATCAGCCAGGGCAGTTCCGACACGCTAACCGTTACGGCAACCAATGCCACCAAGGTGGTGGTGTCCGGATCCGACGGAAGCTCATACACGCTTTCATCTACCGGAGGCACACTGACGGTGACTCCGACCGAGACCACCACCTACACGGCAGAGGCAAGCATTGCGTCCGGGAGTTTCGCGTTGGCAGAGACGACAGTCACCGTCGGTTCATCGGCCGGCCTGAGCTCGATCCAGCATGTCATATTCATGCAGCAGGAGAACCACACCTTCGACGATTATTTTGGAATGCTCAATCCGTACCGCACAGCCAATGGCTGGAACATCGGCGACGACGGCAAGGAGTATGACGTCGACGGCATCGACGACAAGCTTGACACAATCACGAACGAGGACGACGAAGGGAACATCTACCACCTCTATAAGTTCCGGAGCACGTGCATTGACGACGATTCGTCAGACTGGCTGGCAAGTTACGGCGACGTGAACCGCTATAACTTCCTGGCTACGCGCCCAATTCAGATGAGCGGATATGTCCACACCGCCGAGGGATATGCCAAGAGCTGCGCAAAATCTGGGATCTGCAGCGGCCAGTTCACCGACACTGCGGGCGAACGCGCCATGGGTTACTACGACCAGGATTTCCTGAACTACTACTACTACATGGCCTCGCAGTTCGCAGTCTCCGACCGGTGGTTCTCGCCCGTAGCGAGCAAGAGCGTGCCAAACCGCATCGCCACCTTCACAGGAGGCACGACTCAGGGCCTGGTAAACGATCCGGGCGCTGACGATCACCTGCCACAACTGAATATCAACAATATCTTTGAGAAACTCGATCAAGCAGGCGTGTCATGGAAAATCTATTACACCGTCACGGAGGGCTTCTGCCTGAATGAAGTCAATTGTTCCGGGACCGGTAGCAGCCTGTATCCTGCCGAACACCTCTCAAACCTGAGTTACGCGAACCACCTTCTTTATGAGAACCCGAGCCACGCGGCGTGCACAGCCCCAACGCAACCATCGAGCGTGGTAGGCGACTCGTCCAACTCTTTCTGCATCGATCCAGCACGCATTGCTCCGTTGTCGCAGTACTATACTGACCTTTCCAATGGGAGCCTTGCCAGCTTTGTGTTTATTGAGGCTGGCTATGGGCAGAACGATGAGCACCCTGGGTCCGGGCAGTCAATTCTGCTCGGCCAAGCGCAAGTTGCAAGCATCGTGAATGCCTTCATGAGCAGCCCGGAATGGAAGGACTCCGTTTTCTTTTTTAGCTACGACGAGGGTGGCGGTCCGTTCGATCACGTTCCGCCTGTTCCGGGCCACTCGAACGATTTCACCGATCCGTCCCTGGGGAGCATTCCAGACATTTCGATGATTGCCGCAAATCCGGACAGCTACACCCCATGTGTTCCGTCTGGCGATAAACCAACGCTGCATTGCGATCTGGCCTCTACTGATCCCGGCGCGAATTCGGGGGACGCGGCGGCGGAGCATGGATTTGCAGCACAACTCGGATTCCGCTTGCCGAACATCGTGATCTCGCCATTCACGCGCAAGCACTATGTCTCGCACATTCCCATGGACAGCACGGCGGTCATCAAGCTTGTGGAGAGCCGGTTCATCGGGAGTTCCGTGCACCTGACCGCGCGCGATGCAGTTCAGCCGAACCTTCTGGATTTCTTCGATTTCAGCGGAACGCCATGGGCCACGCCGCCCACGCCGCCCGCACCGGTATCGGCATCGTCGCTCGGCTACAATCCGTGCCTGCCGCAGGACATGGGGCCATGATGATAGCACGCCAAGCTGGTATCCTTCAGTTCACCGTTTGTAGTTCTGAGTTGTGACTCCCCAAAATTGAGATCTACCGTAGATTCAAACACATGAAGGGTTGATCCGATCTGGTTTATCTGCGTGTAAAACTGGTCTCAAGGTGCGTCAGTTAACGCTCTTGGCTGTTTTGGATTCTCGATTCTTTCGCTCTCGCCGCGACCTTTTGTTGGAGAATCTGGCTCTTCGGCAGCAACTCACCATCTTGAAACATCGGCATCCTCACCGCGCTTAGTTATTCCTGAAAGATTGTTCTGGTTATTGTTGCGGCGTGCCTGAAAAAAATGGAAAGAAGCGTTGATTGTGATCCAGCCGAAGACTCTTGTTCGCTGGCACCAAGCAGGATTCAAGCTGTATTGGACGTAGCCCTCGCGACGTCGGAATCCCATAGGAAGAAAATGTGTCAGCAAACAGTTGCGCGAACTCATCTTCCACTTAGTCACCAAGAATCCTAGCCTTATACCCACGTCATCGATTCGTCTGACTGTTCCAAACTTGCCCAGGACAACTTTAGGTAAGCGAGTCATGAGAATACCGCGCACCGTTCACAGCTCATGCTATGCAATTCACCTTAGGACGTACAATTCCTCAAGAACAACGAATCTCGTTCGTTACCCCTGAATGACGTCTGTGAGACCAGAATCTGGCGGTAATCTTCTTTTACTCCGCCGCATTACGCCGCTAGCGTGGCGTAACGTGGTCTATTTTTGCTCCGGCGCGTACACCTCGGACTTGCTCCACGCACAGGTGTCGCTTAAATTGATGGTTTGAAGCGTGGTTCCAGCCGATTCGAATCCACGGCGACTGTCCAAGCCACATCCACGCTGAGTCAAGGAATCTGAAGACGTCTGGCAGCCAGCACGAAGGTTGCCCGGGTGTGAACAGAGGGGATGCGGCCACGCGGGGCGGCGCCACTTGCAAAATCCTGAATTGCTCATCTCTCTTTTGCATTGATTGAGTTCGAACCAGCGAAGATAGTTCCGGACAACGCTGGCCATTGTCATCCGGACTCCGGCAGCATAGTTGCGCTCCGCCATGTGAAGCTGCAACTCTGGAGATTGCAGAATGGTGGTCAGTTGCTCAGCAAGATCGACCGCATTGCCTGTGTTATAGAAGTTGACGGCCATGTCTTCATTCGCTGCCATTTCGCGCAGGTCGGGGATATCCGCACATACGATAGGAATCCCATACTCACATGCTTGATGGGCAGGGCCGCTCGATCCAGTGGCAGAGTCATACGGCAGTACAAGGAGCGATGTTGTTTTAAAAAGCTCAGGAATTGCTTCTTCCGCAACGTATCCGTAGAACTCAATCGGCAGGTATGCGGGCTGTGCCGCACGTATCGATTCCCAGTATCCTGGCTTCGTATGATGATTGGCGCCGGCCACGATCAGCCTGGCATTCGGAACTTTCTTGAGAACAGCCGGAAACGCCTCCATGAGCGTCTCCAGTCGTTTGTATGTTCCCCAGTGTCCAATGGCGAGAATGCGCAGATCTGGATTGCCGCGCTTTGTAAAGTCCGGAGCAGTGGGAGTCGATGCGAATGTCCCGTGTGTACCCAGAAGCACGTTTTGAGCGGAATACTTCGCATTCAAGGTGCGACGATAACCGGGAAGAAGCACTGAAACGGAATGCGCCCAAAGTAACGCTTTCGTAGCCAGATCGGCGCCGATTCGAAATAGCCTTTGGCGTCGTACTCCGGCGGCGGAAAAATCAACATGCTCAATGATGTGGTGCAGAGTAATATGCGTGAAGAAGCCAGCGGCTCGCGTGAGAGCAGGTGCACAAAGACCTGCAAAAGCTGCAAATGGATTTTTTGGCGTTGCAAAGCTTGAAAAGACAAGGTTGTACCACACAACATCGGGCTTCAGTTGCCTAATGGTCCTGAGCAGACGCACCGGAGTCGCCAAGCCGCCGAACTTCCAGCAGCGGATCACGTTGAAACCAGCTAACTCTGATTGCTGATGAGACTTTGCAGAGTTGCCATTCTCGTCGGTTGCGAAATCGTAGTCAGTCAGTTCATCGGCGAGGATGATCAACTCGACGTCGGGATTGTTCTGTAAACCCTGCGCGATGTGAAACGCATACTCGTTCAACTGTCGGACACTCGGCGGAAAGGTGGCAACTAAACAAATCCTCATCAACGATCACCTCAAAACAGACTGATGCGCACATAAGGCCTGAACTGTTGGCTCTGATCTCCGGTAAAGTTAAAGAAGGTCTCTTCTTGAAGACCCGCCGAGAATCGAACTGGATACTGCAGCACAACTGCTCCGGAATCGTCGTTGAATTTGCGACGAAATGGACGCGCATACGAGATAGAAAAGCTGTTTTGGATTGCGTCGTAGACGTGGAAGCTTCTGGTGCTGGAATACGCGGTTGACACCTGCAAATCCCATTTGCGGTTCGGGGCGAAATCAACTGTTCCAGCAGGGCGCAGATTCTGCGCAATTCCAGAGTTCGCACCCACTACTCGCCATGCCCGCAGATCCTCTGCCACCGCTCTGAGATCCAGTCGTTCGCTAAACTTATGCTCGACGCCAATATAGGATGAGGTGTAATAATCCTCGAAATTCACTGGCGAGAAGTACTGATCGCTTGCCCCCCATCCAGTCACCAGGGCAGTTTTCCCCCATGGCCTGCCGACTCGCAAATTTATCGCACCGGCAAGAGATCGTGAATGCAAATTACTCTCGGTAAATGGTCCTGTTTCCCGGATAACATATCCTGTGGCCGAGACCGCGTTGAAAAATGAACTGGTTGACACATAAGCAAATACTCGAAAGAGATTCTGGTTCATGGCGACGGGAGACAAGGAATCGCGACGAACTGTTCCCTGAAAGCCGCTATTGAACGTCAACACATTGGTTCCTAGTCTGATCGTCGGATTTAACCCGACGTTGAATACATAGTCGGTCGTATTGCGGCTGACAATCGAGTTTGTACTGGGTACCGATATTTGCCCTCTGGTGTTCCGTAACTGGAGGAATCCGCTGGTGGTAGGCAAGTGGTTAAGATGCAGATGGTATGCGTCGGTCCACTGAGTCTCAAGGGATGAACGCGGCGGTGGAAGAAGAGACGTATCAGAGCTCGGAACCGGAAATGGTGCGTCAAGCTTGGAGTCCAGAACATAAACCGTAGTATCTTCGAATATAGGTTCTATTGAGAAGTCGGAAAGTAAGCTCACCTTGGGAGTGACCCGCAATCCTTCGTCAGCGCCTGCCTCAAGAAGTCCCTGTTCCGCCACCTGATCTTCGCCTTCAGCGTTGGAAGCCTGGGCAAAGGAAGTGAGCGCCCTTTCGTTGTGGTGCTCTTGGCGAAGGACGTTGGCCTTGGCAAGAAGATACTGGTAATCGGGAGCACTATCCGCAGCAGCGCTGACCGCGGATAACTCAGCCCGTGCTCTGACCGTATCCCCTAGTGCAAGATAGTTGTTTGCCATGCCGATCCTTACCTCCGCATCGGGTGCGCCTGCTGCCTTGGCGCGTTCAAGATAAGTTTGCGATAACTGATAATCATGCATGACCCGAAAAACGTCCGCCGCTGCGATGAACTGCGTGCCAATTGGTGGCGCCGTCTCTCCTGCCTCAGCCTCCATCAGAGCCAGCGCAATCTGCCTCTCTGCATCTTCTGAATGACCCTGCTGTGAGACGAGCTGCGCGATTGCCAAACGCACGTTGACCCGGTCGCTGCCGAGCGTTTCTAGTGCCTTTCGAAAGCGCTCCATGGCCGCGTTGCGGTCTCCGATGATGCTCAAGGCCTCTCCGGTGTAGACAAAGATCTGGCTCTGCTCCGGTTCAGAGCCGTACCCTGCGGTGGGTGCCGATTGGGAATGCAGCTCCGCCAACTGTACATTTCGAAGCGTTTGATCTCGATCTTGCAGGTTTGCATAGGAGCGTGCAAGGAGCGCGTAGACGTTAGCGTTTTCAGGGGAAAGTTTCTCTGCGATCTCGATCTCATTGATCGCGTCATGATACCGCCGCGCTGCGAAAAGCGTATTTCCCAGCCCCAAGTGGAGCGCGCCATCATTGGGAGTGAACTTCAAAGCAAATCTGTATTCGGTGGCAGCTTTCGCCAGCATGTCTTCACGCCCATACGCGGTTGCGCGAATCATGTGTATGTCTCTTGAATCGCCGAGCGCCCTCTCTGCCAGGTCCGATTGTTGAAGAGCTGCCTGAGGCTTATGCAAATCTAAGTTCGCATAGGCAAGTCCAAGATGCGCTTCGCCGTCGTTTGGCTCTCTCTTAAGGGCTGATTCGAAGTCCGATGCGGCAGCTACGGGTTGGTGAAGGTCATTCAACATGTATCCGCGATTTACGTATGCCGTTTCCACATTCGGATCGCGATCCAGCGCAACGGTGAAGTCGTGACGCGCCTGCTCGGACTGGCCTTCATGCTTATGCACATAACCCATCAGCAGCGGAACGTCAGGCTCTTTCGGGAAGACGCTGAGATATTTCGATGTCAAATTCAACAGTTCGTCGTATTCTCCGAGGTGGAGCAAGTCGTAACCAAGATAGACGACTACGTCCCTGTCTCGGGGCAACACTTGTATTGCTTCGCGGCCAACTTCCGCCGATTCCTGGTATTCGCCCTTGAAGCTCAGATACCTTTCCTTTTCCCGAAGAAGTTGAGGTTCCAGCATCATTTCGTTCGTCACGCGATTTAGCCACGTTCCAGCCAGAACAAGGTTATGCGCTTCGATGGCTGCGTTCATTCCACCTGCTAGAATCATGGCTTTTCGCGGAGCCAGAGCATACCCCTTGCTATAAGTGTCGTCAGCTCTTTTGAATTCGCGCCGAGCAGTATAAAGATCCCCGAGCGCAAGGTAGGGAACATATAACGCAGGGTGCGCTCGCGCCAGGCGCTGAAAATACTTCTCCGCATCTTGGTCATGCCCCGCTGCGCGCGAAGCGTACCCGAGAGAAGTAAGCGCGAATTGGTTGTTCGCATCCACCGAAAGAATCTGCGTATAAACTGCGACCGCGTCCTCAACGCGACCGAGTTTCATCAGAATGTCTCCTTCGAGCTGCAAATCGTCGCGATCGTGGGCGTTGTTTGCGAGCGCTCCTTTGATGTCGCTGACCGCGCCGTTGAGGTCGCCTGCGTTCATCTTGATCAAAGCTCTCAGGCGCAAGAACGGTGCTCCGCCAGACACGCGATCGCCCAAGCCGTTCATCGTGGTTTGCGCGATTTCGAGCTGAGAATGAGCGGCTCCATCGTCAGCTATGCCCTTGTAGAGACCCATTAAATCCATGTGAAGTTGGATGCCGTAGAGAGGTCCCTCGGTCGGTTCAGCCGGTAAATTTGCTATGGCGGCACTATATTCCCGTACGGCATCCAGGTCACGTTCCTCGAGTTTCGCAATCTCTCCGCGGATTGCGTGCAACCGATAATAATTGGCATCGAGTCCAGCGGCACGCAGAAGAAATGGCTCCGCTTTCTCAATAGAACCGGCAGCAACCTCGGCCTGTGCAGCGGAAAGCTGCAAGCCTAAGTCCTTTGGCCCAGCGTTGGCGGCTTGCGAATATAGCCTTGCGGAATCATCCAACTTGTTATCGAGCTGGTAGGTATAAGCGAGTTCAGCTGCTACGTCTGGTTTCGGGTTACGAATGGAATTGAGAGCCGCGATTGCCAGTGAATATTCTCCATTATCGCGATAAAAACCAGCCATTGATCGCTGAACATCCGGGTTATCCGGTGAACGCTGTTTGGCCAGTTCGAGATAGCGGCTTGCCATATCCATTTGCGTCAGGTGCCGGTACGAAAGCGCCATCAGCAGTTCCGAACGCGCGTCTGGCTGAATTCGTTCCGCTCTGCCCAGCCAATCGATTGCTTCGGTATAGTCCGCAGATCTCACGCAAAGATCACCGAGTAGCAATGCGTCGTTTCTACGCTTTGGATCAGAAGAAAGCACCTGTTTAAGAAGACGCACGGCGTCTTCAGTTCGGCCCATCAGGTTGTAGGTCTGCGCAAGACCGGAAAGTCCGTCAAGTTCAGATGGGCTAAGACGAAGACCGCGATTATAGGCATCTACCGAGACCTGAAGCTTCGCATCGAGCCGCGCCGCATAACCAAGCAGAAACCATAGTTGTGGATCGTTTGGAGTAGCTTGCGCGGCACGTTGCGCAAGGTCTAGTGCGAGCGCATGGTCGCCATGCTGGAGAGCCAACTGAGCGGCGCGCGCAAGACGCGCGTTCTCAATGTTCGATCCCCAACCGAGTGGTTGGCCTGAAGAAGGTGCTTGCTTAGATTGTGCCTGGGGACTCTTTGAGGCGTCAGAACCGATGTCGTAAGTCTGCGCATTGACGCCGAGGACTGAGAAGATAAATACGAACGCCAATAAACACTTCAAGACATCAAGTTTGGTAATCAAGAGAACGCCAACGCGGCGTCGCGTTCGGCTAATCGATCCAGAATAACCTCTTGATCTTGGGCGTAGATACACTTTCAGCTCCTGGAGTATTTCCAGCTAATGCAAAACTACGGTGAGCTTCCGGATCTGGTTGCGAACATTGGCCGAATCGTGATAACCGGCAACGCTCTGCCATTTCAGCGCAACAGCATCACACTATTGCGTTGCACCTTCGAGAGAACAACACCCGCTTCAGCCATGAAGTGACGCAATAAGCGAAACTGGTTTTTCAGGTAAGTTTCGCCCCTCACAAAAAAGGAGAATGCAGCTCAGATGTTTCCTTGTTTGCTTGATGAGCAAAGTCAATGAATCCTCAGTGTTTGGGATGATTTCTTTGCCAACCCCCACAACCATCCACCAACGCTACGCTACTGGCCTTTTGAATTCTGTGCGATATTGAACACGATAAAGAAGGGGTCTTCTACGTGTTCAAAATTGGTCAGACTTCGAATCGCCTTACTGAGATACTCGCTGGGAAGTTGTGTGCCGAAGCATACCGCGGGCTGCCACGCGTCGCGAAGGGTGCATTGCTACATCCTCACAGAGTTATCGAGAGGTCATCGTGCAAAACGCTCAGTCGATTACGCCGACAGCGCGGCCCATCCCGATCATCCTCATTCTGATGACGGTTGTCGTGGTCCACCTGCCGCTTTTGCTCATGAAGTTGCCGCTGAAATCGTACGACGCTAACTTTCACATTTTCTTTGCCTCTCATTATGTCCACCATTGGTTTGAGCCCTGGAACTCGAAGTGGTATGCAGGCTTTTCCCAGACCACATATCCTCCCTTGCCGCAGCAATGGGTGGCTTTGGCCTCTCGCATTCTCGGCTTGGACATGGCATATATGGCGGTACAGCTTGTCGCCATTTTGTTTCTTGTCGTGGGCGTCTATCGTTTTTCATTGCTTTGGGTCAGTCCGCGCGCCGCATCGATCGCTGCTCTGGCGAGTGTATTTCTCGGCTCGGAAAGTTTTCTTATTTATTCTGCAGGACAATTGGGCACAACATGTGCGGCGCCAATCTATTTGAACGCTCTTCCGTTCCTGTTCGAGTGGGTCCGATATGGCAAATGGCGATCCTTTCTCAAAGCGAGCGTGCTATTTACCGCTGCCGCGGCTGCCCACCATGCGACGTTGCTCTTTGGGTCATTCTTCTTCGCAGTACCAGTATTGGCGCTGGCGTTTCTTGATCGTCAGGGTGATGAACGGATCTCGACTCCGGCCTTTGCCCTTCGTTCCATCGCGATCGTCGTAGTGGTGGGAGTTGCAATTGCAATTGTGCTTCTTCCGTTTTGGATCGCACTGATTCACTATCCTGTCACCCAGGCTCCTATTCCGCATCCCAGTCGCGCAAACTACATCCTGAGCCCTCAGTGGGGTCTCAACTACTTCGTCATCCCTTATGGAGCTGTAATCCTAGCCCTTCCGTTCATATTTATACGGGGTTCCGAAGTTGCCAGGCTTCGTCCCTTGCTTTTCGGTTTCTGGGTGGCATTTATGGTGGGCCTCGGCGGAACAACTCCCGTGGGTCATCTTCTGCTGGGACGAGCCTTCGACGTGCTGACCATGGAACGTTTCAGCTATTGGGCTACGTTGCTCGCAATGCCTTTCGTTGGACTTATTGCCGCAAAACTCGTTGATCGATATCGACTTTGGGCGATTGCCGGTTTGACCCTGATGGCGGCTTTCAGTTGTGCGCTGGCCGTGGGATGGGCAACCTATCGACCAGCGGATGCCGAGGATTTCAATGTCGATCCAGTTGCATCGTGGCTTAATCGTGACGGTCACGATCAGTACCGCTACGTCACCCTGGGATTCGGTAATAAAATCTCGCGGCTGGCAATGATGACGAATGCCGGTAGCGTTGACGGCGAGTGGAACTCCGGGAGGATGCTGCCAGAGTTGACTCGCTACGGTGCGGGTGCACTCACCAGCTCAAAATATTTCGGCGAACCCGGTCTCGATGCACTCCGTGGGATGTTGGCGCACGCAGACCATTACGGTCTCAAATGGGTATTTGTGCGGGATCGATATTACGATCCGCTTCTGTCTTTTGCGGGCTGGCGCCAAGTGGACAACCTTGAAAACAAAACCATCATCATATGGAGCAAAGATGGAGTGCCACCTGCTATACCAATGAACGCGCCGCAGGCTCCTCCACACTGGCAAGGCCTCATGTGGGGTATTCTTCCATTCGGCAGCAGTCTCTTGGCTATCCTGGTTATTCTGATTCCAGAAAAGAGTCGCCAGAAAAGACGAGTTGTGCGTACAATCGCCACCGATGAATTTCTTGCGCACGGAAGGTTGGTCTCATGAACAAGGGGCGCCTCCTAGCTGTCTATCTGACAGTTGCGACAGTAGCACTTATAGTGATAGGAACACTATGGCCTGTGCCGACAGCAGTGGCCTATGCCGGCAGAGGAAGACTGCTGCAATCGTCATCAACCCCGGAAGCGGCGGTCGAGAATCTAGCTGAAGACATCCGTACGCAAGCCTGGCAAAAGGCATATACCCATCTCGCCAACAAAGCTCAATTCACGGAGCAGGAGTTTGTGAACGATTTGACAGGATATTACCCCAGCCTTCTGACCTACTCGACACTGGACAAATTCGAAGTGCGGCCGCTCCACGCCTCTGCCAATGAAGCTGAAATTGAACTCAAGTTGCAATGGTCCACCGTTGTTGGCGCTTCCGTAAGCACACGCAACTTGCGTGTCGTAAAGATTGGCGATCACTGGGAACCGGAGTGGCCAATCGTCAAGGAGCCCATCGTGCCTCCACAAGTTATCCCAGTAAATTATCTGCGCTGGGATGTGATCTACCGCGGTGCGGGAGATGACTGGGGCGCTCAGGACGCGGAAGCGCCTCATGTGCGCATTGTGGATATGCATCCCGTGGAACGGGCGGACGGCGTGGTGATTCTCGGCGAGCTTTTGAACGAAGATGTCGTGCCTGCCTACGTGTCGGTTAACGCGACCCTGTTATCGAAGAGCAAGCTGCCGATTGCATCCGAAGGCAGCTTTGACAAGATCTCCCACCTTTTGCTACCGAAGCAAGTAACGCCGTTTCTCATTAAGTTTCCCAACGTGAATCTCTCCGAGGTCGGCAGTGTTCGAATGGAGCCTTTGTCGACGCTCGTATCTGCCTCGGCAGACCCCGTGATCGAGATCGACAATGAACAACTGCATCCGGCGCCGGAGGCGTCATTGACCGGTCAACTGATCAATCAAAGTGGTCAGGTTGTAAATGTCGCTCACGTTCTCGGAGCCTTCTACGATAAGAGCGGTCAAGTGATTTGGGTCGCTGACGAGTATATCGACCGCGCCCTTTCGCCACAGAACCCCGTGCCGTTTGAGATTCATATCCCTGAGGATCTCGCAAGGAATGTCAGTAGTCAGCGGACCGTCATTGCGACATACACTTCCGGAGGTTCCCTGTGATAACCAGATGGGCATTCCTGCTCAGTGGCATGGGTTTGGTCTTGATGCAATTGGCTTTTGCTGAGGAAGGGGGCATGCGCCTGCCAAAAGCCGTTGAAGCCGGCGACGCGTTCTCGATTCAGAGCGCCAGGAGCGAAAAAGCGACTCTATACATCATAGGCCCCGAGCAGGTATTGAAGCGCGAAATACAAACGGGAGAGACGACGCTGTTTCCTGCGGGGTCGCTTTACAATGCCGGCCACTACCTGGCCGTTCTTATAGGAGACTCGTCAACAGAGACCGGCTCATTTGATGTAGTGCCTTCAAGTAAACCCGCGGACCTGAGTTTTCTCGCGAGACCTTCTCGCCTCCAGGTCGGCATTCATGACGGCATCACCGGTGCCGTGTATCTCTTCGATGCCTATCACAATCTAATCGTCGCACCGACATCAGTATCCTTTGAACTGTCGAATCCATCTGGCACTGTGGAGAAGCGCATAATGGTGACCCGTGATGGCGCTGCCTGGACAGGGATGGACTCCACTGCTCAACAAGGCATTGATAAGTTTGTGGCTCGGTCGGGCGGAATCTCTAGCACACGCATCGTAAGGCAGGTCCCAGGCGATCCGTGCGAGTTAAAGATGAGCGCACGGCAAGCGGGCAAGCAAGTTCAATTAGCAACAGAGCCGGTGCGCGATTGCAACGGCAATGCGGTACCGGACGGGACAATAGTGACCTTTACTGCGACTTATAGAGGCCTGCAGTCGACGGTCGATGTACCGCTCAAGCGCGGTTTTGCAGAGGTGCAAATGGCCGAGCATAGCGGAGCAATGTTCTCTGTTGCGAGCGGGGTTGTTCTGGGGAACCAGATTCGATGGGATAAGTAGCCATGCTAAAGCGCCTTCTAATTCTTTGCGCGATCTTTGCCGTAGCCACGTGCAGCGGGTTCTCTCAGGCGACTGTGCGCGTTGAACCAGCGCGCCTGCAGGGTCCACGTACTTTACCTGAACAGACAGAGGCAGCAGCGATTCGCGATTATCTGCAGTCCTGGCAGAGTTTGCGAGCCGCGCTTGAGCAGAATCGTTCGGACATGCTCGATCTATCTTTTGTAGGAACAGCCAAAGACAAGCTCGCGGACACAATTCAGCAGCAAGCAGCGCTGGGAATTTGCACGCGTTATCAGGATCGTGCACACGACATACAGATCGTTTTCTACTCGCCGGAGGGGCTTTCCATTGAGCTGACTGACAAGGTTGACTACGACGTGCAGGTCCTCGACCATGGCAAGGTCAAAACTACACAACATGTAAGCGCTCGATACTTCATAGTCTTAACACCCACCGAGGTGCGATGGAGAGTGCGGGTCTTCCAAGCAGCGTCATGAAGATGTAACATCTCGAATTCGGAAAAAATGGAACCTGCAACTTGGGTTGACAGCGAACGAGAAAGAACCTTCTAACGAAGGCACAACTCGAAATTCCAGGAGTCGAATATGATCTCTATCGTTGCGCCTAAACACGATTCGAAAATGGTCTCTGTCGTGGTGCCCATCTACAACGAAGAGGAACTGGTCGCGCGGTTCCATGAGGCTGTGGCAAGTGCTTTGGAAAGCACTCACACAGAATGGGAAGTAGTGTATGTCAACGATGGTTCAACGGATTGCTCGCTTGAGTTGCTAAAGGGGCTCCATACCATGGATTCGCGTGTGGTAGTAGTGGAACTCTCTCGCAACTGGGGACATATGGGGGCGATTACGGCCGGAATTAAGACCGCGCATGGCGACGCAGTGATCCTGATGGATGGCGATTTTCAGGATCCACCAGAAATTTTGCCGCAACTGATTGATGCATGGCAGGCCGGTGCTGAGGTTGTGGTCGCGGTAAGAAGGAGTCGGCAAGAAAGGCGCAAGATTCTGGCCAAACTATTTCCTCTCTTCTATCGCGTTCTAGGAACTCTCTCCGACTACCCGATACCTCTGAATGCAGGAATATTTGGTCTCATGGATCGAAAAGCCGTGGATTCAGTGAATGCCTTGGGAGAGAAGAACCGGTACTTGCCCGGGCTTAGAGCCTGGGTCGGTTATCGAAACTCCGTGGTGTACTATGATCGCCAGGACCGGCTAGCCGGCGATGGAAAGCTCTCGTTCTTAAGCCGGATTAAATACGCGATGGATGCGATTACGAGTTTCAGCTACAAGCCCTTGCGACTCAGCTTCGCGCTTTTTTGCTTTTCTAACTGTATAGCTGGACTTATGGCGTTCTTTCTGCTCCTTTCGATTTGGAGGAACCCAGTAAACGCGGCAGGATTCGCTGTGGCGGCTTCAGTTTTCTTTGTTGGAGGCCTATTGTTTCTCTCCTTGGGGGTGCTCGGAGAATATGTTGGACGAGTATACGACGAGGTGCGTGGCCGTCCTCTATCGATCATTAGTTCGGTCCACCGTTCTCCGGCAATGACTGCCCCTCATTTCGGCATAACCGACGCGCAAGAGGGCAGTGGAAACAACCGTGAAGTAACCGATGCGGCATAGAGATTGAGCCATCCTCCAGCGGCGGCTGAAAGATATCACACGCCCCACTACTGCAGGTCGAAGCGGGAATCCCCTCCGACTTTCATCTTCTATGGTTTCTCCTTGTACGCTTGAGAATTCCCCGTAGGAATCGTCGAAGTGTGTTCCAGCACTCCAGCACCGCAAGTAGGAATTCCACCCTCAATAGCCGTGCCTTCCTCGTGGTCATTCCACGTCTCGACCATAACGAAGGGCAGAAGATCATCCGGTGGAAAATACTTGCGCCATAAGTTGGAGGTATCGGCAAACGTATGACCACACCGCGCAGAGATATGCCGGTTCAGCCCCCAGGAGGCTTTGCTGTCGTCGAAACTGGACCACACGCCACCCACAATAATCTTGTCGGGATACTTTGTGCGCATCGTTTCGTAAAAGTCATTCAGATACTGGTCTCCCCAATTGCTGCCGTCCGATGCCCACCCTCTCTCTCCCGGGCTTATCCATGCGTAGAAGCCGTCGAAGGCACCCGCAAACTGGTCAGGCAGGTTTTCATAGATCAACAGCGGAGGAACGCTCCACTTGCTTACCATAGTCCGTATCCTATTCCAGTCAGTGTGCTTTCCTGTTGGAAAGATAAAAATTACAGGGCGCCCTTCGTAGGTGAGATAAGCCTGATGTCCCTGTGCCTTTGAGGAAAGGTAAGTATCATGGAACATCGTGAAATCTGCAAGAGCCTCCTCTGTGGCCCCATCATCTTCACGCGTTTCGTCATACATCATTGCCACCCGGAAGTTCTCGTTGGCAGCCGCTGTTTGCAACAAGGCATAGCTGCGATCAATGAACGGCTCCCGGTCCCCGTACCAGTCCACGACGAACGCGGATATCCTCATGGATTTCGCCTGGCGAATCTGCTTGGTTATCACGGCAGTATCCAGTGAAGAATAGCCGACAGAGATGTGCTTGGGATGCCCGAACCATGCCTCATACAAGGCGATCGTCTCTGGCGAGTTTCCCACTGCCCTGTACTTGAGTCGCAGCGCATGGTTCGACTCCGGGACAAAGCACCCGTGAGGTAGCAGGAAAAGACAGAGAAATACACCCTTTGCACCGTTCAACATTGGCCCATCCGTCAGGTAGAGGCCATGAGACTCCTCTTAGTTTTTTATAGCAAACAATCAACTCAAGCACTGATTCATTTTGAACAGCCAAACCGCGCATCGGCACACGATACTGATCTCGTAACGGCACGGATAGAGCTGTATCCACAGCTTGAGTCAGATTCCTTTTTGAATGGCGAATAGGGGATTCACAAGAGCGGTGAATGGCTTGGCCCAACAAACAGAAACACTGCAGGCACGCATTGTCTCGGGTAGTGTTGTATTGCTCTCAGGCTCAAGCCTGACGACCGCAATCAACCTCGCCTATAATATTTTAATCGCCCGTTTCCTTGGCCCGCAAGGCTTTGGTCATGCTACAGCTGTTTACACTATCCTCACCCTGATCTCCGCTGTAACTCTCTCCTTCCAGATCGTCTCCGCAAAGGTAGTGGCTCAACAAAGTTCCTTAGAAGTGAAAGCCGCGGTATACCGCAGATTACATCTCGGCGCATGGGGATGCGGAATTATCGTCGCACTTATACTGCTCTCCTACCAGAGATTGATTGCGGACTATCTCAATCTTCCTTCTTCGGTTCTCGTCGCTATCCTGGCTATAGGTGCAGCTTTCTACGTTCCCCTGGGAAGCAGGCGAGGTTACATCCAGGGCACCTACGGCTTTCGTCGCTTGGCCACCAATCTCGTCCTCGAAGGTGTGGTTCGACTTGTAGGATCGCTACTTGCAATCTCTGCAGGTCTGGGTGTCAAGGGGGTGATTGCGGCCAATGCGATAGCGGTCGGAGCGGCCTATCTTGCTATTTCACCTAAACTTCCTATCTATGTTCCAAGCCCTCTTCGCCTATCGCACGCCTTACGCGAGATATCTCAAGCAATGATCTTTTTTTCAGGGCAAGTTCTGATCAATAACTGTGACATTGTTCTAGTCAAACACTTCTTCTTTGCGGAAGAGGCCGGACTCTACGCAGCCGTAGCAATGGTTGGCCGGGTGATTTTCGCCTTCAGTTCAGCGGTTGTGAATAGCATGTTTCCGCTTGTGGCGGGCACTCAACAGGAAGAGAGAAGGGGCGTTAAAGTTATCGCGACTTCGCTCTCGCTGGTCCTGGGTACAGGTCTTTTCTTGGCCTTGGGTCTAAGCATCGCACCTGCAAAACTTTGGACAAATCTCTTCGGATCTGGATTCGAGATCGACGGCAAGTACAATCTTCCGTATCTATTGGCACTGTATGCCGTTACAACAATAATCTATTCGCTCAGCGTCGTGATCATCACCTACGAAATGTCCTACAAGATTGCAAATACCGGTTGGATACAACTGGCATTCAGTGGGACGGTCATCGCAGGTATCTGCCGTTTTCATTCGTCTTTACGCGAAGTCATCCTTGTCCAACTTGTCCTGATGGTCGCTCTCCTTATCTCAGTTGCATTGCCATTCCTTTTCGATTTGCTGACTAATGAAGATGAGTTGACGCGGCCTGAGGGCTGTCGGTCGGTTAGGTTGATTAGGCACGTTTCTGAAAATGAGGTCATCGCGGAATTTCTGAAGAGTGACTTCTACTCTCCTCCGTTTCGAAACTACCAGGAGAGTCTGGGTGCGATTGTCAACAACCCTAACCTTGATGATGCTTACGAAAATGCCGCACGGCGAGCGCTGCTATTCATTCGGCACTTTGCCCTATGGAAGGAGCTTCCCACCGGAACGAAATGGTATGAGGTAGATATCAACGAAGCTGGACTCAATCAAATTAGGCAATTTCCACGGGCCCAGTGGCGAAAGCTTGCGCGGGGCAATTTTTCGATCACGGAAATCGCCGAAAGCTGGCACACACGCCAACACCTGGTCGATGCCCAATTTCTTTCAAAGATTGCCGCGATTGGCAATGAGCTTGACCGGGAGGATCCAAACTTTGGTCCTATCATCCTCATTGGTCTAGACGAAAACAATCCTCTTACGGTTCTGGATGGAAATCACAGGATGGCGGCCGCAATGCTTGCGACGCCAGACAATCTGAAGAAGCTCCGATTTCTATGCGGGTTGTCGCCCAAGATGAGAAGTTGTTGTTGGTATAGCACGAACCTAGTAACTCTTTTCCGATATGGGAGAAATGCATTGGGACGAGCGCTACGTAATCACGAAGCCGAGCTCGCATACATTTTGCAAAATCCAGGAAAGCCGAGCCATAGCACGAGAGGCGGTGAATCGAACAATCGCAGCACCTTAGGCAAAATAGCTGATGTTGACTCTTAAGAACAAATCGAGGAGAGAACAGAGGGGAGAACATAATATGACACTTCGGGTTTGCAATGTCGAGGTAAAGCAGTTACCGGAAGAATTGAACTGGAAACGTGCGCGTCTCTTTTTAGACGAATTGGAGAGGTGCATGATTACCGACCGGCCCTGCATTGTTCTGGATTGCTCCAATGTGCGCCAAATGGATCGGTCTGTAATTCATCTACTGCTACGTTGCCTGGAAGAGGCGATAAAACGCAATGGCGACGTCAAGCTCACCGCAGTTCCTGAAGCAGGAAGGACGACTCTGGAACTAACAGGAGTTAGCCGTCTATTTGAGATATTTGAAACGAATGCCGACGCGCTTAGCAGCTTTCATCGACTTCCGACAGAAGCGGCTTTGCACATAACTTCTCTATCCGGATCATATCTAACTTCTGAGAATGCCGCGTAGTCGCTTTGAGGTGGTCATTCTGAGATAAATGATTTAACCGGGTTCAGGGGGACAAATGAGAATGTCTAGTCGTTGGGCGAGAAGACAGATTGCAAACGGCCTTGTCGTATTGTTGACGGTTCAGCTTGCGGGTGCTGCACCAGCGACGCCGCAGCAATCAGGTCGCGGCCAGGTGGAGCAAAGTACGCAAGCTGTTGAAGATCAAGGGCAAAACCCCGACGGTCAAACCAAGAAGCCGGACTCAAGCACAACCCAGCCAGAAAAACCGATCGCTGAAGGGCCAGACTCTGCGCACCCGCAAGTCGGCGATCAGAATGGACAGAGCGGTGCTCCATCGTCCAGCTCGGAACAACAGCAGGACGACCTCCCTAAACCAGTTGGCACGGCGGCGGCTCCCTATCAGAGGACAACCGGTGTTACTGCGTCCAGACCCGCCGGAGCAGTGATTGCGCCAGCGAAACAGCGTCGCGCACGCACCATTCTGATTCGAGTTAGTTTAGTGGCGGGCGCCGCCGTCGCCGTTGGGATAGTCGTGGCGCTCTCCCATGGAAGCCCAAGCCGGCCATAATGAGGCAGAGTCAAGATGCATTTAATGAAATGTGGAGCACAACATGGATGCACTTGAAAGGAACAGTCGACCTAAATATGTAAGTTTTTCTGGCATTGACGGTGCCGGGAAAAGCACTCAGATCGAGGCCCTTTGCGCGCGATTGCAAGACGAAGGGCTGCGTATCCTCTTGATTACGTTCTGGGATGACGTCGCTAAATTGACCAGAATTCGTGAAGGGTCTGGGCATCGCATTTTTAAAGGCGACAAAGGGGTTGGAACTCCTTTGTCGCCAATTAACCGACGAGATAAAAATGTCAGGTCATGGTTCATGACTGGCGTGCGGATGTTTTTGTACTTTATCGATGCTATTTCGGTCCGGAGCGTAGTGAGGAAAGCACTGTGCTCTGACGCCGACATAGTTATCTTTGACAGATATACCTATGACGAACTGGCGAACCTGACATTGCGTAACCCAGCCATTCGAGTCTATGTCCGTCTGATTATGAAGTTCGTTCCGAGGCCTCATATCAGCTATTTACTGGACGCAGATCCGATTCTAGCGCGCGCGCGAAAACCTGAATACCCGATTGAGTTTCTCAATTTTAATCGTCGCTCTTATCTGGCTTTGAATGAGTTAGTCGGCGGAATGACTGTCATAGCGCCGATGTCAATTCAGGCTGCAGAGCAGGCGATCCTAAGGCACACCCGAATGGAGCTATCGTTAAATGCTTCTCCAATGAAAAAAGGACAGCGCAATGGCGTTGTGAGATAAGCAATAAGCCTGCGGGGATGGACTTGTCCGCTCACCGCTCAAGAGAGCCGGCTCAGCAAAATCGGACTATTTGCCAAATCCTGCGTCTATCAGTACCCTTGAGTCGTCATACCCGATGCCAGGTTCCTCAACAAGCGACGACAGGAAAGGGCGTTGGATGCTCCATAAACATGCTCGAAGTTTCTTGGGAACTCCCGTCACTGCTTGGCTTCTTGCACAGTTTGCGTGTGCTGCGGCGCTCGCTGTTTAGCAAAATACCCCTTCCTCGTTCTTACGATCAGCTTGCCATGGTTCGCAGCCCTCGCCTCGACGTGCACAACTCGGTAGCCCCCGAGGCTGGCCGGTTTGCTGGAATGATAGCCGATCGTGTATTGGTCTCGAATATCGTGTGCGACTTCCGCTGCGATGCCGTCGACATCTTGCAACGAACGCGGGAAGTAAGCAATGCCGCCAGTCTCCTGCGACATCATCTCCAAAGCTTGTCTTGCTCGCTGCGATTCTTCCTTGTCCGTATCGAAAAGAAGTCCGATGGAATAAACCACTGGTCCCCCCAGATCTTGCACCCGGCGAATGGCCTGTTCCAGGCCCAACCTAGACGCATTGTCCGCTCCATCCGTAATGACCAGTAGTACTTGCTTTGGGTGTTTCCCGTGTTTAGCCAATTCGTCTGCCGAGGCGGCAACCGCATCATACAACGCTGTAGTGCCCTTGGAGTCGAATCGAGAGAGTCCCCGATCCAGCGCGTCGATGTCTGAAGTGAATCCCTGATCGAGGATTGCTCGATCAGAAAAATTTACGATAAAGGTAGCATCGTGAGGGTTGGACGCTCGCAGCAGATTCAAGGCGGCCCCATTGACCGCCGCGCGCTTATCGCGCATTGAGCCCGAATTGTCGACGAGAATTCCTAACGATACGGGCAGATCCTGATGCAAAAACGACTTTGTAGTTTGCGGAGCACCGTCTTCCCAGATGCGGAAGTCGCTTTGACTCAAGTCGGTAACTGATCGGCCTTTTTCGTCCACCACTGCGCAATTCAGCAGAACCTCATCTACATCCGTGTGCATGGTGTACATTCCGTCCTGTCGCTTCTGAACTTCACCAGGCTGGGCTGTTTGAGGCAATCCGTTACTTACAGGTGCATTGCTTTCAGCATCGGGTGATCCGACTGGATCGCGGTCAACATTCAGATTCGGCTTAATCTCAGCACGCGTTGAGTCCGGTAAGGCTGTGCGAGCTGCCGGCTGTGTTTCCATCGGCGGTGCGGGCGGAGACTGAGAGAACAATAGCGATCCGCTGGAGCCAAGCAATGCCGAGACCACCAGGATGGTGGAACGGAGAACGCGCGAAATTGAAGTAATCTTTGAGCGCATAACAGAGTGGTGAAAAACCAGCAATTTGAATTCACACTACTTCAATTGGATGCATGTGCGAGTTTGACTTGTGAAAATGAAAGGCGAACAGCTCCTGTCCTCATAGTCACCTCAATCAATGCAAATGGAAGTCCACGTCGATCACAATCTGCACGGGTACTGGATGTCCCTGATACATGGCCGGCTTGAACCTATACTGCCTCACTGCCTCCACCGCCTTCTCGTCCAGTCCCATGCCAAGATGACGAGTCACACGGACGTCTTGCGGGTTGCCTTGTGAATCGACGATGAGCTTGATCGAAACGCTTCCCTGAAAATTCGCTTGGCGAGCGTCTTGTGTAAACTCCGGCTCAACGGAATGGATGACCTCCGGTGCTGCTACTCCCCCGCCCACACTCATCAGACCGCCGCCGTAGCCGCCACCGGTGCCCGGCCCCACTCCGCTGCCGTGGCCCATACCAAAGCCACCACCCTGACCCTGACCGAATCCTGAGCCGCCACCGCTTCCCTGCGAGACCAGAAGGATCTGTGGCGACTTCGACACGCCTAGATTGGGTAGATTGTTGTCATCTGGAATCCTCACCAGCTCTGACGGCTCAATCCCTAGCTTCGGCCGATTGATCCTGCTCAGTTGCAGAGGCGTGATAGGGATCGTCTTCGCGACAGCAGGCAGATGTCCTTTGCTGGCTTCCGCCACCTTATGCATTCCCCCGCCTCCCCCGCCCCCCATCGATTTTGCCACCGGTAACATCATGGGAGGGGTGTATGGTTTGAGGTCCACCGGCGTTATAACCATTCCAGACGACATTGTGATCATCGTATGAGCTCTTAGAGCCAATGACAGCAAAAGAGTGATCGCGACAACGTGAATCGCGAATGAGATAACTCTTGATGATTGGTCGCTCTTAAATGTCAGCGAATCAACAGCGAATATCGGCCGCGAAGCCCACTCCTCCGACGGCAGGGTCTTCGTGGAAGGTACATCCGGTGGGTTCACAGCCATTGATGGCCATGCCAGAGCAACCGCTCCCTTCAGAGTGCGTCTCGAACTCACTCCAGATTGCCCTTTGTGTGAAATCGGTATGGGAGTCGTCGATGCAAGATCGCTCATAGCATTTTGCCGAGCCTACCGGCACCTCCATTGTTGGTTGACTTCGCATTTGCGTGCTTACGAAAGCCACTGTGCTGCCGGCTCTCAGTTCAGACCTTCTCAGCGGACCATTCCTGATTACCAAATACCCTTGTCGCTTCCCGTAATCCTCTGCCCGACGACAGCCGCTGTTGCAAGCCACGGCAACAAGCTGAGCCGTGCACTGTTCTGAAGTTCCCGCTTTCGCAGGAGGTCAGATAGTTGTGAGACATAGAGCTTGGCGGATTGCGGCATGATCGGTACGCGTAGAAAACCATTTCCGTAGTAGACTTCATCACCGCTAAATCGAGCCGCAGCCATCACAAATTGCGGCAGGTCAAGGCCTGAACCTCGGTACTTTGCCACGTAGTCCGAGACAATCGCGAGATAAGTCGCGACTCCTTCCCAAATGCCGGCGTTGCTCGCTGAATAACGCAGATCCTCATAATCAATGCAACCTGTCTCCACGAGCGCGGCACTATCAACAACGTCGCACAGCCGAAAATAGAAATGACGATACATTCGCTGCAGAGTAGAAATCATCAGACGATCCGATGCTGATGGAACCCGAAACTTATATTCGCCAATCAAAGTGAGTCGGCTGCGCTTTGCCAGACGCGAGGCAAATGCAACCTGTTCGCCCGTCTGCCCCAGGCGGCCCATGTGAATCTCGACAGCCTCGGGTAGTCCAGGTATAAGGAAATTCCATTTTCCCGCCAGGCGGTCTCCCCAGCTTCGTGGGGCAAGTTGTGCGTCGAAGTGCGCGCGCATTAGTTTGACCACATCTTCCGAATTCGCATCCGTGTACAGATCGAGATCGCTGCCAAGATCGGGCCAGTGATCCAGCGATTTAATCACCATAAGGTCATGCCTGTTGTCCGCAAACGTGTCACATATATCGGCCAGGAACTTCAGTGCTGTCCTGATGCGCCCGCGCTCGGCCGCAATGGCGCTCTGAGCCCATCCAGCGCGAACGCTATCCTTCGCTTCGCGCACTATGGCAGAGAACACCCCTAACTCACGCACAACCACATGGTTGGAGTTGGCTAGTGCAAGCAAATCGTCAAATTCGTCTCGGCTGAAGTTTCTAACCTCCGACATTAACTCTTCTCTCTTCGACGTAGATGAGTTATTGCCATCGAGCGGCGGCAGAAGGAGGCGCGATAGAATGATCATCGATTTGTGAGACTGCGACTCTGAGGCCGGATTCGTCATATTTGAGTTTTCCTTTTTGCGATTAGTGAGCATTCCGTGGCATGGAAGATGGAGATGCCGTCGACGAGTCATCCGAGGACGAATGCTGTGCCTGCGGTACACTGGAGTCCCCCGCCGGCGCGCTCTCTCGAGGTGTCAGTTCGATCGGACCAGTTTGCCGGCGACGATCCTGGCTGTATTTGTCAAGCTCGCCATCGACCTTCCGGTTGCTCTCTGTGGCGACCGCAGAGAGTGTCCTTCCCTCGGCTGAACGGGCGGTCGCCAATCCGACGCGGCTGTTCGAGTCGCCGGCTTTTCGAGCTTTGTTGTAATAAAACTGTGCCGTCTCCAGATCACCATCTTTTTCCGCAACAAATCCACGGTTATTGAGTGAAAACGAGCTTTCTGGATCGAGCGAGTAAGCATCGAGAAAGTCTTGTCTTGCCGTAAGCCAATCGTTTTGGTTTATTGCGGAGACCCCTCGGACCGCAATCATGGCGGCACTAGCCTCTGCTGGGTCCATTTTCTTGATCCGCTGCTCCAATAGCTTGGCACTTTCCGCAGCCATGTCGCTGACGGGTCTTCCTCTCCACGAACGGTTAAGCGTTACAACGACCGCTTCCGAAGAGCGCAACTCAGCAGCCGCGTGGTATTCCTTCAACGCATTGCTGTAGTCTCCGATAGCTTCATAGGCAACGCCCAAATTGTTCGTTGTGAAGGGATTGCGTGGGTCCACGGAGAGGGCTTTCTTCAGAAGACCAACCGCTTCAAATGCCCTACCGTCTGAGAGAAGAGCCATAGCGTCTACATTCATGCGGTTCACCTGCATGGGGATGTCTTGAAGGCTCTCGAAGGCGTAGTTCATTGGCTTGCCTTCCAAATGCTTCGCATTGCTCCGGTCGATGTCTGCATTGCAACCTTGTTCCGACGCCAGAGCATAAAACTTGCGGGCCCGATCCAATTCTCCCTGGACCTCGAAGATGTATCCCAAGTTATTCAAGGTGAAAGGGTCCGCAGGATCGTAAAGATAAGCTTTGTAAAAAAGAGCCTCCGCCTTTTCGTACTGGTGCCTCTTTACAGCATCGACACCTTCACGATTCAAACGCTGCACAGGGGTTAGCTCACTGCGCCTGGGGATGGTGATTGCCAGACCATCTCTGGCCCAGGCACCGAGAGATCCTGAGCATGCGACGAGCAAGATGAAAACAACGAAATTTAGTGGCGTCTTGACCATTGTGCTCTTTTGAACTTTCAATGCGACCGATGAAGGGTAGCATCGGTAATGGGCGCTCATTTTGATCTGCAGCGCCGATTGCGTTGCCAGTATGCGCGGCAGTCTACTCTTTTGAAAGCTCTCGCAGGATATTCAGACTCGCCGGATACCGTTAAACCGGTTGTATAGCAAAGTAGCATTAAGTAATTGGTGAGGGATGTGCTGAATGGAACAGATCATCGCAGCTATGATTCTTGTGGGAACGGCGACTGCCCAAATGTCGGGCGCGGGTGCAATGTCAGGACATATTGCGGTGCCGCAGTCCACATTGATGTCTGAGACTACCCCGCTTGATTCGACGGGATTGCCGCCCGCGCCCAAGGGGAAGAGCACTATCATGGGCGGCGAAATTCAAGATGTGGATGCCGTTCGCGATCGGCTTACACTGAGAGTCTTCGGCCAGAGGCCGGTGAAAATACTGTTCGATGAACGCACACGTGTCTATCTTGATGGGAAGATGATCCCTCTGCGCGATCTGCATTCCCGTGACCGCGCGTCGGTACAGACAGTGTTGGATGGGACAGACGTGTTTGCTCTCAGCATCCACATCTTGTCGCGATCACTCGAAGGTGAGTACCAGGGTAACGTACTTAACTACAACCCGGAGACGAGTGAGTTGACCGTAAGTGTCGGCTTATCTCATGAACCCCTCAAGTTACTCGTTCAAAAGGACACGCGCGTCGTTTGCGAAGGGCAGGCCGCTTCTTCCTCAGCTCCTTCCCGGCCGTCAGATCTTGTTAAGGGAACTCTGATTTCGGTGAAGTTTGAATCCGATAAAAAGGGTCGAGGCATCGTAAACCAGATCACGATCCTTGCCACCCCGGGTTCATCCTTTGTGTTTAGAGGGAGTCTTTCCTCCCTCGACCTGCACTCCGGATTATTGGTATTGGTCGATCCGCTCGATGAGAAGAGCTACGAAATCTTCGTTGATTTCGCTCGATTTCCTGCAAGCCAGAATCTTCACGATGGAGACTTCGTCCGAGTGACAGCGACTTTCGACGGTACACGCTATTTGGCCAGCGCAATTGATGCTAACTAAGGTCTTATAGCTGAGCCATCCAGGTCGGACTGCCTAGTAACTGCTTCTCGCGCGCCTGCCGGGATCCCAGGTTTTCTTGCCGTCTGATTAGCGCTATCCGGCTCAGATCTTTCATCGTTTTGCAGGAGGCCAGACATATTCAGCGCACGGCCAGTTTTCGCACTGCCAAGGCCCATTTGAGCGGCGCAAATTTTTCAACTGCATCAGGCCGAATTGCTGCACCATCGCATCCTCGACGGTGCGGCTCTTCAACATCCCAACGAACATATCGTTTGGATTCTTGAGGCCGAGAGCACCACCGGCCAGTGCGGCCATGCCACCGCCGCTTCCCATGCCTCCAATGCCGCTCAGTTAGGAGGCTAGCGTCGCGCCGATAGAAGAGTTCTGCTGCGGCGGCAGCAGGGTGACTGACGCCGTATAGCGCGTTGGCAAGAGAGACGAGGCAATGGCCGCGAGGACGGCGAAGATGCCAGTGACCCAAAAGATGAGGCGTTTCCGTTCGGCAAGGACGATCAGAACATCGAGCAGGGAGATTTCGTCCTTCTCCTTCGCGCCGTGCATAGCTGCTTCCCCCTCCGGCGGATGGATCAGTGTGCTCATTCAGTTCGGAGATCAGAGTTCCTTTCGCATCTGTACCTGTCTTATTGGGAACTGTTGCCCATCTGCCTGCATCGAACTGGGGACTTCGCCAAGTCTTGCTATTTTAGTATGTTGATCGCAGCTGCACCCAGAGCGAATTGCGAGAAGATCTGCGACCAGTCGATCACGCCGCGCATGATGCCAGGCCTGAAAGTCCTCTCCGGCACCATAATTGAATCGCCCGGATAGATTCGCAGGTTATTGAACTCACTTCCCCATAATCCCTTTTCCTTTTCGTGGCTCACTACCTCGCCGTCGGCGCGGATAACAAAAGCATGCTTCTGATCAGCATCCCTGTTGGGTCCACCGGCCAGTTCCAGGTACGTTGCAACCCGCCCTCCCCGGCCGAACAGGAAGGAATTCTGGTCGTAGACAGCGCCAACCACATTGACAGTAGCCGGAAGGGGAGGAACGACAAAGCGGTCCCCATCTTCCAGGCTGACCGGAGGAATATTGTTCACTCCAGCGCCATCGGGCGGAAATCTCAGCACGACGCGTCCTGTGGCTCGAATTTGCTTCAGGCTGGCAAGCAGATCCCGCTCGCTGCCTTGAGCATAAGCATTGCTGGCCAAATCCTGTGCTGAACTCGTGGCCGAGGACGCCAAGGCCAGGTTAGATCGCTGGATTCCCATGCTCAGATTCTGCACGTATTCATCGATCCTGGCCTGCTGAATTACACGGGTCGACTCGCGAGTAAACTCTGAGCCGTATAGGTATGCATCCGGTGTAAGTCCTCCGGCGCGTTCCACCAGACTCCGCAGCGTTTCTCCGGGCTGGACCGTGTATACGCCTGCGTGAGCAAATTCCCCGTCCAGCGTCACCGACTTCGTCTGGTGCGCGAGCGGCACGCGAATATCGGCCTCTGAAAAAATGGAGACCACATCGCCCGACTGAAGCTCGAGATCCTGCGAAGCGTCATGCCGCTGCACAACACTACCCAAATCAAATGGAAGGAGGACAGTCTTCAGGGTCTCACGGTCGAGCCGCTCGATGACGGCGTAATCCCAATCGATCTCAGGTGCCAACGCCTTCACTTCAGTTCGCTCCGTCCGAGGCAAAGGTTTGGCGGACGAGCTTTGCGCAGCCGCCAACGAGGTTCCGGCAGCCCTCTGCTGCGCGGAAAGCGCAATGGTCTGCTGGTTCTCGGGCTGTCCCTGTGGGGTGCCCGATTGCGTCTGCTGTTGCGATCCAGACTGCCCCTCCTGGCTGTCAGGCTGCTCCTGCTGGTTGCCAGGCTGGTTCGAGCCGGTCATCCCTTCTGGAGCGGTAACTTTGATTGCAAAAGCATGGTTATCCGTCGGTTGTTTTAGCTTGTCCAGACCCGGTATCGGCTCAAACTCCGGAGCAGGCATTCCCAACTGCGCCCGTTTCCACCAGTAATTCCGTGTAATTAACGATTCCTTGTCGGGAATCAGATCGCTCACGTGCATACCAGGGTGCCATGCGAAGCGGCCAGGATTCGCCGTATTCCCCCGGAGAATGACTGTTTTTTGGTACATAGGCACGATCGAGTGAACACGAACGAGATCCCCGTCGGCGAGAGGAGTGGCCAGCCCGTTTGCATCGTACGCAACCTCCATGGCCTGCCGGTTGCGATGCTCCTCAACGCGCTCAATCGAAATGCGCGCCTCTGCGGCTATGGAGGTTACTCCTCCGGCGTTGGCAAGAAGATCCGCCAGTGTCTCATCGGCGCGCAGTTCGTAAATTGCCGGATTCCGCACACTGCCGGTCACGGCGACCTCGGTTCCAGCCGGAGGAATGAAAATCACATCTCCTGACTGGAGTGGCACATCCTTCGACCGGTCACCATTCACCAACAGGCGATAAAGGTCGAAGTCGCCAATCAACGCATCGCCGCGGCGCAGTTGAATATGCCGCATCGAGCCCTGTACCGAAGGCCCTCCACTGGCAAAAAGCGCGTCAGCCAACGTACTCAACGAACTCACAGTAAAGACTCCCGGACGCCGCGCCTGTCCGGTAATGTACACCTGTATTGCGCGGATCTGGCCCACATCGACAGTCAGATCGAAGTTATGAAAAACCCTGCCAATTGCATCACGTAAGTGACTGCTAAGCTGTGAAAATGGCAACCCTGCCACATGCACCGGACCGACCTGTGGAAGAAATATCTCCCCTGAACGATCCACTCGCACATTGACTTGGAAGCTCACCTGCCCCCATACGCGAACGCGCAACTCATCGCTGGGTCCGACGATGTAATCGAGTGGAACCGGGGACATGTCGAGCGGCGAAAATGTCGATGGCACCTTGTTGAACAGGCTCACACCGTATATAGGCAGTATCTGGCCGGTCATTGATGCGACAAACTTCTGAAATTCCGTTAACGGCTCTGGCACGGGCTTTTCGGGCGACTTTTGACTCCACGTGCTATAGAGCGGAGATAATCGCTCGGTATCTGAATAATTAAAATTCGGGGTCCTTCCAAGCCTCGGGTCATCCCCCAGCGATGAAGAGCGCGATTGCGAAGTTGGCAACTGGTCGCTTCCGCCTGAACCCTGATTGGTGCAGTCGGACGAAGCTGCCAACAGAGGATCGGAGCAATTCGCCGTGTTTGGACTCTGCGTTTCCCCGGAATTGGTACCCTGGGAAGACTGTTGTGCGTACGACAGGGCTGCCAGAGAAAACACCAGGAGAAGTATCCATATCTGCCCGATGTTGCGAGCCCTCAATGTAGTTCGATCAAAGGCAGAACGGGTATCGTCACTTCCATTACCCTTTCTGCTCAAAAGTGAAGTCATATGCAAAAAGTCTAGCACGTGCGATCTACCGCCTTACACGGGAACCAAGAGAGCCACCTCCGGGCGGGCCGCAACGATGAATTTAGATGTAAACGGCATGTTGTTGGGCAAAATAGGGATAGAGGCAAGTACTTATATTGCGCAAAATCATCATGGCCAAGCGCCAACTTCGGCGCCTCAACGCGCATCTTGCATCGCTGCACCGATTGAAAACCCGATCCAGTATACTTTCAGCATGCGCCCACTCCGCCCTATGAATGCCGCATCCATAGTTCCCTCATTCCATTGGGATAAGATCTGTGACCGGCCTTTGGCCGCTGAACTGAGTCGTCAATTTGCGGCCAAATTGAGCGTGGTATACTACTTCAGATTTCATTTTTTGAGTTCTCACTCGCGTGGATTATCTACGCCCCTCGGGCAGTAAATGGCGAAGATCGTCTCCTTTTATGTAATAGCGGTTAAAATCGTTGTAGCGCAATAATCTGGAAGTTGTCTTCACGTGAAACTTTGTCGCCATGAGCGTGTTCATTTCTGTGGAGGGTCATTTGGACGGCAATATGCTCAGTACTGCAACTTCTGAAGGCCAGACCATGGATCGAATCGCACAGAATTATGCCAGGGCTGGTGCGGAGCGGATCGGAATGCTGAAGACCGCTCTAGATCTGGCTCCGACGTCGACTCTCTCGCTCGATTTAGACTCGGAGAGATTGAGTTCCTGGGCACAATCAGATGCCAAGCGTTTCTTCGACTTGGTCTGTGTCTTGCTAGCGATGCCTTTGCTGGTTCCAGTCTTGCTAGTAATCGCCTTGGCAGTCCGGCTGACCTCGCTTGGTCCTGTTCTCTTTTTGCAAGAGCGGGTGGGACTTCATGGCCGGATCTTCACCATCCTAAAGTTCCGAACCATGGTTCATGTCACCGACAAAGCGCATCACGCGGTCACCACAGTCGGCAACCAGCGCTTCACCTCTATAGGCCCTTTTCTGCGCCGCTGGAAACTCGATGAGTTGCCCCAGCTCTTGAATGTGCTTGCCGGGCATATGAGCTTGGTAGGATCCCGCCCGAAGATGCCGGAGCATGTGCTATACAATCTGCCGTGCCGGCCTGGGATCACCGGTGCAGCCACCAACGCCTTCGCTCGCGAGGAGGCGATTCTCAATCATGTGCCAAAAGAGCATTTGGATGCGTACTATCATAAGGTCGTTCTTCCTGCCAAGCGCCGGCTTGATGTGGAATATATGACCCGCGCAACATTTCGTTCCGATTTCAAACTGCTCGTCAACAGCGTGTTGCGCCGCTGGAATACCTCTGCAATGGAAAGTGCGCTCGATGCCGCGGCATATGAGGCTGAGTACAGAGCCCTGCTTACTTGGGATGTTACGGCACTGGCTCTTGAGCCAATGGCGCCAAGAGGAGAAATGCCCGATCGAGCAGAGCAAGTCGTGGCCTTCTGAGAGGTTCGTCTTCCGGTCCAAGGTCAGCAGACTATCGCTGAGCCCTGTTGTTCTAGCGCAACCGGGAAGGCTTACATGTCAGTGATATGTGTCACATAGCTTAGTTTTGCTTCCGCCCTACACTTCAAATAGCGAAATGCGATCTGTTCTGGCATCGAGCAGTCCAAGCTGCACTACCCACATATATGCTGCAACACCGCTGAAGTGATGTGGGGGGCCACCGTGCACAGGGTGAAAGCTCTGTAGGGGAAGTCAGCAGACAGCCTTCTGGAATGCCCCTATTGAATCAGTGATTTACATCACTTCGCGTGCTGGCAGATATGGCGGCTAATGAGTAAGACTTCGAACTGACCTCGGCCAAGCTCAAGCCTGGGCAGCCAAGTTAAGTGCTGAGCGCAGAGGAAAAGTCTGTGACGGCTCATCGATCGAGAGTGATCGTCCGTATTATCCGCGGCCGGATCGCACTGCAGCTCGCCGCTGCTATTGCGGTTGTGCTGGCCCTTTTGCTGCGCGTGGCGCTGGACCGATACTCCCTAACGCTACCGACCTACGTCACCTTCTATCCGGTTGTATTTCTAGCGGCTCTGCTGGGAGATATGTGGGCTGGCATTCTGGCAACGGCGCTCTCCGCGCTGTTGGCAGACTATTTCCTGTTGCCGCCGGTAGGGCAATTCACAATCCACTCAACCTCCGACATCGTTGGCATGACGATCTTTTGCATCTCTGGGATCTCCGTTTCTGTTATCGCTGAACAGTACTACAGAAATCGGGAGACACTCGACCCCTACAGACATAAGGAGGCCGTTCGGAACGAACTTCGCAAGGTGGGGGATGCGCAAGATCTGTCAGGCTCAGTTCTCGCGGAGCGTCTGCGGTTCCTTGGCGTGCTGGAGTCCTTGCGCACGAAGAATTTTCCGGGAGGATTCTCTGAAGCCGGCCCGAACAGCCTGAAACTCAGTGGAACCGGAGGTGAATCCGGATCTCCAAGTTTGGACAAGAGGCAGTTCAGAGCTTTGCTTCGGCGAACAGTTCTGGTTCCTTTCATCGCCGCTTTGATCCTCGGCGGAGCCGCACTTTGGGCCGCATACGAACTGAACGCATCAATGCAATGGGTTGACTACACTGATCAAGTAATCTCTCAATCCCGTCGTCTGCTCAAGTTAACGGTCGATATGGAAACCGGCGAACGAGGCTACCTGGTCACGGGCAACGAAGTGTTTCTCCAGCCGTACCACGATGCCTCAAAGGTTATCGATTCTGAATACCTGACCTTGTCCCGTCTGGTTGCGGACAATCCCTCACAGCAGGCGCGGCTGGAAACTCTGCACGAAAGCCTCCAGCATTGGCAGGGCTACGCTGAGCAGATGATTGCCTTGCGTCGCAGTGGGGGAGCCTACGGCGACCTCCCAATCAACCTCGCAGGAAAAGCAGAGGTGGATGCGATTCGTGAAGAGATAGCCGGGTTTCAGGCTGTCGAAGAGCATCTCCGCGATGAGCGCAATCGCACGGCGCATCGCGACTGGCGTCTTGTAGAGACCATCTGCGTCCTTCTCGGCCTGGGAATTGGGTTAGGGCTCACGGTTTTCACGTTTCGCCGCATGGAGAGCATTGCAGCCAGCTTCGAGGAATCAGGCCAAGCCCTAGCGGAGAGTGAACGGCGCTGGGCTACAACGTTGGCCAGCATTGGCGATGCTGTAATTGCCTCTGACAACAAGGGACGGGTCACCTTCCTCAACCCGGCCGCCGTCGTCCTCACCGGCTGGCAATCCGATGAAGCACAGGGCCAACCGATCCAGACCGTCTTTCATATCATCAACGAACAGACGCGGGTTGCGGCAGAGGACATCGTCGGCCGCGTGCTGAAAGATGGGCTCGTTGTCGAATTGGCCAACCACACGGCATTGCTGGCAAAAGATGGCCGGGAGATTTCCATCGCTGACAGTGCCGCGCCGATCCTCGATAACGATGGAAAGATCGCCGGCGTAGTGCTTGTCTTCCGCGATGTTACCGAACGCAGGCGTGCCGATGACGCGCTACGGGAGAGCAGGGCGAAGCTGTTTGCAGCACTGGCAAGCATGACGGACTCGGTGATTATCACCGACGCCAAGGGGCGGTTCGTGGAATTCAACGACGCCTACGCAAAGTTCTACAGGTTCAAGAGCAAGGCGGAGTGCGCCAGGAATTTTGCGGATTTTGCCAGCCTCTTCGATGTGTTCCTGCCAAGCGGAGAGCCTGTGCCACGGGAGATGTGGGCAAGCCAACGGGCCCTGCGGGGCGAGACTGCGGTTGGCAACGAATACACATTGCAGCGCAAAGATTCAGGCGAAGCTTGGACTGGCAGCATTTCCTTCAGCCCAATCCGCGACAGCAACGGCGTGATCATCGGGTCGGTCGTGACCTCTCGCGACGTGACAGAAGCAAAGCGGGCCGAGGAAGAGCGTCAAATTTCGATCGACTTCCTCGGAATGATCAATCAGAGCCGGGGGACGAAAGATCTGGTCCAGAGGGCAGCGTCATTCTTCCAGAAGCGGTCGGACTGCGAAGCTGTCGCCATCCGGTTGCGTGAAGGAGATGACTATCCGTATGTTGAAACGCGGGGATTCTCCAGCGAGTTTGTCCGTCTGGAGAGCAAGCTTTGCATTCGGACGGCCAACGGCAAAGTGATGCGAGATAGCTCCGCCAGGCCCGCGCTCGAGTGCCTCTGCGGCAGCGTCATCCGCGGACGATTCGAGAGCTCGAAGCCGTTCTACACCGCGCATGGGGGATTTTGGACCAACAGCACAACAGATTTGGTTCGCACGGCCACTCATGCCGATCTGCCTGCCACTGTGCGCCACCGGTGCAATCGCGAGGGCTACGAATCGGTCGCTCTCTTGCCGATGTATGTTGGCGAAGAGCGGTTTGGGCTGGTCCAACTGAACGACCGCCGCACAGGGCGATTCTCGGCCCAGTCCATCCTCTTGTGGGAGAGGCTGGCCGGACACCTGGCTACGGCAATCTCAAAATTCAGCGCCGAAGAAGCCTTGCAGGAAAGCGAAAAGCGATATCGCAATTTGTTCAATTCAATGAATGAAGGCTTTTGCGTTATCGAGGTTCTCTTTGACGCCGATGAGAAGCCTGAAGATTACCGTTTCCTTGAGGTGAATACCGCATTCGAAAATCAAACAGGTCTGCATGATGCCGTAGGGAAGCGGATGCGCGAGCTTGCCTCGGACCATGAAGAGCATTGGTTTGAGATTTACGGACGCATTGCATTAACGGGTGAACCGGCGCATTTCATGAACGAGGCCAAAGCGCTCAATCGCTATTACGACGTTCATGCCTATCGCGTTGGAGAGGCCGAGCAGCGGCGGGTGGCAATCGTATTTAACGATTTCAGCGATTACAAGCGGGCCGAGGAAGACCTCTCCAAGCTCAACCGCACGCTGAAGGCGCTCAGCAACAGCAATCAGGCAATTCTGCGCGCCTCCGACGAGTCGGCATTTCTCGAAGAGGCTTGCCACATTATTACCCGGGATTGCGGCTATGCAATGGTTTGGATCGGCATCGCCGAGGACGACGGGAGAAAGACAGTCCGGCCAGTTGCCTACTCGGGTTTTGAAGAGGGATATCTGGAGTCGCTCAGGATTACCTGGGATGAGAGCGAACAGGGCAGCGGTCCCACCGGGACCGCCATTCGAACTGGCGAGCCCTCGATGTGCAGGAATATGCTGACCGACCCAAACTTCCTCCCCTGGCGCGAAAATGCCATCAAGCGCGGTTACGCCTCTTCGCTGGCAATTCCGCTTAGGGGAAAAGGCCAGCCATGGGGAGCGATCACCATTTATGCGCGTGAGCCAGATGCGTTCTCAGAGGGCGAGGTCGACCTGCTGAAGGAACTGGCGCGAGACCTTGAGTTTGGCGTTCAATCGCTGCGCGCTCGCGCTGCCCACGTGCAAGCTGAGCAGGCCTTGCGCGAGAGCGAAGAGCAGTTGGGACTATTTGCCGAGCATGCTCCAGCCGCGCTGGCGATGTTCGACCGTGAGATGCGCTATCTGCACGCGAGCCGCCGCTGGAAAGCCGACTACAATCTCGGCGATCGCGATCTCGACGGCGTGTCGCACTACGACATCTTTCCGGAGATTCCGGAAGAGTGGAAAGAGGCGCATCGCCGCGGACTTGCCGGCGAGGTGCTCAGCGGAGATGACGACACCTTCACCAGTGCTGACGGCTCTGTGCAATGGATACGTTGGGAGATTCGGCCCTGGTGCAAGGCCAACGGTGAGATTGGCGGAATTGTGATCTTCAGCGAAGACACGTCAAAACGCAAAGAGGCTGAGGCTGCACTGCTGCGAAACGAGAAGCTCGCCTATCAACGGGAACAACTGCAGGCTCTGGCAAAACGCCTGCAACAGGTTCGCGAAGAGGAACGCAAGATGGTTGCGCGCGACCTGCACGATCAGATTGGGCAGATTCTGACCGCGATCAAGATGGATATGGCCTGGGCTGCGCGGCATCTGCCGGAATCCGAAGGGCAAGTTCACAACCGTCTGAAGGGATCGATCGAGATGATCAACGAGGGCGTCCGGTCGGTGCGCAAGATCTGTAGCGGGTTGCGGCCAGGAATACTAGACGATCTCGGCCTGGCGGCCGCCATCGAGTGGCAAGCCAACGAGTTCGCCTCTCGAACAGGAGTCCGCTGCGAGATCTCTATGCCCTCTACTGAGTTACGGCTGGACAACGACCGGGCCACCGAGATCTTCAGGATCTTTCAGGAGTGCCTGACCAATGTAGCCCGGCATGCTGAGGCACAGTCTGTGAGCGCTTCCTTGAAGACAGAGGATGAGAATCTCGTGTTGATCGTTCAGGACGACGGAAAGGGCTTTCGTGAATCCGAGGTAACAGGTTCACTGGGAGTCTTGGGAATGAAGGAACGAGCCAAGGTGTGCGGCGGCGACGTGCAGGTATCGAGTTCCACTGGTATGGGAACGACAGTGACTGTTCGTGTGCCTCTGCATGCTGCAAGCGTTGAGCGTGAGGAATAATGCATATTCTGATAGCAGATGATCATGCCGTGGTGCGTCGCGGCATGAGGGAGATTTTGGCCGAGGCGCTTCCTGGTGCGCGGTTCTCAGAGGCCGGCAACGGTGATGAGGCGCTGAAAGGCCTGGCCGGATCTCCGGTGAGCGCGCTTGTGCTCGATATCAATATGCCTGGCCGCAGCGGGCTTGACGTGCTGCGGGATGTGAAGCGCGACTACCCGCGAGTTCCCGTGATCGTGCTGAGCATGCAGCCTGAGGACCAGTATGCGATGCGCTGCCTGCGGGCCGGTGCGTCCGCCTACATCAACAAAGACAGCGCGCCGGAAGAGTTGGCGCAGGCGATCAAGAAAATCCTCGGTGGAGGCCGCTACGTCAGTCCGCGCTTTGCAGAGCAACTGGTGGCCCATTTCGAAGAACCCGCCGCAAAGCCTTTGCATGAGTTGCTCTCGGACCGGGAATTCGAAGTAATGAGAATGATCGCCTCCGGCGTGCCGTTGACCGAAATTGCAAACCGGATTCATGTCAGCGTGAAAACGGTAAGCACTTACCGGACGCGCATCATGGAAAAAATGCAAATGCAGAGCAATGCCGAAGTGACCCGCTATGCAATGACGTTCCAACTTATCGATTAGACTGCTCTCTTGTGTAGGAAAAACCCTACACTCCGCATTCGCAAAAACCTACAGCCTAACCAGCATTCACTGACTTGAATGCATCTGCGACTCTTGTACCATTAATTCATAAACAGCATATCAATTGCCGTTAGCTCTACAGTTGTGAAGAAAATCGGCGCAGCGAGTGCCATTGATCTGTTGGTGGCGAATTTGGATCTGTGGAGAGCTGTATGTCCGAAAAGCAACTCTGGGCCTTTTTAGCCATTCTATTTACCCGTTCTCCAGTCCTAAGCGTGAGCGCCGATACAGTGACAGAAGAATCACCGATTCGGCGCTCTAACTCTCGCATCGATATAAGCACAGCGCGCAGATGGGAGCATGGAAGACCATGCATATTCTGATCGCTGACGACCATGCCGCTGTGCGCCACGGCCTCAAAGAGATCCTGGCCGATGCACTTCCAGGGGCGCATTTTTCCGAAGCCAGCGACGGAAATGAAGTACTCAAACATTTGGCCGTAGCCGAGTGTTCTGTCCTGTTGCTGGATATCAACATGCCTGAGCGCAACGGACTGGAAGTACTGCGAGACGTCAAGAGCATCTACCCGCGAATTCCTGTGATCATTGTGAGCGTCCAGCCGGAAGACCAATATGCGGCGCGCTGTTTGCGGGCCGGCGCGGCAGCCTATGTCAACAAAGACAAAGCGAATGAAGACCTAGTGCGGGCGGTCAGAGAGATTCTGGCCAATTGTTCGTGCCGAAATCCGCGCAATTAAAATCACAACTACATTGCTAAGCTGATCCGCTCTCTGGCCGTAGGAAATCTCCTACATATCCGGCTCGGAAAGACCTACACGAAATCCAGCATTTGCCTATAGCGACAGAGATTCGCCTCCCTTATTTTCAATTTAGAAACTCCAACACTGCCTGAGATACGGCCATGTATTTCGCGAAAGAGGGATCGCAATGATGCACAAGAGATACGGGAACAAAAAGCAAACCAAAATCCTCGTCGTGGACGACGAGCGGACGATTGCATTGAAGTTGGCCGTGATCCTGGCGAGTCATGGATACGAGGTTGCCACCGTTTTCAGCGGAGAACAAGCGTTGCTGAAAGCGGCGGAGTTTATCCCCGACTTGCTGATCTCCGACATATTCATTGGTGAAATGAATGGGATCGAAGCCGCAACCAATATCACCGCAATGCTTCCCCGTTGCAAAGTGTTATTTCTTTCCGGCATCGCGTCCGTGTACGACGTAATGAGCGCAGCTCCAGAGCGGCTGGTCTATAGCTTCATGCCGAAGTGGGCGCATCCGCTCGATTTACTCAATGCTATCGCTTATATGCTGCCGGCTCTAACCGCGACACATGATCCAGCGGAAATTTCCATGGGGCGCAATACCCATATGCAATCTGCCAAAAAATTCAAACGAGCCGAGACTGAGTTAGTTTTTAGCGAAGCAGGAGCTTGAATAGATACCCTCGCTGGCGCTCAAGGCAAAGCCGGCGTTGGAGTCAACCAATGCAGATCGAACCAATGTAAGGGGGAACTATGGCGACAGCAATTCTGCATACACTGCGGCAAGGTCCAGCAGGGACAACATTAACCGCAGCCAACCTGGCGGAGCGCGTCGTTCTGATTCGCACCTCCCCGCTCTTCTCCGGCTTATCGCAGGATCAATGCGAGGACGTTGCACGGCAAGCACGGCCAAAGGCTTTTGCTCGCAACGAGATGCTGTTCATGCAAGGGCACCCAGTCCACAACTTGGCGTTAATTCGCTCTGGGAGCGTGAAGATCACACAGCTCGGCCCGAACGGCAATGAGGTCATTCTCTGGATTTACGGTGTCGGCAATGTAGCGGGTGGGCTCTCCGAACCCGTCTCCAGTCACCACAGATGCTCGGCGCGCGCCATGGAACAAAGCACGGCATTGCTCTGGGAGTACTCGGTTATTCAAGAGCTCATGCTGAAGTACCCGCAAATCAGGAAGAACATCAGTCAGATCCTCTTTTCTCGACTGAATGAGTTGGAAGAACGGTTTCGCGAAGTCGCAACAGAGAAAGTTGCCAAGCGCGTTGCTCTCGCTTTGCTGAGACTGCTCAAGCATATCGGCAAGAAAGTGCATGGAGGAGTCGAGATCTCGCTCTCGCGCGAAGAGTTGGCTCAGATGACCGGCACCACCCTGTTTACGACAAGTCGGTTGCTCTCCAAGTGGGGCGAAATGGGTTTCGTTCTGCCACGCAGGGAGTCGGTCGTGGTCAGCGATCCCTATCGCTTAGAGCTCGTGAGTGATGATCTTTAAGGGCGTACTGAACGAGCCGCAAGGCATGCCCTATTCGGCTTGTACAGCGCACCTCAGTGCTTGAAGATCATGAACGGGTTCAACTATCCCTTAGCCTGGCGGCTCTGCTCTTCAATCACGCGCTTTATCTCTGCCGGTGAGTAGGTCGGCGCCTTGATGACCTTACCGTCCGGCCGCTTGTGGACCTTGAGATCAGTGCTCCACTCTCCATTGTGGGCGTTGGCGTCCTCTGGATGAACCAGTACCACGCCATTGCCCCGCACCAGAACAGCGTCACAAATACTGCAATGCGGCCAGGCCTTGCTCATGTTGCTGCGCTGCACCTCATCCCAGGCAGATTGGGCCTTCACACCAGCAGCGTTGAGCGCTCCATACGTGACAACAAGCTGGTCGACGCAGCCGTCCACGTACTCGACGAGGTCAGGTTTGCCGTTGGGATCAAGCACCACACCGATCTCGTCAATCACTGTGGCCCCTTCTCCGTCGGCCGATTCGCCAATGGCTCTCGTCACCGTGCAGCCACAACCCTTGACGAACTCGAGAGCCTCTTCAAAGACTAGCCGCGCACGAAGCAACCGGGTCGCGGGGTCAGGAAGCTCAGGCGATTCCTTAACCTGCTGGTTGAACTGCTTCATCAATGTCACGATGTCTTCCTGCGGGCAATAGAGTTTGTCAGTCATTCAATCCTCGATTCAAGTGAGCAGCATTCTAGGCCGGAGTTGGGGCAATTGTAATCGATGCGGAGTTGCTGATGGAACCGTCTCAGTTTTGTCCACCGTAAAACTGTTGGTTGTCACTTCTGTAAGGCAAGCCAAGGCAGACTTCAGTTGCAACTTTGTATCGCCAATCTCGAACGAAAGTATCAGTCTTGACAGATTCTTCGAGCACATCAGTACCATCTCCGCCTACATCGTCTTCCCCTCATAGGAAAGCCTTATGAATACACTCATTTCCTGCAATGCTCCTCCCGCTTTGAATTGCTGGTGGAAGAGAGTAGAGCTTGACGGACTGTGATACTGTATGGAATCATCCATGCAATATCACGCTATAGGTCCTATGGGAGTCCAAACCCATTCGATAACCTGTCCATCCCCGCAATTCAACAACCGATTCTTTGCTTTCAGGAGGGTTTTCATGAATACCAAATATGAACAATTCAACAATTCAAGCGCCGGCGTAAAATTGCCTTACGAGCGGCCCTCTGCGGTCATTACTAGCCCCAAACAGGAGAGCGGGTCTTTGCCTTCGGGAAATTACCCGAGTGACAATTCCCCGTGCCCCGATAATCCGTGCGGCGAATGATCCACAATAGGCGCATTGTGATTCCGGTGCTGGAAATTCTGCTAGTTCCGGTTCTCAGTGCGCCGATTGCTGATTCTTCGGCAGATTGAAAATCTCTGAAGTGCGCGGTTCGGCAACGAACAGAAGCGAACGCGCGAGGGATAGTTTGCACGAGCCCGGCGATTCCTTCCGAAGCTCATGGTGATGCTTGCGCTTCAACGGCAAGCGGGGCGGAACTGCAGAGATATAGTGACGGGCGGCGGCGCTTGCCGCCGCCCAACTAGCAATATCCATCTTTAACTCGGGAGCGCAATCATCAAACGCCAAGACGACCTTGTAATGCGAAGCATCGGCGGCGACAGTTTTCTCGTCCCGCTGGGTGTGCGTGTTGCGGCGATGCCTGGTTTGGTCGTCCTGAACGGCACGGGGCGCTGCATGTGGGAACTTCTGGCGCAAGAGCGCTCCGTGGACGAACTGGCCGCCGCCGTGGCGGAACACTTTGACGTGGATTACTCGCTCGCCCACGCGGATGCGCAATCGTTCCTGGATGAGATGGCGCAGTTGGGATTGCTTCAACCATGACCACATTGCCTACCGAACATGGCGCACTGGTCCGTGAATTGCAGCGCCGTGCTACCGCCATTCGCCAGCCTGTGAACGGCGCGTTTGAGTTGACGGAGCGTTGCAACCTTTCCTGTCAAATGTGCTATGTCCGCCAACCCGCCCACGATGTTGCGAGGCGCCAAAAGGAACTGTCCGCCTCGGAGTGGCTCACGCTTGCGGAGGATGCCGTGGACAACGGCATGGTCTTTTTGCTGCTCACCGGAGGCGAAGTTTTTTTGCGCCCGGACTTCTTCGATATTTACACGCCGCTCACGCGCCTGGGCCTCATGCTCACGCTTTTCACCAATGGAACGCTCGTCACCGACAGGATCGCGCGACGCCTAGGGGAAATTCCGCCCAGTCTCACCCAAATCACGCTCTACGGCGGGACTGCCGCCACATATGAAGCTGTCACCGGCGTCCCAGGCTCTTACGCGCGCTGCTGCGCCGGAATTGAAGCGCTCCTCAAAAATCGCGTCCGGCTGGAACTGAAGACCACGATCACGCGGAGCAACGTCGGCGAATTGGAAGCCATGCGGCATATGGCGCGCAATTGGGGCCTGGCGTTTTCAGCGGTCTGGATGCTCATGCAGCGGCGCGATGGCAAACCCTCCGATGTGGAAGACTGCCGCTTGTCCGCTCACGATTGCGTCAGCCTGGAAGCCACCGAGCGCCTGGATGCCGGCGAGCGGATCGAATCCGCGCTCCGTGACACACGCGCCGGCAAGGCCCCCGTTTTCAAATGCCAAGCCGGGAAATCCGCATTTGCCATCAATTCTTCCGGCGAGATGAACCCTTGCCTGAACTTGTTCCAACCAGGGGTGCGGCCGCTCGATAACGGTTTTCGCGCCGCCTGGGAAGGTCTGCAGCACTTTGTGGACGACGCGCCGCCTCTCGACTCCCTCTGCCTGGCTTGTGACATGAGAGGCTACTGCCCGCGCTGTCCGGCGTGGTCGGCTATGGAAACTGGCACATTGACCGAGCCAGTGCCCTATCTTTGCAGTATTGCCAGCGTGCGCAAGGAGCGTTACGAGGGAATGCCGGCATAAACACCGCAGGAGAAACGCGGAGTAAGAGTCGCCTATTCGGGATGTGGTGAAACTGCCTTGGTACAGTGACCACTTCAGGTAGACCAAGCACTGCATGATGAAGGTGCGGATATACGCAGACAGTTGCAAGCGACAGCTTTGAATGTTGCGACAATGAGCCACGACCATTTTATGGCAGGTGGTAACGACTTCTGTTCAGAATCGGCCCCGAAAAGGCCTGTGTCCGGGATTCGGAACGTGACAAGTTCGATGACGCTCTCCCTGTTTTCACAACGGAGAAAAGGTACGAACCCGTTCGCTGGTCCGTACCTTTTCTCGAATGCGTCTCGTTGTATCGCCTTACTACTGAACAGTGATCGATAAGGTAAATGGGACTGTTGTCCCGCCACTGGTTACAGTGATGGGTATGCTATAGGTTCCAGCCGGCGTGAATGATTTGCTTGATCCGCCGCACCCGGCCATTCCGAGCATGCCTGCCGCGGCAAGGGTTGCTCCTGCAAGCAGAAGCAAGCATACAAGCCACGGACTTCCAGTCATTCTGGTTCGAAGGATACGCCGCATAAAGCCCAGAGGCAACAGAATCAGGGCTGCAAATATTTCAGGAAGCACACCTCCTGCTGGGTTATTTCGGAGGGAAGCGGTTGTGGTTCCGGCGGTGCCGACGGTGAGCGTAGTTGTCAGCGGCGCGCTGGAAGGGGCCGTTAAGCTGGTGGGCGCAAAGCTGCAGGTGACCTTAGACGGCAGCGTTCCGCAGGAGAAGTTCACTGTGCCTGTGAATCCGCCCGTTGGCGCTAGTGTAATCACCGTACTTCCCGTCGAGCCGCTCTTGATGGTGAGCGACGACGGAGTAGCGCTGAGCGTATAACCGGGCGCGGCGGCCACGATGATGTAGTCGGCGGTAGCAACTGCGCTGTTGGAGAAGCCGCTGGCTACTGCGATGGCTTCGACCGTCTCCGTGGCAGAGACGGCGATTGCGCCGTTGTACAAGGTGGACGAGATGGTCGGCGTGGTTCCGTTAGTGGTGTAGTAGATGGCTGCGCCGGAAGTGGAATCGGTGATAGTCACGCTCTGGATAGAGGTATAACTACCGGCGGCAGGTGAGAAGACGGGCGTTGCGGCGGAGCTCGTCTGCGCCGGGCCGGTTGAGACGACCAGGTTAACCGCCGAGCCGGAGTTGACGCTGGTGCCAGCGATCGGACTCTCGCTAATCACGTTACCGGATGCGACCGTGGAGCTGCTCGCCGTAGTGACCGTGCCAACCACGAGTCCAGCGCCGGTGATGGCTGTCGTCGCAGCTGCCTGAGTGTCACCAACCACGTTGGGAACGGCGACTTGCGCCGGGCCGGTTGAGACGACCAGGTTAACCGCCGAGCCTGAGTTGACGCTGGTGCCAGCGATCGGACTCTCGCTAATCACGTTACCGGATGCGACCGTGGAGCTGCTCGCCGTAGTGACCGTGCCAACCACGAGTCCAGCGCCGGTGATGGCTGTCGTCGCAGCTGCCTGAGTGT
>CAYVMS010000001.1:66554-68015 GCA_964452615.1 uncultured Occallatibacter sp.
TGGGAACGGCGACTTGCGCCGGGCCGGTTGAGACGACCAGGTTAACCGCCGAGCCGGAGTTGACACTGGTGCCAGCGATCGGACTTTCGCTAATCACATTACCGGATGCGACCGTGGAGCTGCTCGCTGTAGTAACTGTGCCAACCACGAGTCCAGCACCGGTGATGGCTGTCGTCGCGGCTGCCTGAGTGTCGCCAACCACGTTGGGCGTGGCAACCTGCTCGCTGACGGGGCCGATCGCCAGCTTGGCCATAAATGCGTCTTCATAGCCGCCGTTTGCGGTCTGATAAGCGCCCGTCGTGGTGGGAAAGTTCGTCGATGTCGCCAGGCCGGCTACATATACGCCGCCGACGCCGTCCAGGGCAATGCCGTAGCCATAATCCTGCACATTGCCGCCGAGGTAGGTCGAGTACAACAGCGACGATCCGCCTGGGTTGAGCTTGGTGATAAATGCGTTGATGCCAACAGGACTGGTATGGCCTGCCGCGTTATTCACGGTCTGGTAAGCGCCCGACGTGGTGGGAAAATTCGACGAAACCGCAGTGCCGGTCACATAGGCGTCGCCCAGGCCGTCCACAGCGATCGCGCTGGCGGAATCTCCCGAGCCGCTTGAAGTGCAGTCACTGCCGCAGGCTTGGGGCGGGAAACCGCTGCCGCCCAGGAAAGTCGAATACACCAGGCCGGTGCCGGCCGGATTGACCTCGGTGACAAATCCGCTTGGAGCGTCATTGGCGTAGGCAGGGTTGGTGGATTGATAAGGGTTCCCCGCCACCGGAAAATCGTTCGACCACGCCACGCCGGTCACGTAGACGTCGCCTGCGGCGTCCAGGGCAATGCCCGCGCCAAAATCGTCGATTGAGCCGCCCAGGAAGGTTGAATAATCGAGCGCCGTGCCGGTTGGGTTGACCTTGGTCACAAACACGTTGTAAGCGACGGTCTGCGGCCCCGCGCCGGCAGCAGCGAAATTCGTGGTCTGAAACGCGCCGTTTGTGATGGGAAAATCCGTCGAAGCCGCACTCCCGGTCACATAAGCGTCGCCCAAGCTGTCCACGGCGATGGCCGCGCCTTTAGCGCCATACAAGCTGCCGCCAAGGTAGGTCGAGTACACCAGCGCCGTGCCGGTTGAATTGAGCTTGGTGACGAAAGCGTCCGCCCAACCGATGGTGAGGTCGGAAAGGTTATCCACCTGAAAGGCGCCCGCTGTTACGGGAAAAGTCGACGAGCTCGCACTTCCAGTCACATAGGCGTCGCCCAAGCTGTCTACGGCGATGCCGGAGCCGTAATCCTGGTTATTGCCGCCGAGGTAGGTCGAGTACACCAGGGCCGTGCCGGTCGCGTTGAGCTTGGTCACAAACGCGTTTTCAGTATTGAGCTTGGTGCTGTTGTTCACAGTTTGAAACGCACCCGTTGTCACGGGAAAATTCGTTGAATTAGCGTCGCCGGTCACATAGGCGTCGCCTG
>CAYVMS010000002.1:0-67347 GCA_964452615.1 uncultured Occallatibacter sp.
GAAGCCGCATAGGGTGGCGCAACCATGGTAGCCGACGAACAGGTCATTATCGTCAAGAAGAAGGGCGGCGGTCACGGCGGCCATCATGGCGGTGCGTGGAAGGTGGCCTATGCCGACTTTGTAACCGCGATGATGTCGTTGTTTATCGTCTTGTGGCTGATGAACAGCAGCAAGCCCGTTCAGGAAGCGGTTGGAGGATACTTTCGCGACCCGAACGGCACTGGCCAGAAAAAAGGCACGCAGTTGGGCGGGGCCGGAGATGCCGGTGCGGTAAAAGAGCAGGACATGAAGAAGTTGAAGGAAGACCTGATGAAGGCCATGGCGAAGATGGCGAACTTCGACAAGATCAAGAAGCTGGTTGAAATCTCAGTGACTCCAGAGGGCCTCCAGATCGAGCTGATGGAGGATCCACATGGTACTTTCTTCGAGTTGGGAAGTGCGGAACCAACCCCAGCTCTCCAGGGTGTGCTGAAGGTTCTGGCTCCCGAAGTGGGCAAGCTGCCGAATTCGCTTTCGATCGAGGGGCACACCGATTCCAAACCCTACTCCGGCCAGGCGGTCTATGGGAACTGGGAGCTCTCGACAGACCGCGCGAACACCGCCAGACGGCTGATGGAAAGCAACGGCCTTGGTCCAAAGCAGGTGGTGCAGGTGCGCGGTTTCGCGGACCGCAAACTCCGCAAGCCTCAACAGCCGGAGGATGCCTCAAACCGGAGGATTACGTTGATCATTCAATCGATTCCCGCGCCCGAAGCACTGCCCGCGTTTGTCTCCAAAGGCTCTCTGCCGCCAGTCAATGAGGCGAGTTTGCCTCCTGCACAGGTAGGCAAGGCGCAAGAAACCACTGCGCATTGAGATGGTGATCAGATTTGCGGTGTGATGCGCGTCTTGATTGGGGCCTATTAAGACTGTTCAGACGGCGGCCTGAGTAGTCTTAACAGCGCTAGGGGAATTGAATCAGCATGGAAGCGGCAGCGTGGTTGGCGATAACGGCCATATATTCGGCTACTGCTGTGCGTTCCCTGGGCGTTTCAAAATCGAATATAAGCCCGACATAAAAACTGTCGATGTAGGCGACCTGGGCATCGACCTTGAGTGTGCCCATTGGATGGCGAAGTGTGAGGAGGCCGGAGTCGCCGACAACCACAGAGCCGTCAAGCTTGACGCGAATGCCTGTGTCGCTGACATCGCGGCAAAGACCGATGAACGTCTCATCCCCCACAATGAAATCAACGTCAAAGCCCGTTGTGATGCGGCAAGGCCTGTATTCGAAATTGCGGATGCCATTCAGTTCCGTCATTCCCGCAGACTCCTCTCGGTTCTGGAGGCAGGATGAACATGCCGACCAGTGGCTTTCGTACCTATCGGCAGGAGTGCCCCGGAGTTTCAACATTCGTTCCGAGAGCTGCCTTGACTATAACCAATTGCATTTTGCGCGCCAATTGGCAGCTTGATTCTTCAAAGTCGGACCAAAGCGCACTCTATGAGTGTAGGCGATGATTGAGTGCGAGGGAAGATCTCGGTAGGCTGATTTTCTTAGGATTAGTTCAAGCTGGCGTGGAAATTTTGTTAGAAGAAAATGTCAGACAGCTTACGAGTTAGAATTTACTATGAATTATCTTCTTTAGAATCAATGTATGAAATTTTGTAAACCTATTCTTTGTATAAATTAGAATTCGATGATAAGATTGCAAATCAAAGCCATGTGTCCTGAATCACTTATTTCGAAGTCGCTGGGAACCGGTGCGCATTCTGGTGGCTCTCAATCACAGCCAGAGGCAGAAGAACCCCTCCAAATTCAGCCTAATTCAACCGGGCAGAAGATTCTGGTGGTGGACGATGATGTTCCACTGGGGAAGTTCCTGAGCCGCGAACTTAAGCGCAGGCTTTTTTCCGTTGAGATCCGTTACGACGGTGAATCCGCACGCAACGACATCCGGGACTCTGTGTACGACCTCGTCATTCTCGATCTGAACCTGCCGAAGATGGACGGAATGGCCGTCTTGAAGCAGGTACGCGTGAGTCACCCGCGGCTGCCGATCCTGGTGTTGACGGCGAGAAATCACACGCACGATCTGGTGTCGGCGCTTGAGCAGGGAGCCGACGATTGCCTGATCAAGCCCTTTTCGTTTCTGGAATTGCTGGCGCGCATTCGCGGTCTGCTGCGGCGCAACTACACCGCCCCGGCGAGCCCGGCGAAGATCGGCAATTTGACGATCAACCGGGAAGAGCACTGGGTGCTGCGCGGGGATCGGCGAATCGATCTGACGGCGCGCGAGTTTGCCCTGCTTGAGTACCTGATGAACAACGCGGGCAAGGCTGTCTCGCGCCAGACCATCATGCAGGATGTATGGAACACGACGTTCGATTCCACAACAAATATCGTCGACGTGTATATGAAATATTTGCGGGACAAGATTGACTCCGAGGGGGAAGTCAAACTGATCCGCACAGTTCGCGGCGTGGGGTATGTTTTGAGCAACGATTAGCAGGAGTGAGTCCTGTGGGGGAATCACCAATGCCGAAGTCTGCGTCGGAAACACTTTTTTTTAACTTGTCGCAGTGCATCCATGCCACTGCGCAGCCGCTCTCGATTCTTCGGGCCAGCCTTGGCAACAGCCGTGTGGGTCAAATGAATCTTGAAGAACTCAGGGAACTAGCCACAAGCTCAGCCGCCGAGGTGGAGCGGCTGTGCGCACTCTTCGGTTGCCTGCAGCAACTCGTAGGCACGGAGAGCACAAAACCGCAGATCTCTGAAGTTCCGATCCATCCTCTGCTTGCGCATGTGGCCGACGGGGTCAACCTCCTGTTCAAGGAAGACAAGATAATCCTTCGTTCGATCGTCTCCGAAGATTGCCAGCCGGTTCTCATCGACAAGGCTCGCACGCTTCAAGCGTTGTCGACAGTATTGCTGATTGCCCATGCGGTATCCCGTCCACAGGACACCGTTGAATTGATTGCTTCGTCCTCATCCAATGCCGTTCGAGTTGTGGTGCGGAATTTGACCTCATGTGTTGATGCTGTGAATGCAGAAACGAGTCTTAGCATGGCCTTTGCAGAGGCCAATATTCGAAGCCAGCAGGCCGATTTTTCCTGGAGCCTGAAACCGTTTAGCGTGCAGATCGAGTTGCAGGGAGTTGCGCTCGCGCATTATTGCTGATTTTGGGGGCCGCTCAAATGATTGGGAGTCCGATCGAAACCATAGACGTTGCGGAAGGTACAGTGATGGGGTCGTCTTCTTTTCCGAAGTTTCGTTCAGACGAAAGCACCGTCATTAGCGTGTTGCTCGTGAGTCCAAACAGCAGACTTCGCCTGGCGCTCAGAGACAAGCTGCGCCAGCCTCGCTGGAATCTGACCGAAGCCGCGAGCGGCGCCGAAGCGCTTGAGTGTCTGAGCGAAAACGTGAGCGAGATTCTGCTGCTCGATCCACTTCTGCCCGATCTTGAGTCTGGCGAATTCAGCGCGATGGTTCGCGAACAATTCCCCAACATCCAGATTCTCTCGGTGAACTCGCATACCGGGCAGCTTGTTCTGGGTACCTCGTCGCCTACGTTGCTCTCAGCGCAACTGACGGAGCTGCTTTATGGCGGAGGCAATGCGCCCTCCAACGCCATCTCTCCCGAGCGGCTGCAAAGGATGCGGACGCATGAGGAGGGACGGCTCGGCATTCGCGGCATGATCGGAGACTCGGCGCCGATGCAGCAGGTTTATGAGCTCACCCACATGGTCGCGCGGCGGGATACGACGGTGCTGGTGACTGGGGAGAGCGGCACGGGAAAGGATCTGGTTGCGCAGGCGATCCATCTGATCAGCCTGCGGCAAAAGCAGCCTCTGGTGGTGATCAACTGCGCTGCAATCCCCGAGTCGCTGCTCGAAGCCGAACTCTTCGGCTATGTGAAGGGCTCTTTTACCGGCGCTGTGCAGTCGCGCATCGGCCGCATCCATGCGGCGCATGGCGGGACGCTATTCCTGGACGAAATTGGAGATATGCCCCTCTCACTGCAAAGCAAGATTCTTCGTTTCCTTGAGCAGGGAGAAGTGCAGAGGATTGGCGGCAACGACAATCTGAAGGTGGATGTAAGGGTGGTCGCCGCAACGAACGCCGATCTGATGAGCAGGGTCAAGCAGGGTTTGTTTCGCGAGGATCTGTACTATCGCCTTGCGATCTTTCCGATCAAGCTGCCGCCGTTGCGCGAACGCGACGGGGATGTTATTCAGCTCGCCGAGGCTTTTCTCGCGAAGTTCTCTCCTGGGGTCTCACTGGGCGTGGATGCAGTCCAGGCTCTCGAGCAGCACAACTGGCCGGGGAACGTTCGCGAACTGAAAAACGTGATCGAGCGGTCCAGTATTGTTGTTGGCGGTGATCGAGAGATCATGGCCCGGCACATTCTCTTTTAAGAAACTGCCCGCGGGGGCTAAACAGGCAGCGAAAGACTCGGGATTTCCGGTGATCGTGGCAGAAAGCGTCCCTCCGGGGCTGAAGCCCACGTTGATTTTGCTGTCTTATGCGGGGGTTAAAACCCCCGCCTCCCTCCGCATCGAGTTTCTCCGCTACCTGTAAAGCCCAATTTTTCCGGATCTTTTCGGCGCGCTTCGATGTTGATCAGGGCTGGCTTTGAAGTAGTGGCGAAAAAACAGCTCTTCATAGAGGCATTTCGCACCGTCCATACGGGACGGGGAACCTTCGTTGAACTCTGACCCAGGACTGTGCTGCGCTTGTACTCCACCCCACGGACGAAGACCTGTCCGTGGGGATCCCAATCCTGGGCTATGATCGATTCTCCCTCCGGGAGAAAATGCGTCGGCTGGTTTCATCTACCGCAGTCGGTGAAAGCCGGCGGGGGACTGAAGCAGCGCCCTTGATTCTTTTTGGTCACAGTGTGTTTAATTTTCGGTGGGTTGGCATTGAAGGTGGACGACCAGGAGAAGACCCGGCAAATCTTGCCCGACGGCTCTGGTTGAAGATTGCGGGCCAGCAGGTCGTTGGATGGTCTACAGGGTAAGAAGCGGACGAGTGTTTTTCGCTTTTTGCCTTTCAGAGCAGATATATGGATGCGATCTTCGCCTTTCGATCTCCATTTGAAAACGTAAATCAAGTTGGCCCTCATCTTGCATAGTGAATAGGCAGATGCTGCCTACTTCTCATCTCGCGCAAATAAATCCCCCGCTCACGGATGTCCCGAGCGGCGGGGACGAATTCGAGATGCAGGCCAGAAACGCTGTGCTGCTGGCCGGCGAGTTCGCCGAGTTCATCACGGCGGCATCGCGCCTTGAGACCTCTTATCGGGCACTCCAGGAAGAAGTTTCACAACTCGGCCAGGAACTGTCGGAACGGAATGCGGCTCTGAACACCAGCCTGGCCGAAAACGAGCGGATGCGGCAGGCTCTGCAGCAGATTGTGGACTCGATGCCTTGCGGCGTGCTGGTAATGGATTGCGAGGGGCAGATCTCGATGATCAACCCCGAGTGCCGCCGGTTGCTTGGACTCAAAGAAGCGGACTTCAATACAGAATCGAAGACGACTCTGCGGCAGATTTCAATCTGGAGCGGCGTTAATCTTGAAGCGTCCTACGAAAACGCTTCAAGTGGCGAGACGGGACAAGAGTTCTGCGTTCGCGGCTCGGGCGGAAAACGCTGGGTCGAGGTTCGCAATCGCCGGCTATTCCGTTCAACGGGTAAGCCGGGGATGCTGGCCAAGACAATTTTGATTTTGCGCGACATTACCGCCCAGAAGCGCGCTGAGCAAGAGCGTGAAGCCGGACGCAAAGCTATGGCTCTGGCGGAGATTACTACGACCCTTGCTCATGAAATTAGAAACCCATTAGCCAGCCTGGAGCTCTTCGCCGAGTTGATTGAGAAGGACGACGAGCGCCGCGGTGAATGGATCTCTAATCTGCGCGCGGGCATTCGTTCGCTGTCGGGAACCGTGAACAATGTGTTGAGCTTCCATGGCAACGGTTCTTTGGCGCTCGCGCCGGTATCGCTCTGCGAGGTAATTGGCAATGCGATCCAGTTCATTCAGCCGCTTGCGGATCAGGCAGCGGTGTCGCTGGATTGGCAGACCGGTCACGACGAGACTCAGGTGATGGGCAATGCAAGCGCACTTCAGCAGGTTGTACTTAACCTGGTTTCCAATGCCATTCGCCATACTCCGGCGGGCGGCAATGTTACGGTGTCGCTCAGGATTGAACAGAGCGATGCAATCAACAAGCAGAACGGAGATCAGGTCATCATTGCCGAATTCTCCGACACCGGTTGCGGCATCCGGACCGATCAGATAGACCGCATCTTTGAGCCTGGATTCAGCGGAAGTGGCGACACCTCCGGACTGGGCCTGGCAGTTTGCGAGCGAATCATGAAGCAGCACGGCGGGCGGATCTCCGCTACCAACTGTGCGCAATCAGGCGCTCGATTCACGCTCCATTTTCCAGTGCACCAGATGGAATTGGCCTTGGTATGAACAGCACGCTTGAAAGCAACAGTGAATCTTCGGTATTAGTAGTCGACGACGAACCAGGAATGCGGACCGCATTGCGCGCCAACTTCCTGCGCCACGGCTGGCGGGTGGAAACGGCCACCGGCGTTCGCGATGCGGCTCGGGCATTCGAACTCACCAGCTTCGATCTCGTGGTCAGCGACATTCGCATGAGGGATGGCGATGGCTTCGAGGTGATGTGCTCGGTGCAGAAGAACTCGCCGACAACGGCGGTGATTCTGCTGACAGCCTTCGGCAGCGTTCCTGAGGCTGTGGAGTCGATGCGCAGCGGGGCCTTCGATTATCTGACGAAGCCGGTCTCCTTCGAACAGCTCCAGGCCGCTGCGGCTCGCGTGATGCAGCGGATCAATGAGAAAGTCGTCTCGGTTAAAGCACCCGACAAGATTGTGAATGAAGAGATCGTGACGCCGGGGATTATCGGGCGCTCTCCATCCTTGTTAATGGCATTGCAGCGCGCACGCGCCGCGGCAAGCACCGATGCCGATGTGCTGATCGAAGCCGAGAGCGGCACCGGCAAGGAATTGATGGCGAAGTTTATCCATCAGGCCAGCGACCGCAGCCGCAAACCATTTGTTGCAGTGAACTGCGCGGCCGTGCCGGAACACCTGCTGGAGAGCGAACTCTTCGGACATGCCAAAGGGGCTTTCACTGGCGCAAATGGCGCAAAGGCGGGAAAGTTTGAACTGGCGGACGGCGGCACGCTGCTGCTCGACGAGATCGGCGAAATGCCCTTGAACCTGCAGCCGAAGCTGCTGCGGATACTGCAGGAGCGCGAGTTCGAGCGCCTCGGCGAGACGCGCTCGATCCACGTCGATATTCGCGTCATCGCTACCACCAATGCATCTTTGGCTTCGATGGTGGAGCAGGGCCGCTTCCGCTCCGATCTCTACTATCGGCTCAATGTCATTCCACTTTCTATCCCCGGTCTTCGCGATCGCCTGGACGACATTCCTGCACTGGCCAAGCACTTTGCAGATAGGTTTGCTGTCGAGACCGATTGCCAGGCGCCGGAGCTGGATGCGAGTTTCATCGAACGGCTTCAGGCGTATAGCTGGCCGGGGAATGTCAGGGAGCTGGCAAACTTTATGCGGCGCGTGCTTTCGCTCAATCAGGGCAGAACGATCGATGCGGAGTGCTTTGTCAGAGAGTTTCATCCGATGGGAAGCTCGCAGCCGACATCGCGCGCGCTGCCGGCTCCCGGCACGCCGATTTCATTGATTGAGAAAATTCATCTCGAAAACACGCTGGCGCTTACAAATGGCAATCGCACCCACGCGGCCGAAATGCTGGGGATCAGCCTGCGCACGATGCGCAACAAGATCAGGGAATATGGGCTCCCACCAAGGAGATATGCCTGATGTCCACGACACCATTGTTACCAACGCTGGAAAATTATTTGAAGCTGACGGTCACCCGGGAACAGGCGATCTCAGCCAACATGGCGAACGTCGATACGCCCGGCTACCACACGCACGATATCGACTTTCAAGGTGAATTGAACAGGGCCATGAGCAGCACCCTTAACCAGACCGAAGATGACGGAGTTACCGCGCAGTTGACTCCCGTGATTCGCGAGGTTCCCGGTCTCATGGAGCGCGCGGACGGCAATAACGTGAACCTCGATCGCGAGGGAATCTTGATGTCCGAGACGCAATTGCAATATCAGATCGGCGTTCAACTGGTGAAGCATCAGTTTCATCAGATGCTCAGCGCGATCAACGGAGGAGGCCAGTAATGAATCTCTTCGACTCATTGACAGTGAGTGGTTCGGCGTTGGCCGCCGAGCGTCAGCGCTCCGAAATCGTCGCCTCGAACCTGGCCAATGCCGAGACAACGCATACGGATACAGGCGGGCCTTACCGGCGCAAGGAAGTCGTTTTTCAGGCGCCCGGCGGTTCCGGTTTCCGGCTTGCTCTTGCGAGCACAGGCCACTTGATGGGCCCCGAGCCTGGCAGCGTGCAGATCTCGGAAGTTGTCGATGACCCAACACCGCCCGTCATGCGCTATGAGCCAAATCATCCGGATGCAGACAAGGATGGTTTCGTTGCCTATCCGGCGATCAATCCAGTGATGGAAATGGTGGACCTGATGAGCTCAGTGCGGTCCTATCAGTTGAATGCGTCTGCCGTGGCCGCAGCCAAGCAGATGATTCAGCAATCCATTGACATCCTCAAGAGTTAAGCAGGAGATTTGAAGATGAGCAGCCCAATTACAAGTCTCGGTTCCATTGGCAGCATCGGCAGCCTTCCTAAATTGCCGCAGCTTCAGCCTGCTCCTACAGAGGGGGGCTTCAGCGGCGTACTTAGTAATGTGCTTCAGCAGGTGAATCAGCTCAACAGCGGCGCCGAACAGCAAATTGGCAGCATGCTGACGGGTGGCAAGGCAGACGTGAGTTCGGTGATGATCGCAGTCGAAAAGGCGGACGTGGCCTTTCAGTTGATGATGCAGGTTCGCAACAAGATCGTGAGCGCTTATCAGGACATCGAGAAGATGCAGTTTTAGAGGTTGCGCCTTGTAAGGCGCGCGTACAGGAACAACGCATGGGGGATGCAGTTCCTGGCGTGAAGTTCTAAGAAAGCGGCAAAAGCGGGGACCTATGGCCGGCAAAACTCAACTAGCGACGACAAAGCAAGCGCCAGGCCTCGACAAGGCCATGGAACGCGCCAAGGTGTTCTGGACGGGCCTTCGTCCGCAGCAGCAGGCATATTTTGGCCTCGGGCTGGCCATTACTTTGGCTGCGGTTATCTTTGTTGTAAAGATGATTTCAACGCCGGATATGAAGCCGTTGATGAATGGGCTGGAACCGGCAGATGCACAGGCGATCTCAACAGAGCTGGCGGCCAAGAAGATCACTTGCGTGGTAGGACCAGACGGCACATCCATCAGCGTCCCTGCGGATCAGTTGGACGCGGCGCGGCTGGAAGTTGCCTCACATGATGCACCGCATAGCGGGCGCATCGGCTTTGAGATATTTGACAAGGTTTCCTGGGGACAAACGGAGTTCGATGAGAAGGTGAACTACCAGCGCGCTCTCGAAGGCGAATTGGAGCGCACGATTCAGACCATCAGCAACGTCAAGAGCGCTCGCGTGCACCTAGTGATGGCGAGTGACTCGGTCTTCTTGGACAGAGAGCGTGGCGCAAAGGCTTCGGTCACACTTCGCCTGCGTCGTGGAAACCTGTCACGGGAAGATTACGCGGCCATTTCCAGGCTGGTGGCGGGTGCGGTGGATGAGCTTAAGCCGTCGGACGTCGTCATCATCGATGCGGATTCCAATCAGTCGCTCGGCCAGGGAAATGGCGTTGGCCCCGGCGGTGAAAGTCTTGAACAGGAGTTGACGCGGCGGCTGATCGCGACCCTCTCACCTGTCGTTGGAACCGACCGCATTCACGCCAGCGTCAATGTGGAGTATGAAACCGGCAGCAGCGAAGAGAGCCAGGAGAAGTACGATCCTGCAGTAAGCGCCGTGCTCACCATGCAGCACTCAGAGGAAGCTACATCTCCGGGTGCTGGAGTCGGCGGGGTTCCTGGAACCACAAGCAACGTTCCCGGAGCCAAGCCTCCAACATCCGTTGCCGCCAAAGAGCCGAGCCAGTCTTCAAAAACGGATAACAATACCTATGGCGTGAATCGCACGACCCGCCACGTGATTGAACCGGCAGGAAGCATCCGCCGCCTGACAGCCGCTGTTGTGCTCGACGATGCGGTCGATCGGAAACAGCAGAATGGCAAGTGGGTTGAAACCCGTCACAAGAGGACGCCGGATGAATTGAAGCTGATCGGCGAACTGGCGCAGGCAGCCATCGGCTTCAATAGCGCACGCGGAGATGTGGTCAGCATCCAGAATCTTTCCTTCGATCGACCCGAGACGGAGGAGGTTCAAGCTCCGACGATTGTCGAAAAGGCACGGAAGGACTTGACCGACTACTCATTCGTCCTTCGCTATGCGGTATTGCTGGGCCTGTTTGTACTCGTCTATCTTCTTACAATCCGGCCGATCCAGAAGCGGATCCTTTCCATTCCAAATTCGCTGCTGGTCTCACATCGCCCCCCAGTGCAGGTCCCTGCGGCCGAGGAGGAGCCGGTGATTGAACCCGCCTCCAGTTTTGCCAAGCGCTCGGTTGTTCTAAAGAAGCAACTGGCGGAGTTTGTCCAGGCTGAGCCTGAGAGCAGCACCATTGCCGTGCGTGCGTGGCTGCGGGAAGAGGCTCAATGACACAGGCTATCGAGCGAGTGAAACTGAGCGGCGCGCGCAAGGCCGCAATTTTGCTGACGGTCCTCGGCGAGGATGTTGCCGCCACGGTCTTTCGCGATCTGAACAAGCATGATTTGCAGCTTGTGGCCGATGAAGTGGCAAGCCTTGGAACCATCCCGGCGGAATTGACGGTTCAGGTGATTGAAGAGTATCAGCGGATGACTCAGGCTCAGGAGTATCTTGTTCAGGGCGGTTATGAACTTGCCCAGCGCCTGCTCGTCAAGGCTTTTGGAGAAACAGAAGCGGAGAGCATTCTGCACAGGCTGACCAAGGCTCGCGAACTGAAACCGCTGGAGTCGTTGCAGCGTGCCGATCCGCAGAAGCTGGCAAGGTTTTTGGAGAGCGAACATCCGCAGACGATCGCTCTGATTCTCGGTCAACTCGGCGATCATCAGGCATCGGCCTTGCTGATGAGCCTTCCCAGCGACACTCGTGCCGAGGCGGTGAAGAGACTGGCAAACCTCCGGCGCTTTTCGCCGGAGATGGCGGAAAAAGTATCGACCCTGCTGAGCCAGCGACTGAGCACGGTTGGCGAGCAAGGCAAGCGGACTTATTCAGGATTCCAGAGTGTGGCGGACATCATGAACTGCATCGACACGACCGTGGCGCAGGAGATACTGGAAAACATCGAGAACGAAGAGCCGAATCTGGCGGTAAGTATCCGCGATCTCATGTTCACTTTTGAAGATCTTTTGCATGTCGGTGAAACGCACATTCGCGAGCTTGCCGGAGCGATTGACAAGAGAACCCTGGCAACGGCTCTCAAGGGAACGGCCGAGGAGTTGAAGAACCACTTCTTCCGGATCATGTCGACCAGGGCGGTTGAAATGCTCAAGGAGGACATTGAGTTGCTTGGCCCCGTTCGCGCCAAGGAAGTGATCAAGGCACAGACTGAAATTGTCACGATTGCCAGGCAGCTTGAGGCCGAAGGCAGGATTGTGCTGAAGGGCGAGGGAAATGATGAGTATCTCGTTTGACGAATCAGCAGGCCATGCGTTCCCCGCTCCGGTGACTTCATACATGTACCGGGACATGAGTGCTCCTGCCCCTGTGAATAGCAAGGAAGCAAAGCAGGAGACACTGAGGCCTGCGCAAGAGAAAGAACAGCAGGCGGCGCCGGGGGTGTCGACGCTGGAGATCGGCGAATTGCTCAATCGCGCACGCGCCGAGGCGGCGGCTGAGACTGAGAAGCGCCTTCGGGCGGAATATGAAGCAAGATCGGCAAAAGAGGCCGCAAAGATCTCACAGGCTTTGGAAGTCTTCGTCAATGAACGGAAGAACTACTTTTCGCGGGTCGAGTCCGAGGTGGTTCATCTGGCACTGGCGATTGCAGCCAAGATATTGCATCGCGAGGCGCAGGTCGATCCGCTGCTGGTTGCGGCATTAGTCCGGGTTGCAGTGGATAAGCTGCATGACGGATCGAGCGTTTCAGTGCGGGCGACTCCTGCCAACGCGGCAAAGTGGCGTGATTATCTGGCGAATCCACACAACGGCTCGACCATCGCAATCATTGAAGACTCTCAACTGAGCCCGGACGATTGCATTCTCGAAACGGATCTTGGCTCTGCAAACTTCAGCATCGACTCGCAATTGAAAGAGGTCGAGCAGGGATTCTTTGACCTGCTCGCTCAGAGGCCGGCGATCAAATGAATGCTGCGGGCTCGCTTGCTCCTTACTTCGACCGTCTTGACCGTGGATCGACGCTGCGATGGCGCGGACGCGTGCTGCAGGTGGTTGGCAATCTGATCGAGTCAGAAGGTCCGTTCTGCTCTGTCGGAGAGTCTTGCGAGATCACCAACGCCAGCGGCAAAAAGTACTCCGGCGAAGTGATTGGCTTTCGCGGATCGACATTGCTTTCCATGGCCGTTGAAAATCCTCAGGGCATTCGCTTCGGCGACAGGATCGTCGCCTGGGGAACACGGGCTTCGATCCGGGTTGGCAGCGATCTGCTGGGCCGCGTAATCGATGCAACCGGCGGGCCGCTCGACTCAAAGGGTGAATATCGTGGAGAACGAACGGTTTGGGTGGACGGCTCCGCTCCGCTGCCTCTCGATCGTGTTCCAATTCGTGAGCCGTTGGGCTGCGGCATCCGCGCTCTGGACGCGTTTGTAACTTGCGGACGCGGACAGCGCCTTGGCATTTTTGGCGGTAGCGGAGTGGGAAAAAGCACTTTGCTCGGCATGATGGCTCGAGGAACGAGTGCCGATATGACGGTGCTGGCGCTCGTGGGCGAACGCGGGCGCGAAGTTGGAGAGTTTCTCGAAGTCATCGGCGATGAGGGGCGGAAGCGATGCGTCGTGGTTGTCTCTACCTCCGATCAATCTCCCTTGTTGCGATTGCGCGCAGCTTTGGCGGCGACTGCCATCGCGGAGTTTTTCGCCAGTACCGGAAAAAATGTGCTGCTGGTCGTCGACTCACTCACACGTTTTGCAATGGCGCAACGAGAGATTGGTTTGTCCGCCGGCGAGCCGCCAACAGCAAAGGGTTATACGCCCTCGGTGCTTAACATGCTTGCACGATTGGTGGAGCGCGCAGGCTGTTTCAAAGGCGGAAGCATCACTGCGTTTTATACCGTGCTGATGGAAGGCGACGATCAGCAGGATCCAGTCGCTGACACGGTGCGATCGCTGCTCGACGGACACGTGATCCTGGATAGAAACCTGGCCATGAGAAATCACTATCCGCCGATCTCGGTGCTTGAGAGCCTGAGCCGTTTGATGCCGAATATTACATCGGAAGAGCACCTGCAGAGAGCCAAGGCTCTTCGCTTGTTGATGGCTTCCTACGAACGTTCTGAAGATTTGATTCGAATCGGCGCGTACCAAAAAGGCGCCGATCCGATGCTTGACCGGGCCGTTGAAATTCTGCCGCAATTGAACGCATTCTTGCACCAGCGTCCCGAACAAATTGTAGCTTTTCCAGATGTAGTTAAATCCCTTCTCGAGATTGCGAGCTGATTATGTCATTCCAGTTTCCACTTGCTACAGTGCTTCGGGTACGCGGCGTTGTTGAAGAAAAAGAAGAACGCATGTTGCAGCAGATTAACGCCGAGATCGCTCATATGCGCGAATCGCTGGCTGGCATCGAGGCTGAGATTGTGGAAATCGATGCTTCGCGTCGCGCCGAAGTTTTCAAGGCTCGCGCAGGGTACAACGTTCATGCTTCTTATGGACGGATGGATGAACTGAAGCAAAACCGGAAGGTTGGCGAGGAACAAATTGCGAAGTTGGAAGAGCTGCGCGACAGGCAGATTGCAATCTACGAGGCCGCGCGCCGGAATCGCGAAGTGCTCACCAATATGCACGATGAGAAGCGCAATGCGTACGAATCAGGTCTTGCCCGATCCGAGCAGAAGACCATTGACGATAACTATATCGCCCGGAGAGGTCGCGTTTGACCACTAAGTCAGGTATGAATTTTCTGTTTGCGGTGTAAGTTATGGCAGGAGTCAATAGCTTCCTTGCACGGTACATTGTTATAGAAGAATTTTCTCGATGAGTTACCTCTCAAATTAATAACATTGCCGCGCATCTGAGCGCGTCGATTCCTTCGATTTATGGGGTCGATCGAGCCAGCGCGGACGGTTCCTTCGTGCGACCGAATGAGTGTGCCGCAGTCTCCTATTTTGATAGCTGCAGCCAGTCGTGATGGTTCCGCTCCAAGCCGAAATGTGAATCTGTTTTAAGCGCCGCAACCCGGCAGCCTTTGCCTAGACCGGATGCGGCAAATGTTGCCGAGTTCGTTAGAGTCTTGCGCGCGGCGTGGAGCGTCTCTCTTGGATGCCGTTGATTCTAAATAAAATATAGGGCCAACTTTGCGGCAAATAGGCGGGGTCAGTTTGGCGCGTCAAGTGCCAATATAGAGGCGTGATCGCAAAAGCCATCTTCGAAATGTTTAACCTGTTGCCGGGAACTTCTCGCTCCACAGCTCAGACCTCTGAACAGCCTTTACAGGCATTCAGCGAATCACTTCTTGCGGCATCGAAGTCATTTCTTCAAGGCAACAGCATGAGCGATGGCAGTAGTAAGAGTGGACGCCGACAGAGATCGGCTCCCGACGATACGAAGGCGCAAACCGGAGTGATCGATAGCGGCGCTATTTTGTCGTCGAGCGATTCCCAGCAGAACCCTAAGTTCAATGCAGGTGTTACCACACTGCAAACTCTTCTTATGGGCTCGACGGATGCGGATGGAAAGTCAACCGGTTTTCTTCGCCAGCTTACTCAGAGTCTACCGGCAGATGAGACGACGGTGAGCGAATCGAGCAACGCTCTAACAGAAATCGCTCAGACGAATAACGTCGCAAAGAACCTCGTTCTGGCAGCGGGCTTTCAATCCAGATTTGCTACGGTGAAGATACCGCTCACCGGACTGACAAAAAGCCAGAGCACTCGGGCCGTCGCGGCCAATAAGCCTGCTCTGGACGCGAAAACTACAGGCCTAACAGATACCCAAGCAAGAACCGCACAGGTCAATATTGTTCCAGCAGACATTCTCCGGCCTTCCGCTGTTCCATCGAGTTTTGCTACGGCGGAGACTCCACTCGCCCAATCGGTAATGACTCCGACTGCTTCGGTTGACGCGCCCATCCCGGTCACTGGCAATGTTTCATCGACAGGGCTGGCGGAGACACTATCGATCATCGCACAGGCAAACACCTTGCAGCCGGCCACCGTTCAGTCGAACATTATGCCAGTGCGGACGCCTCTCGACGGGTCGGCAACAGCTCAGAAAGCCTCAGCCTTTGTGGCCAGCCAGCCTGCATTGAATATGAATGCGGCAGGGTGGAACGAGAACGAATCCAGCGTTGCTTCGACAGACGCGACCAACCCGCCCTCATGGAATGTTTCATCAGCAGGGTTGGCGGGAGCCAAGTCAATCGCGACGCTGGCAAGCATTATCTCTACAAGCATTCCGCAGTCGGCCGTTCAATCGAAGGTAGCCACTGTGCAGATGCCCCTCGCCGTAGCGACGACAGCGCAAGGCACTTCAAACGCGGTTGCCAGCCAACCCACGCGGAATGCGATGTCGGCTGGACTTCCTGAGACCCAAAGAATAGATGCGCAGGCAAGCGTCCTGCAGAAGAACATCGTCGGGGCGGTAAACGTTCAATCGAGCGTTACTCCGTCCAGCAATGATCTGTCTCAGAGCTCATCGCCGTTGCCGGTCGCCGGGGTTCAAGAGATGAAGACTCCGATCGCAGCCTCACCAAAGAGCGGGAATGACGATCCGAGCGCAGCCGCCAGTGCGGTCCAGTCCACACCATTGGCCACAGATAATCCGACAGTACAGAACTCGCTCGCGGCTGTTGCGCAGAACGCAATTTCGAATGCGGTGCAAAATGCGGTCGCGAATAGCCCGATCGAAATCAATCCGGTCCCTGTCCAGCATGCCGCCCTGATCGCATCTGTGAAGGATGTTGTTGCCTCTGCCTTGAAGACCGATTCGAACATTCAGACCAATCCGCAGACAGCGGCCGATCAGAGTTCTGCTGCAAATACGATTACCGTTCCCTTTAGCATTGGCGATCAGTTGGCTTCCGTACCGCTCTATGACGGGTCGTTTGGGACGATTCAGACCATTGCTTCGAGTTTCAAGCCGGTTTTTTCAGCGAAGCAGCAGGCCGGTGCTTCCACCAGTGACAAAGGTGCCAGCACCGGCCAGGCGGAAGCGAAAAAAGACGCTGATGCCGCATCCGGGACGGCATCGAAAGCCGGCTCTCAGGATTCGCCTTCGTCGGGCAATCAGAGTCAGGGAGGCAACAGTTCTCAACTGCAAAGCGCTGCCCCGATCACAGTGAGCGCGCCAAGCCATTCAACAGCGGCGGTCGCACCGACGCAGAGTACGGCCACTGTTTCTGCGGCGCACACCTCCTCAACTCCGGCAGGAGCCGCTGGGGTAGAACCGAAGACAACGGATAGCGCAACAACTCACGCTTCGACTGCTCTGCCCCAGGCTCAGCCGGTTATCAACACGGCAAGGTTGATTCAGAGCATGGGCCAATCCGAGATGCGCGTCGGCATGCGGTCGAACGAGTTTGGCAACATCTCGATCAGCACCTCTACCACCCGAGATCTGGTTTCCGCTCAGATCTCGCTGGAACATGGGGAACTTGCCAAGACACTCGTCACGCATTTGCCGGAGATGCAGGCGCGGTTGGGTGGCAATCAGCCAGCGGATGTGCGCATCGATATGAATGGCGCGGCAACGGGGCAGGGAACAGGAAACTTTGGCGGCATGTCAAACGACTCGTCCGGCCAATCGCGCGGCGGCAGGCAGCCAGCAGGCAACATGGCCGCCAGCCAATCAGGCAGCAGTGTTGCCGAACAACAGCTTTCATCTGTCGCGGCGGCAGCGCCCTCAGACTATGCCCGTCTCGACATCAGAGTTTAAGTAGCATCAAGGGAATTCGAAGTACCGGAAAAGGAGCAATCATGGGGACTGTATTAGCCAACTATATGATGCCGACGACGTTGAGCGCGCTCATGCCGGCGGCAAGCAGCGGACAGGCACGAACTGCCAGCGTGAAAGCGAACGCTACCAGTTCAACCGGCTCGAGCAGCTCAACCTCAAGCAGCAGTTCGGCCAGCGGGTTGGGCACAACATTCCTAAGCCTGCTGGCGCAGGAGTTGCAGAATCAGGACCCGACCGCTCCTGTGGATCCGACGCAGATGGTCGGCCAGATGATCTCGCTGAATCAGCTCGAACAGCTCATCAGCATTAATCAGAATCTCACTCCGTCAACGACTGCCGCGACTCAGGCAACGACAGCCGCAGTGACGAACCCTGCGCCGGCTATGGCCACCAGTGGTGCAACCAGTCCGCTTTCACCTTCAGCCGCGGCCGCGGCTTCTAGCCAACTTCCGTTTGATCCGAATACGATGATGCCCCTGGGCTTCGGCAATAGTGGAGCGGTGGCAGCCTCATTCAACTCGGCAATCAACACCGCAACCATGGGCCTAACGGGAACCAATAGCAACGCCACAGGAGGCAAATAATGGGCGCTTTTTCAGCACCACTGTCCGGACTCACGGCAGCTCAGGATCAACTGCAATCCGTATCTAACAATCTGGCCAACATCGACACCGATGGCTATAAAGACCAGACTTTAACCTTCAGCGATATTTTTGCCCAGACCGGCGTTACAAACGGTGCCGGTGACCCCGTGCAAATAGGATCGGGCGTCAATGTCTCCTCCACTGTCTCCAATTTTGGTGAAGGAAATCTAGACGCTACGAGTACCGCGTCCAACATGGCTATCTCAGGAAACGGGTTCTTTATTACGCAGGATTCACTGGGAAATACTAACTACACGCGCACAGGCGACTTCACCACCAATAACGCCGGGCAACTTGTGACTCCGGGTGGGGAACTGCTGTTGGGATACCCCGCAGTCAAGGGGGTCGTGAACTCCACAGCTGCCTTGCAGCCGCTGCAGGTTGGGAGCGTAAATAGTCCCGCAGTGGAGAGCACGACAGTTGGGATTACTGCCAATCTCGATTCTGACACAGCGGTGAACGGCACAGCTCCCAACAGCACTCTTTCGGTCTACGACTCGCTGGGATCGGCGCATACCCTCACAGTCTCCTACACCAAGACAGCGACAAACACATGGACTTACACGGTCACCGTGCCGTCCGCCGATGTGGTTGCCGGAGCGGCGGGCAATACGCAGGTGGGCACAGGCACGCTAAACTTCGACGGTACGGGCGCGTTGACCTCGATCACCGGTATTACTCCCATCAGCATTCCGACTCTTGCTGACGGCGCCGTTTCGCCATTGGTGCTCACTGGACCCTTTGGAGCGGTTGGCGCCCTCGGGGCGGTCACCAACCCGACGATCACGCAGACGGCAGCGGCAAGCGCGACGAGCGCCTCCACAACGGATGGGTTTGCCAGCGGCACACTCACAACCTATACCGTCCAATCGGATGGCACCATCGAAGGCACGTTCACCAGCGGCAATACAATGGCGCTGGGACAGGTTGCCGTAGCCTCCTTTGCCAATAATCAGGGGCTTGTCAGCATCGGCAACAACGACTTCCAAGCGACAAGTGCCTCCGGCGCTGCTGTGACCGGGGTAGCTGGAACAGGTGGACGGGGCACGGTCATCGGGGGCAACGTCGAACAGTCCAACGTGGACATCGCTACCGAGTTTGCCAAGCTGATCGTGGCGCAGCAGGCCTACTCTGCAAATGCCAAGTCGATTACCACTTTCAGTCAGGTCTCCCAGGCAACTCTTGCAATGATCCAGTAAGCCGTTGCGCTTGACGTTTCTTAGTGTTGCATTAACGGCCCGCCGCTCAGCGCCATTGCTGAGCGGCGAGGCCCATTTCTTCTTAATCGTTCTCATGCCTGCCTCACCAAGCCGCCTCGACCCAGGATGCCCAAACGCCTGAAGAGGTCTTGCAGCGCGGCCATTGATGTCGCTTTTTCATTGTTCCGCAGCCACTTGGCGCATTTTTCGGGAGTTCTCGGGCCTATAGCCCGGTCTTCTCACTGCAACGGCCTCTCGATTGCTTTCACCCTCTAGTCGAGAGGCCGGTGTGGGCGGCCTCCGAAGGGCAATCCAAAGCAAACTGAAAAAAGCAAGACTCTTGCTTGACGGTTGAGCGATGGAAATCCTGGCTTCGGAGAAGAGAAATCATGAACACGGCAATGACCTCCGCGAAGCCGGCAATCGAAGTAAAACCGGCACAGGGCCCCCAGTTGGTTGAACGGCATTCGGAGCGGGATCCCGCGGAAGTTCTTCCGTGGCTTCCCTGTACCCTCGCGCTGGATATTCCGGTGGTGAAGTTCACGGTGGGTGATCTGCTGGGCCTGACGAATGGCTCCATCGTCGAAACGGGATATCACCAAAGCAGCGACTTGCCCCTGCGGGTGAATGGGCAGTTGGTCGGTTGGACAGAATTCGAAGTCGTTGGCGATCGCCTGGCCGTACGACTCACGGACCTCTCATGAAGACTCGCGGCTCATTGGCGCGGATTGCCGTCGAACGTCCTGCACGGGCATCGGCACGGAGAGCTGCGAAGCCACTTCTCGTCTTTCCTGGTGGCGCGCAATTGAAGACTCTGCAAAACGCTTCGGGGCTTCTCTCCCGCGCGTGGAGATGGTTTCGGGAGCGGCAGGCAAACCGCGCCAACCCCCGGCGGTTGCAAGTGGCCGCGACGGCCTCGCTCGGTGAAAAGCGCTTTGTTGCCGTGATTCAGGTGGATGGACGCCAGTTTCTTGTCGGCGGCGGAGCCACGAATGTGGCGCTGCTGGCCCAGTTGAAGGGCGATGAATCATTCGGTGACGTTCTTCAGGAGACGACGGCCGCGCCAAAGAAGCAGTTGTTGAAGCGAGTGAGGCAACAGATCGCCAAGTCAGCGTCGGCGCATATGAAGGAACAGGCATGAAGAGCTGCGTTCACATTCGGGCCATCGCTTGCCTCATGCTGCTTTTGGCGGCAGGTTCCGCTCATGCCGCGAGCCTGTCCGTTCAAACAGAGGCAGTACGCCTGATGGGATTCTGGCAATTCGGGCCACCGGCTACGGCTCAGCAGGCCACTCCACCGAGCGCCGCGGCTCCAATTCATCTGAACCCCGATCCGCCTGCCCAACTACCTTCCGACCCGAACGAATTCAGGATTACCGGCTTAGGCGGCGGTTCGGCGCAATGGTCGATCGTTGTCCTGCTGACATTTCTTACCGTCATCCCATCCATTCTGATCTGCATGACTCCGTTTGCGCGGCTGCTGATCGTCTTTCACTTTCTCAGGCAAGCGCTCGGCCTTCAGACCACTCCATCCAACCAAACGCTCGTCGGCTTGTCAGTGATCATGACCTTCTTTCTGATGCAGCCGATTGGCGCAACCATTTACCAGGATTCGGTGATCCCGCTGCAGGCAGGCAAGATCACCGCTATCGATGCGATTACACGCGCTGGGGTTCCGATGCGCCAGTTCATGTCGCATTATGTCCGCGAGAAGGATGCCGCGCTCTTCCTCGATATCGCCAAGGAGCCTCGTCCCGCGAACATCAACGATCTTTCCTTCCGCGTGTTGCTGCCCGCGTACATTCTTTCTGAGCTGAAAGCCGGATTTCAAATCGGCGCTGTGCTCTTTCTGCCGTTTCTTGTGGTCGACATGGTGGTTGCATCCATCACCACCTCTGTTGGCATGATGCAGTTGCCTCCGGTGGTTATTTCCACTCCGCTCAAGCTGCTGTTGTTTCTGATGGTCGATGGCTGGCACCTACTGATCGGCGCCTTGATGAGGAGCTTCTACTAATGAACACCGATCAAGTCGTTTTGCTGGGCCGTTTGATGCTGCAAGAGGTCGCGATCCTCATTGCGCCGGTCCTGCTTTCCGCCGTTATCGTCAGCCTGGTTGTCAATGTTATCCAAGTGCTCACTTCCTTGCAGGATCAGACCCTTTCGCACGTGCCCCGCCTGTTGGTGACCGGGGCAGCCCTTTTTTTCACGATGCCCTGGATGTGGCGCCATCTAGCCTACTACACCGTTAACCTGTTAACCGATTTTCACGCGGTGTTGCAATGAGCATATCCCTGGTTCACGTTTTCGGAGCGCTGCTGACCATCGGTGTCCGGCTCACGGGCATCATGCTCTTTGCGCCATTTTTCGGAAGCGTCGCCATTCCGGCCCGCGTGAAGGCAGTTCTAGTGCTGGCTTTGACAGCGCTGCTTTACCCAATGCTTTCGCCGACGTTGCCTCAACTTGCGGTGAGCCAGTGGCCCATGGTGGTCTTTGGCGAATTGATGATTGGAGTCGCGCTGGGCGTGGCTACCAACATCGTCTTCGACGGCGTGCAGATGGCCGGACAGGTCTTGAGCGTGCAGATGGGCTACTCGCTGGTCAATATTCTCGATCCGCAAACTCAAGTTGAATCCACGGTCATGGCCACGTTCCATCAGATGATCGCGATGCTGATCTTTCTGCGCCTCAACGTTCACTTCTGGATTCTGCGTGCACTGGCGCGCAGCTTCGACTATTTGCCGCCGTCATCCGCACATTTTGGAGCGGGCTTCACGATGGCGGTGTTGCAGGCCGGCTCCAGCGTTTTTTCCGTCGGCATTCAGATTGCCGCTCCGGTGCTCTCCGCAACCCTGCTTGCCGACATCGCTCTCGGTCTGCTGGGCAAGGCGGCTCCGCAATTGCCTCTGATCCTGTTGGGACCGGCGGTAAAGAGCGTACTCGGAATACTGGTTTTGATCTCCGCACTCAAGTACTGGCCGGGCATCTTTGAACGGCTCTTTATCAATTCGATGAACCAGGCGGACCATATTCTTCACTTGGCTCAATAGCAACTTGTACGGCAGGAACGCATGGCAGACAGCAGCAAAACCGAACAGGCAACGCCACGACGGCGAGAAAAGGCGCGGGAAAAGGGCCAGGTAGCCCGTTCGCGCGAACTGCCGGGCGTCTTTGCTATTGCTGCAATGACAGGGGTGTTTGCGATCATGGCGCCCTCCGCAGTTACACACTGGTCGGTGCTTTACCGCAACACGATCAATGCCGCTGCGACAGGCGATATCGAAGCCAATGGACCGGTGCTCTTTTGGAGCTCGGTTGAAGTGATGCGGTGGATCGCTCCTATTCTGCTGGCGGGGATGGCGGTGTCGGTGTTGACTGGGCTGGCGCAGGGGGGCTTCAACTTCGCGCCCGAAGCGCTGGCGTTGAAGTTTGATCGCTTCAATCCGGCCAGCAAGGTTGGGCAGATCTTTTCGCCTGTGGGTTTGAGCAATCTAATGAAGTCGCTGCTCCCGTTTTCGGCGATGCTCTGGATCACGATTAACATTATGCGTTCGCACTGGGAGTCGATGGTCCTTGCCTCGAGTCTCGGATTGAGACCGTTCTCCAGCCTTGTCGGTTCAATGCTGGTGGAACTGACATGGAAGTCACTGCTCATCCTGGCGTGCTGGTCGGCGATCGATTATTTCTTGACGTTGAAGAAGATGGAAAGCGATATGAAGATGACCAAGCAGGAAGTTCGCGAGGAATACAAGGAAACAGACGGCAATCCTGTTATCAAATCACGCATCCGTCAGTTGCAAAGAGCGATGCGCAGGAAGCAGTCCTTGAAGGCTGCCGCAACCGCCACCGTGGTCGTGACCAACCCGACTCACTTTGCCGTTGCGTTGCGCTTTGAGATGGATATGCCCGCGCCAATCGTCGTTGCCAAAGGCCGCAACCTGCTGGCGGAGAGAATCAAGCAGATCGCTCGCGACAACGGAATCATGCTGGTTGAGAACAGGCCCCTCGCTCAGGCTCTTTATAAGAGCGTTGAAGTGGGGGATTCGATTCCGGCCAAGCTGTACCAGGCAGTCGCCGAGATTCTCGCCATCGTCTTCCGTGCACAGGCGGAGGTGCGGCGCAGTGAGGCCGAGCGGCGTTCAAGGAATGCGTCAGGAGAAAAGATCGATCCTAAGACCGGTGGACCCGCGACGCGGCCGGGGGTGAAGCCATGATGGAACAACTGTCCAGTCTTCTTCGCAAATCCGGTGAATGGATCGCGCCCATCGCGGCGGTCTCGATGGTCTTCGTGATGCTGGTTCCGTTGCCCAGCTTCATGCTCGATCTGCTGCTGACCCTCAGCATTACCGCATCGATCCTGGTATTACTAACGGCGATTCAGATCCTGCGCCCGGTGCAGTTTTCGATCTTTCCCAGTCTCCTGCTGTTGCTTACGCTGCTTCGCTTGTCGCTCGATCTGGCCGGCACGCGCCGCATTCTGCTCCATGGCAATGAAGGCACATCGGCCGCTGGCAAGGTGATCGAGTCATTCGGCCAATTTGTAGTGGGCGGCAATTACATTGTCGGTTTCGTTCTCTTCCTGGCATTAATCGCAATTCAGTTTCTTGTCATCAGTCACGGCGCAGTGCGCACGGCAGAGGTTACGGCGCGCTTCACATTGGATGCCATGCCGGGCAAGCAGATGGCCATCGACGCGGATTTGAACGCCGGCCTCATCAACGAGCAGCAGGCCCGCGCACGGCGTGAGCGCGTTGCCCGAGAGGCGGAATTCTGCGGCGCAATGGATGGCGCGGCGCGCTTCAGTCAACGCGACTCGCTGGCCACCATTCTCATCATGGCGATCAACATCATCGCCGGATTTCTGATCGGCGTCTTTCAGCAGGGCGTTCCCTTTCAAGAAGCGCTGAAGACCTACACAATCCTCACAGTCGGCGATGGTTTGGTGTCGATCCTGCCCTCCTTGCTTGTCTCCGTTGCTGGCGGCATCGTCGTTACCCGCGCGGCGTCGAAAGAATCTTTGGGCGTGAATGTTGGCAGGCAACTCTTCAACAGCCCGCGCATTCTGTGGATTGCCGGTGGCTCACTAACTGCCCTGGGACTGATTCCTGGCTTGCCCAAGATTGCTTTTTTCTCCCTGGCTGGCGTGCTGTTCTTTGCAGCGTCGAAGATCAAGCCCCAACTTTTCCAGGATGAAGTGGATGAACTTGAAGCGAAGGCAAAGGCCGCTGCCTTGCCCGGCGGTGCGGCGGCTCCCGCCGTCGATCCCATGGACGCGGCTCTCAAGCTGGATGAGCTGATGCTCGAGGTTGGTTTGGGACTGGTTCCCCTGGTCGATGCGCAAAAGGGTGGCCAACTGCTCGCCCGCGTAAAGTCGATGCGCAAGAATCTGGCCCAGCAGCTTGGCTTCCTGGTTCCGTCGATTCACATTACCGACAACCTCTCGCTGCGCGAAAGAGAGTATGTGATCTACTTGCGCGGAGTTGAGATCGCCCGCTGGGAGTTGCGCCGGGACTCTCTGCTTGCCATCAGCTCCAATCCCAACGCTGCCCTGTTGCCCGGCCAGGATACTCGTGAACCGGCCTTTAATGTGCCTGCAAAATGGATTACTCCCCAGATGCAGGGACAAGCGATTGCCGCTGGATATGCGGTTGTGGACGCAACCTCTGTGCTGGCGGCCCACCTGGCCGAGGTCATCAAGCACAGCGCACATGAGCTGCTCTCGCGCCATGAAACCAGGAGATTGATTGACCGGCTCAGTGACTCTCATCCCAAGCTCGCCGATGAACTGATTCCTAAATTGATGAGTCTGGGCGAGGTGCAGAAAGTTCTTCAGCAGCTTCTGCGCGAACAGGTGTCGATCCGCGATCTGGGAACAATTCTCGAGACGCTGGTTGAGGCCGCGGCCTACAACAAGAATCCTATTGCGCTGGTCGAAGCAGTTCGTCACGCGCTGGGACGGTCGCTGATCAGGCCCTTGCTCAATGAACAGGGCGAACTAAGGGTCGTCACTTTGGATACGTCGATTGAGGATGAATGCACGCGCGGGTCAAATCTTCCCATGAATCACGGCGTTTCGTCGCCGCAACAGGTCGGATTGGCACGCCGCGTGCTTGAAGGATTACGTGCGGACTTCGGAAAGGAAATTAGCTCCGCGCCGCCCGTTCTGTTGTGTTCCTCTCCAGGCCGCTACTACCTTCGCCGCCTGTTGGAGCCGTTCATTCCCAGAATTGTGGTGATCTCGCCCGGAGAAGTTCCGCCATTGACGCCGGTGCAGTCCGTGGGGGTGCTCCATTGAGAAGCGAAGCGATGGCCGGCAGAAATAAACGCAGCAAAAGGAAAGAGTTTCTCATGAGCAGCAAATGTGAGTTCCGCACAAAGGGAGGAATGGAATGACAACAGCAGAATTGGCCTACCGTGCGAGTAGCGATTCCCTGGATGAACGCAACGACCTTGTGATGCGGGAGTTGCCGCAGGTCTATTATGTTGCGGCCAGAATCCACGAACGCTTGCCAAAAAATGTGGAGATCGAAGACCTGGTCCAGGCCGGCGTTCTGGGGCTGCTCGACGCCTGCCGCAATTACGATGCCTCCAAAGACGCGCAGTTTTCCACGTTTGCGAAATTTCGCATTCGTGGGGCGATTCTCGACAGTCTTCGCAAGCTGGACTGGGGATCTCGCACCTTGCGCAGAAAGGGACGCGAGATCGCATCATCGGTCGCCAAGCTTGAGTCCTCACTGGGAAGACAACCACTTGAAGAAGAGATCGCGGCGGACCTGAATATGCCTCTCGACGGATTGCAAAACACGATGACGCAGCTCGACGGCCTGTTTCTCGTTGGACAGCAGACAACCTCCATCCACGACCATACCGATTCATTCGATCTGATCGAGTCGGCGCAAGGCACGGATGAAGACAACCCATTTGACATGTGCCTTGAAGGCGAAAGACGGGAACAACTCGCCGAGGCAGTCTCTCGCATGTCGGAGCGCGAGCAGTTGATCCTCTCGCTGTATTACCAGGAAGAGCTGACGATGAAAGAGATCTCGCAAGTGGTCGGCATCGTCGTCTCGCGGGTTTCGCAGATCCACGCCGCCGCAATGGTCAAACTGCGCGCCTCTCTGGCCCATCTTCGCGAGAGACCGGCGAAGCCGGCGACCCATACGCGGACAGTTTTTCAGAGTACGAGTGAGATTCAGTTCAGAAGGTAGCCATGATTGCGAGCTCCGGATCGAATCAAGCTGTCAAGACAGCCGCCAACGCGGCGCAGGATGCGAAACCGCGCACCATTCACTCCTGCAACTTCCGCTATGCCGGCAGGCTGTCGAATGAAAACGCGCGTTCCCTGACCGCGCTGCATGAGAAGTTTGCTCTGAACGTCACCACCTCGCTGGAACTTTATCTTGGTGCTTCTCTGCATTTGAAGCTGATCTCGCTGGAACAGATGGCGATCGTCGACTACGTGAGCCGCATAGCCCCAAACAGCTATTTGCTGCCTTGCGCGTTGAATGTAATGGAAAGCAACATCTTGATCGAGATGGATCTTGAGTTGATCTTCCCCATGATCGACCTGTTGCTTGGCGGAGCTGGAACGGGGTCGTCCAATGAGCGCGAGATGACCGAGATCGATGAAGAAATCATGCAGAGCGTCACAGCGATCATCGTAAGTCAGGTTGAACGCGCATGGCAGACCCTGAATCTATCTCTGACTGCAGGTCGCTGCATCAAGCCTGCCATGATTCAGCAGGTCTTCACAGCCAACGACAAGCTTGTGGTCTTGATGTTCGAGATGATGGTAGGTGAGACGACCGCGCCTTTCAAGATCGTGCTGCCAACCTCCTTCGTAGGCTTCCTGCTGCGGCATCTGAATGCGATGCAGTCGAAGAAGGCGTCGAGTCTGCGCGCGCTTCGAAGCCCGACGCTGCGCGAACGGATTCTCGACTGCGACTTTATGGTCTCGGCGGATATTACTCAGATGCGGGTGCTGGTGAAGGATTTGGTAGGCCTGAAGCCGGGATCGGTTTTGAAGATGAAGGCGCCGGTCAAGAGACCGGGCCGCCTTACCGTTGACAACGTTGAAGTATTTGAGGCGCTGCTGGTTCGTAATGGAACGCGAAAGGCTGCGCAACTTTCGGCCCGGTCACAAGAACCGGCTGCGACAAGGGAGTAGTGCGATGACCAATCAGACAGCCGATATCGTTCATCAGTCCTTCTCAAGCGCATTCTTCAACGCGCTTGGGAAAGCTATGAGCCAGGCCAGCGGAACTTCCTGGCTGATCGCAGCATTGCCGGACGCCGAATCGGCTCCGGAGCGATCGGAGCCCGTCCGGATCAGGCTCGTGCTTAGCGGCGGTTTGCAAGGCGAATTCCTGCTTGAGTTTCGTCGCGACGAAGCTGCCTTGTTGGCATCGAAGATTCTTGGTCAGCCGGTAGATGAATTCGGGCCGGAGCACTCCGATGTGTTGCTGAAGACTGTCAAAGCGGCATCAAGAGAGTTCCGCGCCGCGATTGAGGAAGAGTATGGCGACTCTACGGTCAACGCCTCGCCAGCGATTCAACCTCCCTCTGAGCGGTCGAAGATCGCACGGATGACTGCCGCCGACGAGGAAGGCAATCGCATTTCGATCACAATGGTCTTCGATTCCGCGCTGGCCGATGCTCTCTCTCTTCATTCCCAGCCCGAAACTGCCGCTGCAGGTGTCGTAGAAGCGATCAAGGCGGCGACGGAAAGAGTGAACCCGCAGCCTGCAAACCTGAATCTTGTGATGGATGTTGAACTCAACGTAACGCTGCGATTTGGACAGCGCAAACTCACCCTGCGCGAAGTTTTGGATCTGACCAGCGGGTCTGTGGTGGAACTTGATCGCCAGGTGGAGGAACCGGTGGAGCTTCTTCTCGATGGCGTGGTAATTGCAAGAGGAGAGGCAGTGGTCATCGACGGCAACTATGGCCTTCGCGTGACCGAGGTATCGCGGGCTGTCACTGGCTCTGCGTTTCGTTGAGTGCAGTTGAGGATTAAACCGGAAGAATTAGAAGATGAAGACGGGGGAAGTTATGAGTCTGATGCAATCGATCGCGTTGCCGGCCTGGACTGAAAGATTCAAGGCCGTTACCACCAGATGTCACCACTGCAATCGTTCGCTCGCGGTGTCGCAGTCTTCTGCGCGCAAGGTCGGGATCAAGATGCACGACAACTGGTATTGCAGTTCGCGCTGCTTTGGCGCAGCCGCAGAAGAGGAACTTGCAATTCTGGCGACATCAAGGCCGCAGAGGACAAATCAGTTTTCGCGCATGCCGCTCGGTCTGCTCATGATGCGGTACGGCCTGCTGAGCAGCACGCAGTTCAAGGAAATGAGAGACGAACAGAAAGAAGCCGGAACGGAGATCGGCGAACTACTGGTGCGACAGGGCTCGGTGAGCGAAAAACAGGTTACCGCCGTCCGCGCCGTGCAGTGGAGCTGCCCGGTATTTACAGTGCCTACCTGGGGAGTGCCAACCGAGATTCATATCCCATCGACTTTCGTAAGGCTATATTCGATGATTCCGCTCCACTATGTGGCGACAACCAATATGCTGCTGGTGGGATTCGTTCATGGCGTCGAGTATGGGCTGCTCTATGCCATTGAAAAAATAACCGGTTGCAAGACTCAACCGTGCTTTGTAACGCCCAGCGACTTTCAGAATCAGGTGAAGTATATCGAACAGGTCAATGCGCAGTCGGAAGTCGAGACTCCAACAGAGATCAAGTTTGAAACCGTACAATCTTCATCCGAAATGGCCCGTGTTCTTTGCAGCTATGGAGTTCAACTCGAGGCGGATGAAGCCGTTATCGGAAGGTGCAAAGAGTATTTGTGGGCTCGTTTGAAGTGCGGTCCGAGAGATATCGACCTTCTCTTCAAAGCCGCGTGAATTTTGCCCTCCCCCAGGAACAGGCAACAGACCCCGCGACCGGGATGGCCGTGATTGTGAACTTTTTGCGAAAATCCGGAAAACTGCGCCTTTTTTCTTAGACAGATACTCTTGTTGTGCCGATAGGAACGCAGCAGGTACAGAAGAGTGCTCAATCAAGCGTTCGATACGGCAAATGATCATAGCTGGGTTCCCTCCTCCGCTTGGCAGGGGATGCGTCTTCTGGAACAACAAGCCTTCCAGTCGGAGAAAACGGATTTTCTGGACAACGTGCCGGTGATGTCGGCAACGGTTCTTGGCCTTGAGATGTTGCTTCAGGAGCCTTGTATTGACCTGCGGATAGCCACTGAACTCATTCTGAGCGATGTTGGGGCGACCATTCAGGTGCTGCGGCTGATTGGCAGAGAATATGATTTTGCCGAGGAGCGTCCGAGCCGGATGGGGGATTGCCTCTCCAGTCTGGATGTGGACGACTGGTTCGGCGCAATTTCGGCAAGCACATTTCCTTGCGACCGCCAACATGCGGGAGTAACCGCTGTCTGGAGGCACTGCCGTCTGGTTGCGCAGTACGCACAATTGGTGGCCGAGTCCCTGGATGATGTCTCACCTGAAGATGCCTACCTGGTTGGGCTGCTTCACGGGATTGGGGATATTCCGGCGGCGCTTGGATGGCCAAACTGCGGCCGTGGAAGCACTGACGCAAAGGCACTGTCCGCAATGGAAGGAACGCTGCCGCTCTTTGTTCTTGAGGCCATTCGCGGCATGAGCGATTCTTCCTCGCTGTCGGGGTGGAGGTTCATCCTCACCGCAGCGCACGAACTCGCAGGTTCCTGCACGGATATGGACACTGCTCCATTTGCGCAACGTGGCCTGGTGGGTTCCGGATCGCACTAGAGATTTCTCCCCGGCAGCCAGGAACGACAAGTGGGAGCCCTGACCAAGATTTGAATTCAAATCAAGAAACTCCCGATGAGTGAGGATGAGCGCTGCATCTCATGTGCTTCTCATCGACTCCTCATACGCAGCGAAGACAGGTCGGCAAATCTTGACTCGGCGTGCGTGCCGACCGGCAAATCTTGCCCATTTTGCTCCGGAATGAAGCGAATATCCCAATAAGTCAGCGGCGGATTCAAATGGCCCCCGGCGTGCAGATTATCTTGCCGAGGCTACCGAATGAGCAGCGGATATTACGCAGCATGCGCCGGAATGATGACTCGCACCGCATCGCTGGATACGATCGCCAACAACCTGGCCAACGTGAGCACACCGGGCTTCCGGGCGAGTCACAATTCGTTCAGCGCCGCACTTGCTAGTACGGACGACGAACCTCTCTCCGCCCTTAATCAGGATGCCAATGAATATGGATACCTGAGCGGGACGCGATTGGACACCACGCAGGGCGCTCTGGTTCCGACAGGCAATGAGCTCGACCTCGCCATCGACGGGGCTGGCTACTTTGAGGTCCAGACGGGCGCTGGCCCGGTCTACACGCGTGGAGGAAATTTCCGCGTCTCTCCGCAAGGGCAAATGATCACCGCCGCCGGCGATCCGGTTCTGGGTGATAGCGGCGGCCCTATCACGATCGTTGGAGAGCCGGTTTCGATCAGCGCGGACGGAACAATCTCAGTCAACGGCGCGATTGCGGGCAAGTTGAAGACGGCCGAGTTTCCACCCGCAACGCAACTCGAGAGTCTTGGAAACTCCTACTACAAGGCACCTGTCGGCGCTGCGATTGCCGCGACCAATACCAAGGTGCGCCAGGGACAGCTCGAGAGCTCAAATGTTAACCCGGTCACAAGCGTGGTGGAGTTGATCACGGCGCAGCATGAGGTGGAGTCGATGCGCCGCACACTCTCCATGTTCAGTGACGAGATGGACAAGACCGCAACCCAGGATCTGCCGCGCGTCAGTTGATGCGAGGCTGAATGCCATTTGCGAAAAGTTTGAAAGGAATCCGATATGTTTCGTGCCCTCTATACAGCTGCAAGCGGAATGACGGCCCAGCAGATGAATCTGGATAACATCGCCAACAATCTGGCGAACTCCGGCACCACGGGCTTCCAGCAGCGCCAGGTGAACTTTACCGACCTTCTCTATCAGAACCAGATCATGCCCGGTGCTGCTTCAACTCAACAGACGACAGTCACCTCGGGTTTGCAGGTCGGCCTTGGAACCAGGCCTTCGGAGACCGAGATCATTCAGACGCAGGGCGACTTCGCCACGACCGGCAATCCTCTCGACCTGGCCATTCAGGGAACGGGGTTCTTTCAAATTCTGATGCCAAATGGGCAGATCGGCTATTCGCGCGATGGATCGTTCAGCACAAATGCCGAGGGCCAAGTAGTGACTGCGGAGGGCAACCCGCTGCAACCGGCGATTACGATTCCGGCCGACGCTCTATCGGTGACCGTCGGCAGCGACGGAACCGTCAGCGTCACTCAGCCGGGCCAGACGGCAGCCACGCAAGTCGGCACAATCCAGACGGCTCTCTTCGTTAATCCCGGCGGACTGAACGCAGTGGGCAACAATATCTATCTTGCGACTACGGCATCCGGTCAACCGGTTGTGGGAACGCCCGGCGGTTCGGAGGGACTGGGAAGCATACAGCAGGGAATGCTCGAGCAGTCCAATGTCAGTGTCGTCAACCAGTTCGTGGCCATGATCCTGGCGCAGCGGTCCTATGAGTCGAACTCCAGAGTTGTCAAAGCCGCCGATGAGATGTTGCAGCAACTGAACCAGCTCGCCCAGTAAGGGGCCGAGCAACGCAGTGAAAGCGTCAGAGTGAGCAAATGAAGACCCGATGGATGCCGGCGTTGATAGTGGCGATGGGATTGCCCGGATGGGTGCATGCGCCCTGCCAGGCGCAAGGCCGTTTTCCGCTCACGGCGCACCTGGTCGCGCAGACGCTCTCATCCAGCGGAATGCAAACCGTGGACGAGCAGGTCTCTCTGCTTGCCAACGTGGTCGCTGCCGAGCCCGCTCCATTGCTGGATATTTTGTCGATTGAGCCGCTCGGCGACAAGTCGCTCGGCAAGCATCGCGAATCGCACTCTCTGGTCAAGATGGGTTGCCGCATGGCCGGTGTCTGTCTTCCTTTTTATTCCGTCGTGAGCAAGTCGGAGGCGCCAGGTGACGGTGCGCCAACGGTGCTCAATGTTTCATCTGAAACGGCATTGACCGTCCGGGGGCCGAACTCCGGAATTGTGATCCGGGCCGGCGCGCACGCGACTCTGGTGATGGACGATGCACGGTCGCATGTTGAGGTTACGGTCGTCAGTCTTGAGAACGGCATTGCCGGCCACAAGATCCACGTGGCGACACCGGACCACAAGCAGGTCTATCTCGCTGAGGTAGTCAGCTCAAACCGGTTGAAGAGGAGCTTCTAAAATGCGGTTGGAATCCAAGCTCGTCAGACGAACCGCTGTCTTCGCGCTGCTCTGCGTCTCTTCCACGTTCGCCCTTTGCGGTTCCGCGCACAAGACAGATCAAAAAGCCTCTGAGGCTCTACGCACACAGTACATTGCGCGACTGCAGCAGCAGTACGTTTCGGCAACGGACGACCACACCGTCGGCAGTTTATGGTCGGCGGGAAGCGCGTTGGGCGATTTTTCGGTCGATTACAAGGCACACCGGTTGAACGACACGATCACCATTCAGGTCGCCGTCCAGACAACAGCAGCACAGTCGGGTACAGTCGACAGCGAGCGAAGCTTTACCAGCAGCTCTGCCATCACCGGCGTCATGGGCCGGACTCCCGCGGCGACGAATCCTCTGCTCTCAGGGAGTTCATCCTCGGCTCTGAAGGGCCAGGGATCGACGGCGTCGAATACGACCTTTCAGACCAACCTGACCGGCCAGGTAGTTGCAGTGCTTCCAAACGGGAATCTTGTTGTGGAAGCCGAGCGCCAGATCTTCATGAACAATCAGCACGAGAACATCATCGTGCGCGGCATGGTCCGGCCGGGAGACATCGGCCCCGGCAACACAGTTCCATCGACGGCTCTGAGCAATCTTGAGATCGAAATGAAGGGCAAGGGAATCATCTCCGACGGCGTGCGTCCACCGAACTTCATCACCAAGGCAATCCTATGGCTATTGAACTTCTAACCGCCAATCCGCTCGAACTGCGGTCGCCGAGCCAGCCTCGTTGGCTGCGAAGCCTTGCCCTGCTCGTTGGGATGTTTTTGGTCTTTGCGATTATCGCCTTCGCCTCCGACGTCGATCGCCAGGTGAAGATTCGCGATCTGACGCAGATTCAAGGCGTGCGCGACAATCAACTGGTCGGTTACGGCTTGGCGATTGGCTTGAATCGCACGGGCGACACACAGCAGACCTTCTTCACTGTGCAGACGCTGGCAAATTCAATGCTGCGGATGGGAGTGCAGATCTCGCCCGGCGTCGTGGTCGTCAAGAACGTTGCCGCAGTTTTTGTGACCGCTACTCTTCCGCCGTTTGCACGGCCGGGAATGAAGCTCGACGTCACTGTCTCATCGGTGGGCGATGCCAAGAGCATACAGGGCGGGGTGCTGCTGCTGACCGCTCTTCGCGCGGCAAATGGAGAAGTCTATGCCGAGGCGCAAGGGCCGTTGGTCATCGGCGGATTCTCCGAAGGCGCATCCGGCAACTCAAAGACCGTCAACCACCCGACGGTCGGCAGGATTGCAGAGGGAGCAACGGTTGAACGCGATGCAGCGGTGGACTTGAGCCGCTTCAAGACCGTCTCATTGCTACTGCAAAATCCCGACTTTACCGCGGCGCGCGATGTTGCCGACGTTGTCAACAAGGACTTTGGCAAGACCATTGCGGTCGCCATTGACAGCCGTCGCATCGATATCGATGTTGCCGCCAGCGGCGCTCCGTCGGTGCCGGTGCTTATCTCGCGCGTGCAGAACCTCTCGATTAACTTCCATTCGCCGGCCAAGGTGATTGTCAACGAACGCACCGGCACGATCGTGATGGGCGGCGACGTGCGCCTCTCGCCAGTTTCTGTAATCCAGGGAAGCTTGACCATCGACGTGGAGACCAGCCACGTTGTTGTCCAGCCGCCGCCGTTTTCCAGTGGCAAAGCCGAAACGGTGGAACAAGTAAAGACAACTGTCAACGATGCCCCGGCACAATCGATTCAGCTTGAAGAAGGGGCGAACGTCGACGAATTGATCAAGGGGCTGCACGCCATTGGCGCAACCTCTCACGACATCATTTCGATCCTGCAGGCCATCAAGGCGGCAGGCGGGCTCGATGCCGATCTGGAGGTGATCTAATGTCTGATCTTTCTATGATTGGCGCTGTTTCCGCTGCCAGTGAGCCGATCAACATCAATGCGGACAAGCTCCTCCACCAGACGCCCTCATCGTCAACGGTGAATTCGAAGATCGATAAGTCATCGAAGGACTTCGAATCCATTCTCCTCAGCAGTTGGTTGCAGCAGGCTGAGCAGAGTTTTGGCTCTCTGCCGGGTTCAGACGACGGTGACGACGCCGACTCCGGCAAGGAGCAGTTTCAAGGAATTGCCATGCAGTCGCTGGGGGCATCGCTCGTCGCCTCCGGTGGAATCGGGATTGCCAAAATGATCGCAAAGAGCCTTCATAAGGCGGAGGACGCGCGGGTTGAACTTGAGGCCAAGACCCACCCGCCCCTGTCCAAATAGAGGCTAAAGGATGCAATTTTTGCCTGTTTCGTTAAAACTTTGCCCGGCAGACTGAAACGATTGTCGGGAAGAGCCGATAGCAGTAACGTTGAGACAGGAGAACTTGCCATGAAAGTCGACCTAAACAGCTTAACGGCTAGCCAGATTGCATTGGATCGGGGAACAAAACAGGTCTCCAGCGGCAGTCCAGGCACACAGGCGGCAACGGAAGACCGGATTTCGTTTCACTCGGACAGCTTGTCGGTCCAATCGTTGACCAGCCAGGCAATGAATACGCCCTCGATCCGTCAGGACAAGGTGGATGCTCTTAGCCAGTCCGTGACAAGTGGGACGTATAAGCCCGAAGCAAGCAAGACTGCGGATGCAATGATCGAGCAGGAAGTGAAGTAAGCGGGCAGGAACGGCAAGTGGAAGCGTTCATTAGCCCAGGATGAGAGATTCTGCAAGAAGGGCTCGCAATGAACCAAGGAACGCTCCAGCCGCGCGACCAGATCGCCGCCAACTATCTGCGACAGATGCAGGAGTTGGCGTTGGAGATCTCGGCTGCCATGAATGCGATCGCTAGCAATACAATCTCAAAACTTCAGGAAAGCGTAGACAGGCAAGAAGTGCTTTGCGCCAACCTGGCATGCACGGCCAAATTGGTGAGCGAAGGCATTCGCTCAGCTGAGGCACCCTCGCGCACCGGCATTGACCCCTCTATCGAACAGAAGATTCGGACGGCAGCCAATTCAATTCGTGAATTAAATTTGCAGTACGCTGCCCTTTTGAAGCACTCTGGCAGGTCAATTGCTCTTCTATCTCTGTTGTGCAGTAGCCAAGCAGGAAGATTTCAGGAGGACCGTGGTCTGAGGTTGAAGCGCCAGACCTGGTCATGCGAGATGTAACTCATGTCTCTGAATGCCTCACTCTCGATAGCCGTGCAATCGCTCAACGCCGCGTCCGGCGCTCTGCAGGCAACAAATAACAACATCGCGAATGCGAATACGCCTGGCTATACGCGCGAGGTGCCCGTCCTCCAATCGCAAGCGCCGATCAGCATCTTTGGCCCCGGTGCAACTGTCGGAGACGGGGTTGAGCTGACTAAGTTTCAAAGCGTGCGGGATGAGCTGCTTCAGACGCAGGTTCAGCAGGAAACTTCTTCGCAGAGCAGCGCCAACGCTCAATTGTCCTCGCTACAGCAGATCGAGCCGACCTTCACTACATCGACGCAGGACATCGGTACGGAGATGACCGCGTTGTTCTCCAGCATCTCAACTCTCTCGACCGATCCTGCCGACTCGGGTTCGCGAGAGGCTGTGATCTCAGCTGGCCAGAATCTGGCCGACGCCTTGAATACCGCTTCAAATACACTGACCTCGCAACAGGCAAGCCTCAACACTCAGGTGACGCAGGATGTGAGCCAGATCAACCAACTGACCAAGCAGATTGCCGCTTTGACTCCGCAGATTAATGCATTGGAGGCAGCCGGGCAGGATGGCGGAACGCTCGAGGATCAGCAAGACCAACTTGTCCTTAGCCTCTCCAAGCTGACTAATGTCTCTATAACTCAGGGCAGTGACGGCGTAACTCTGACGACAGGGAACGGTACGGCTCTGGTCGTTGGCAACCAGAGTTTCAATTTACAGACTACAACTGGGAACGACGGGATGACGGACGTTCTCGACCAGAACGGCACGGACATCACGTCGTCGATTACTGGCGGCGATCTGGGCGGTAGCATCCAGACGCGCGACACAACAATTTCCGGACTGTTAACTCAGTTGAACACTCTGGCCAATCAATTCGCATCCGCAATGAATACGGCGCAGACATCTGGATACGACCAAAATGGAGATGCAGGAACGGACTTTTTCGCAGCCTCCGGCGCTGGCGGCGCTATTTCTGCAGGCAACATTACAATGGCGATCACGGATCCTTCTCAAATCGCGGCCAGTTCGGATGGCTCTTCCGGTGGCAACGGCAACCTTGTCAATTTCACCAACATTCAATCAACCGCTCTTCCCGCGGGTCTGACACCGGGTGACGCCTATGCAAACCTGGTCTATCAGGTGGGCAGCCTAACCTCCAACGCACAAGCGGAATCGACCGCGAGCACATCGACGCTGCTGCAGCTCAACGATCAGCTTAGCTCGGTCTCAGGGGTTTCGATCGATCAGGAATCCGCCAACCTAATCCAGTATCAAAACGCCTACGAGGCCGCTGCTCGAGTCGTCTCAACCCTTCAAGACATGTTCACAGTGACGATGAGCATGGGAACCGCAGCGGCGGAGTAATCAACGAGGAGTGCGGCGAACGGCCGTGCAAAGAAGGTCAAAGATGCGCATCACAAGCCTGTTGCCCGACATTCAATATCAGATGCAGCAGAGCCAGCAGGCCATGGCAACCGCAGAGCAGCAGGTGTCAACCGGCCTGCGAGTCAACCAGCTCTCCGATGATCCGGCCGCCTCGGCGAATATGGTTGTCTCTCTCGCGGAATCGGCGAACATCGATCAGTATACGAGCAACGTGAACTCTGTTCTTCCGCGCATGCAAGCGGCAGGCTCGGCCCTTAGTTCCGTTGTCAGTTCGCTGAACTCAGCAATTTCTTTGGGAACATCGGGAGCCAACTCCGATTTGCAGGCGGCTCAAATGCAGTCCATCGCTGCAGAGGTGCAGAGCGATCTCAGCAGTGTCATTTCACAGGCCAACACCGCATTCAACGGGGTCTATCTCTTTGGCGGCTCCGAAACCACAACGCCGCCATTTGTGGCTGCATCGACAACTTATAACTCTTCGCAGGGGTCAGTTGGCAGCCCCCTGACCGCCGCAACCCCTCTAACAGCCGGCTCAGTTACTACGATTAGTGACGCCACAACCGGCCAGACCATGACCTTCAAAGCGCAAGCGGGCGACACCATTGCGACGTTACAGCAAGCGGTCACCAATGCGGTTAGCGCCGGCACGCTCTCAGCCGGGACTGCCGCAACCATCAATGCGCAAGGACAGCTATCGATCGGAACGAACAATGCTTCAGACGGTATTGTTGTCAGTACCGATGACGCCGCACTCGGCACCATGTCCGCCGACCCAACCACCGCAGTTTCGAATGCATATGCATATGTGGGAAACGGCGCGGTGAATTCCGTCCAAGTGGGCGATTCGCTCAGTGTCGCCATGAACCTGCCGGGTAACCAATTGTTTACCTCAGGAGCAAACGTAATTGGCTCGCTCACTAGCCTAATCACGGCACTGCAGAGTGGAGATACAAGCCAGGTCGGCACGGCGGTTAACTCAGTTTCCTCGGCGCTGACCTATGTCAGCAATCAACGTGTGCCGTTTGACGGCGCTATCAATCAACTGAATTCCGAGGAGAGTTACCTGGGTCAGGAAAAAGTCACTCTAACCACTCAACAAACCTCGCTGGTTGGAATCAACCTTGCCGATGCCGCCACGAATCTTTCTCAGGCACAGCTTGACAACAGTGCCGTGCTGGCTGCCGCCGCCAAGGTGATGCCTCAGACTCTGCTCGATTATCTGCACTAGCTGCTAAGGCGCGAACGCGGTCCTAATCAATAAGAAGAAGCATGGGCTACCTTCAGTGCTTTCTTCTGTCTGTATCTATGAATAGGGAGCTTCTTGCAAAAGCACCTTCATGCTATAGATCGTGTCAGGGCACGACTTCAGTCGTGCCGCAAATGGTTAAATTAGATTCCGGCTTTAGCCGCTGAGGAATTGCAGATAACTGAGGACAAGAACCGCAGGGGCTAAAGCCCAACATGATTTTGTTGCTCTTTCGGCACGACTGAAGTCGTGCCCTGACACACTTAGCAGTCTCAATCAGATTTTGCGCCAGGCTCGGTACTCATATTGTTATCTGGCCTGCCTGAAAAGAAGTCGGCCTTGACATTTGCATTGAAATGATTTTCACAGATGGCCGATAAGTGGTCTGTCCAAGACGACCTCCTTCTCGACGACCAGGAGCCTCAAAGCAGGCCCCACACAAAAAGCCGAGTGCAGGCGCAACAGGGCAAACAAGGAGAAACACCAATGTCACTCACAGTCCTGAATAACATCTCCTCCATGACGGCGGAGAATGCATTGTCCAATACACAGGCGAACCTGCAAAAGACCCTGACTCAACTCTCGACCGGCTTGAGAATCAACTCCGGCTCGGACGATGCGGCAGGATTGTCGATTGCAAGCGGGTTGAACGCGAATATCGCTGCGCTCACTCAGTCACAACAGAATGCAGCCAATGGCATCGGCCTGCTGCAGACCGCCGATGGCGCCCTCTCGCAAGTCACCACTCTTCTTAACCGCGCTGTAACGCTGGCCACCGAAGGCTCGACGAGCGGCCTTAGCGGCGACCAGTCGACCGCGCTCAATACTGAGTTCCAGTCGATCCTGTCGGAAATCAACCAGATCGGCCAGACCACCAACTTTAACGGGCAGAACGTCTTCACCGGCAACACCGGCACCGACTTCGGAACGACGACGGCAACCGATGCCGCTCCGATGGCTCTTACTGACACATTGGCGGCCAATTCGGTTACGACCATTACAGACGCCAAGGACGGTTCTTCAGTTTCCTTCACAGCGAATGCAGCTGGCACGAGCGACATTGCCGACTTAAATACTGCTATCGGCAAGGCTACTGGCGACGTATCAACTGCGATCTTTGCTCTCGGCAAGGCGACACCTGGCACTTCTGGCGCGGTTGACACAAACAATCTTGAACTCTCAAACGGTGGGGATACGTTGACAGTCTCCACGACAGACTCTAAGGACTTGTCAAGTCTACAGGCGATTGCCGGCGGCACCAACACTGCCTCCGTATTCGTCAGTGACAGCAGCACCGTTAACACTGCTGCGAACACAGAGATCACTTCGAACATCAATTCGCTCTCCGCAACGACATTGGGCCTGTCCAGCGCCGGCGTGAATATGGACCTGTCCGACTCTACCGATTCGCAGTTGGCTCTGACCGCCATCAATTCCGCAATCAACCAGGTCTCCGCACAGCGCGGCATGATCGGCGCTTCGGTCAACCGGCTCACAGCGGCAACGCAAAACATGACCAGCCAGGTTACAAACCTGCAAAGCGCAGCCAACGGCCTTGAGAATGCCGACATCGGCAAGACCGTTGCCAACATGACCCAGTACAACGTTCTGCAGTCCACCGGCATGGCCGCCCTGCAGCAGTCAAACCAGGCCCAGCAGGCGGTTCTGAAGCTGGTCCAGTAACTTAACGCAACATTCACCGTAGTTCCGGGGGTGGCGTCGCGAGGCGCCACCCCCATTGACCATCGATGAGTCGAATCTTGAGTGCATTTTCGACAGGCTCGTCGCCAACTCTGAGGTCTCCGGTTGATTAAACCGGATTCACGGGGCGGGCGGATATTCTCTCATGCCCTCCCGGAATTTAGGTAGAAGCTATGAGCTCCACTTCCGCAGTCAATTCGCTCCTGTCGTCCACGGCCACTACAACTCCTGCGATCGATATAAGTTCCATCCTGGCTGCGAGCGCTGGCCAGAGCACTCCCGGCATCGATGTCACATCTGCGGTTACGGCGGCCATTTATGCAGACAATGCACCAGAGCGCTTATGGCAATCAGACCAGACGACGCTCTCCAGTCAGACTTCCGCGCTGACCTCGATTCAAACGGCGACTGAAGCGATACAGACCGATATGCAGACGATGAATTCGCTGACTGGTCCTTTCGCCGCTCGGACGGTAACATCTTCAAACACCAATGACCTTACGGCTACGGCAGCAACAGGAACCGTTTCCGGTACGCACACGGTGGTCGTGAATAGCCTGGCAACTACAGCGGGCTGGTATTCGGACCTTGAAACCAGCCCGACCGCAAACCTTCCGACATCATCATTCACACTGACCACCTCCGGTGGGGCTTCAGTGACCTTCCAGACCGGAAGCGGAACCACGGGCGATAATCTGACCGACCTCGCTAAAGCCATCAATAGCGCTACGACAAGCTCTGGAGCCAGCCTGGGTATTAATGCCACGGTCGTAAGTGATTCCACTGGCTCGAGGTTGGCGATCGTGGCTAACGCTCCCGGCGCCGCAAACGACTTCTCGGTATCGGAGCCTTACACCTCCTGGACCGCTCCGCAGATGACTTCAAGCGAAACGCTTGGCGCTAACAGCATTTCCCTTACCATCAATGGGACTCCCGTAACGGTTGCAACGACCTCTGGCGAAAGCTATGCAGACCTGGCTACTGCCATCAATAATCTACCGGCCAATACGACTACGGGGACAGATCCTTCTACGGGCTTGCCCACGACAACGACAAGCGCTTATGTCACGGCGACCGCGACTACCGATTCGAGCGGCAACACAAACCTGACGATAGCTAGTACTGATGGCACGACTCCATTCAGCATCAATGAACCGAGCGCGACTGACACGACCTTCGCCTTTACGCAGGCTGCTCAAGGCGCCGATGCTTCAGTCACGGTGGACGGAGTTCCTGCTCACTATTCGAGCAACGCGGTGACCGGAGCTATCAGTGGAGTTACATTGAATCTGTTGGGCGCGGCTCCCGGATCGCAGATCAACCTGACAGTAGCCCCCGACGCTTCGCAGATCTCAACCGCAATCAACCAGTTTGTAACGGATTACAACACTGCCCTAGGGCTGGTGACCTCACAGTTCACCGATTCCAACTCAACGGATTCTTCGGGAAATACCACAAATACGCAAGGCCCGCTTGCCGAAGACCCCACCATCGTCGATTTGCAGAGCACGCTGGAGCAGGCGCTTGACTATGTGTATAAGCCAGCATCGGCGGCAGCGGCAACCACCACGGTTTCGATGCTGAGCGACCTCGGCATCAATGCCGATAAAGATACCGGCATACTCTCTGTGAATTCAGCGACCTTGGACAATGCGATAACCAACAACCCTGCCGATGTCCAGAACTTCTTCGAGGGCTCTGCGCTGAATGGCTTTGCCAATTCGATGTACAACACGTTGAACACGTTTACGAGTCCGGCGAATGGCGCTTTCAAGGTGGACCTAAGCAGCATTGCCTCTACAAATTCGGAGTTGACCACACAGATCAACGAATTTGAAACAGGCTACATCGCTACCCAGCAGACGATTCTCACCGCCGAATTCAGTGAGGCTGAGATTGCGCTGCAACAGTTGCCGACAGAGATGGCGCAAATCAATGCCGAATTGGGCCTAACACCAACCGGAAATAGCAACGGGTGATGCTGATGACAACAGAACTCTCATATCGGAAATCATCCATCGACGGCGCTAGTCCGATCGGCTTGATGATTGCGCTTTTTGACACACTGGTTGGGAACTTTCGCCGTGCGGCTAACGCGCTTCGCAAGAACGATATCGAGGCACGCTGCAAAGAACTGAACCACGCCGCACTCGTACTTGGCCAGTTGGAAAGCTGGGTCGATCTCAAGAGCGGAGGAGAGTCAGCAGAATCGCTTTCGAGGTTCTATGCATATCTGCGCGCCAAGATGATGGAGGCATCCGTAAGCAAGTCAGCTGCGGTACTCGAAAAGCAGATCGAAATGATCCTTCATGTGAGGAGTTCCTGGCAGCAGCTCGATATATCTTCGCCGCCCGCGGTTGAGAAAGCGCCCGTGGCCCCAAACAACCAGATCCATTCGCTCTATTCACCAACCGCCGGCGAGGCGCCTGAAAGGGTCTCATTTTCGCAATCTGCGTGAATCAGGAGGAGTAGACAGGACTCCAGTACGCCGTGCGCGGCACGGGTAAGTGAGGATGTAATGAAGGCGCTAGTGGTAGAGACTTCGAACACAATGAGAGCCGTCTTGCGCCGCATTCTCTCCATGCGAGGGTTTGAAGTCTCTGATGCTGAGAACGGTCAGCAGGCTTTGGAAGTTCTTCGCAAGATGGGCAGAGCAGACCTTGTCCTGGTGGATTGGGCTTTAAGCGAGATGAATAGCCTGGAATTCATCACTCATTTGCGCCATGAGTCTGCGCACGACACGATGATTCTGATGCTGGCCGAGCGCGAGCCTGGAATACGCGAACTGCACAGAGCTCTCATCGCCGGAGCGGACGACTACCTGACGAAACCATTTACCTCTCTGCAGATCGACGAAAAGATGGCGCGGGCCGGGCTCTCATGGCAATGGGACAGGTACTGTGATAGGGAAGGTCATCCTTGCCGATAGTCAATCGATAATGACGTAGCACATCGTTAGTTGGAAACGCTCTGGTTGGAACTGCAATAGGGGCTAGTTGCCGGCTAACGCGGAAAGAGTGTACCAATGATTGCCTGCAAGGTTTGCCTGCTTCTGGAACTTTGTGTTGTCTTCGCTTCCGCATGGAGGCGGCAGTGGGAGCTCGCAATCGAAAGCGGCAGTGAGTCCAGTAGACCATCTCTTGCAGTGCAAATCATGGCGCCCAGGCGCATAAGGGGATTCCACAGTGAATAAGAGCACACTGAGTGGAATCGCCATCGCGCTTTGTGGAATCGCTGTTGGCCTATATCTCGATGGAGGTAAGGTTGGACAGATGATCCAACCTACCGCAGCCCTCATAGTTTTTGGGGGTACGCTCGGCGCGGTGCTTGTGCAGTTTCCATTTTCAATTGTGATGCAGGCCTCCAGGCATTTAAAAGATGTCTTCTTTCCCGCAAAAGATCCTGCATCGCAATTGATTGATGACCTCCTTCGTTATGCGCTGAGAGCGCGACGAAACGGCCTCGTTTCTCTTGACGCTGAACTGGAGTTTATTGAGGATCCATTCTTGCGCCGAGCCATGACTCTCGCTGTAGACGGAATGCGCTCTCCTGAGTTGCGCAAAAGCATGGAAGTTGAAATGGATCTGATCGCCGACAAAGAAGAGCTAATTCCAAAGGTCTTTGAAGCCGCCGGCGGGTTCGCGCCAACAATAGGCATCCTTGGAGCCGTCATTGGCCTGATTCAGGTGATGCAGCGTTTGCAGAGCATCAATGAAGTCGGAAAGGGAATCGCGGTTGCGTTCGTGGCGACCATCTATGGGGTGGGATCGGCAAACATATTCTTCCTCCCATGCGCTGGAAGGGTCAAGATGTCGATGCAGCGGAGGCAGGTGCTCCGCGAACTGATGCTTGAAGGAGTCACTTCCATTGTCGATAAGGTGAACCCAAGGGTTCTCGAGGCCAAGCTCGCTGTTTACCAGACCAACTCCGCCAAGGCGCACAACATGAAGCTGGCGGCGAAATGAGAAGACATAGAACGCCCGAAGACAACGCTCATCCCGAGCGCTGGATGGTGTCCTATGCTGATTTCATGACGCTTCTTTTCGCTCTTTTTGTCTTGCTGTTCGCCTCGTCTTATCGCGATAAGAGAACGGTTCAGCGAGTATCTTATGCAGTCAAGAGCGGGTTTCAGGAGATGGGTGCGTTCGCGGGAAGAGATAACGAGCCGGATACTAAGTATTCTGACATCGCCATGCTCGGCGGCACATTGAGTCCAACTAACAACGGAAAGCCAAACGTACGCGCAGTGCCGACAGATGCCGGCATCGACGTAGAGGAGTTACAAAGGAAGCTTACCAAGGCGCTCGGCAAAGAGATTGAGCGGCAAGAAGTTGAACTGCGAATGACCCCGGAGGGCTTTGTGATCAGCCTTCATGAACTTGGATTCTTCGATAGCGGTCAGGCGCAACTTTTGCCCGGAGCCTCAGATAAGATCAAGAGAATCGCGTCCGTGCTGATGCAATACGGCCTGGATATGAGGGTGGAAGGGCATTCGGACAATGTGCCTATTCACAATGAATCATTTGCATCAAACTGGGAGTTATCGACTGCGCGGGCAATGGCGGTAGCAATGATGCTGATCGATGAGGCGGGTTTCGATCCGCAACGAATGTCGATTGCAGGCTACTCACAGTATCACCCGGTTGCGAGCAACGATACGCCAGAGGGCCGCCAGGCAAACAGGCGAGTGGATATTGTCGTTGTTGCCGTGTCGAAGCCTACCGCTGCGATCGCGCCAGTGCCTGCGGTTGCTCCGACAAAATAGCACCCCGAATCAGGAAACGACACTTGGTATGGCAGACACGTAACATGCCGGCAAACTTTTAGGCCGAAACTAAGATTTGCATCCCGAGATTGCCGGTTTACGAATGCAATGCGCTCAAGGTGTTTCCCGCTGCCAACAGGGCCTGGAAGTAATTGGCGGCGCTGTCACGGACCAGAGGATCGCTGTGCGGCGGTCCTTTTCCGTCTCCTCCGCGCTCATGGTATTTGCAGATTTCCAGAGCTTTGCCGATCCCTTCCTGAGATCCGAGCAATGCTTCCTCAATCCGGGAGCTAAGATAGATGAGACCAAGCAGCTTTGCCATTGGGATATTCAGCATTCGATCCATCATGGAAAGCATCCCGAGCATATACAACTCCGCCGGACTTTCTTTCATTGTCGACGCCATAGACTCGCAAAAGTTAGCTCGCTCTAGAGCCTGCCTCACATCTAAGTCGGACGCAGAGTGAGCGAGTTTTCCGGCGAGAATAATCGTAACCAGCTTCCGGAAGGCGTCTTCTCCGACCGCAATCAGGGCAGCCTGGATCGTCGATATGCGATATCGAAATCCATACAGGGCGGAGTTGGCAAGCCTTAGCAGCCTGTAGCAGAGAGACGGCTCCAGCAACAGCAGCCGTTCAATCTCTCTAAAATCTGGATCGGGATGGGCCAGCGCAGCAAACATCTGAAGATAGGTGAGCTTGTTCGCAGGGATCTGCGCTTCGGAAATAATCTCCGGCCGGGAGTAAAAGTAGCCCTGGAAGAAAGTGTTTCCCTCCGACTTCGCAGTTTCCACCTCGGATTGAGTCTCGACCTTTTCCGCGACAAACGAGATCTTCTTATTGCGGCACATGCCGTAGATTTCTTTTCTGGTCTCGGTATTGGAGGATCTGAAATCGACCTTGATGAAGTCTGCCATCGCAACCAGCTCGCGTTTGCTTTCATCTGGCAAGAAATCGTCCATGGCCAGGCGGAATCCAGCATGTTTGAGCTGTTTGCAGGCTTTGATCACTTCTGCATCGGGAGGCACCGTTTCCAGGATTTCGAGAATCACCGTGCGGCTCGGCAGCACCTTGACGCTTCCGCGAACCAGAGATTCACGCGTGCAGTTAATGAAAAGATTTGGGGAGGTAGAACAGGCGATCATCGACAGGCAGCTATCGATGGCGGAATTTGTGGCATGTTCGCTATCGCCGGTGAAGAAGTTATCAGTTCCAGAGCGAAAAAGGATCTCGTGGCCGTAGATCTGCATCTTGTTGTCGAGGATAGCTTGCCTGCCGATAAATCTAAGGTCGGTGCCTGCTGCTATGGCCATGAAACCTTCCCGTCATCCTCATAAATACAGACTCCAGCTTGAACGCTCTTTTCAGCTAGCCCTCAGTCGGCTGAAAAGAGCTGCCGGATTATTGCGATGAGAACCTTGATTTCCTGCACGTATGTTTCAAGGCAAGATCTTCTATTTGACCCGCTGCCGGGCCCTGGTCTACTTGCGCCTGAGGAAGATTGTCTTGTTGTGTTTTCGTAAATCGGCAGTCAGTCATTCTGAGAGGAAGCGACCACGTTACAGCTTCTGGACGGTCGCTTTTCGCACTCGCGCCTTCTCTTTGTGAATGGGTTACCGAAAGTCGCGAATTCGCCTTAGCGCGCACTCGCCTGCATCGCGAGGGAGGCGAGGTGGTCGAGTCTATCTCATCGAGAGAATCTCCCAATGAAATGCGCCACGCAATAACAGTCATCTCTTCGCCTGGTTCGAAGGTCGCATTCATCAAGATGAGGATCTGTCGCATTTGCGGTCCCAAAAGCATTCACTCGCATTATCGGCATTGTGGCGGCGGAATGTTAATGCTGTTATGCTTTTCCAGTTTTTTAGACCGCGCATTTTTACCGGAATGCGAGTGCTGCCGGGGAGGGGCGGATCGGGACAACTTGAATCACGCAACTTGTCACGGCAGGTCTTGCGGGACGTGTCGTTGCGGCCAGACCCAGGTTTGACGGTATTCCAGCGGCGCAGACTCCGGTTACAGGCTCACTCGGCCATGTCAACGGCCTGGCCTCGTGTGGGGGCAGAGGCACCTATCCTGGCATTCCATTCGATCAAGAGACCCGATGCATTGCTCTCAAAGGCTGCTTGGCACGAAATCGGAGAGTATGGTGAACTTCCCGCCCTGGTAGCCTTCGATCGTGACGTTGAAATAGCTTCGGCGGAAGGGCTGCTTGTAGGCCTTTTCCGCAGGGCCATCGATGTAGGCCGGGTCTGTCACCATTCTGGTGAATACCGCCCTGCCCTCTGTTGTAACCGAGGCTGCGGCAATGTTCAGTACTTCAAAGATCGCGTCGCGCATGAGTTCTTCCAGCGGGGAGACCTTAAGATGCTCCTTGACCGCGGGGTCGGGCAGGCCGACAAGAGCGCCGGCAATGGAGCCGAGCAAAAGCAAATCGGCTTTGACGACAACCGCGACATTATGAGGCACGACGTTGTAGATGCCGTACACTTGCCTCATCTTCGATTCAGGCAGGGCAGTTCCCTGCACGAACGACACCTTGCGGCCTGTCAGTTGCGAAAAGGCCTTCGAAAGAAGAAATGGACTTGGCTCCGCCATCTGCTTGTCACCCACCCAGAATTGGGGTCAAGGCTCTCTGCACGTCCTCTGGAGTAAACGGCTTGGAGATCACGAAGGCCGCCCCCGAATCCATAGCGATTTCCTTGATTCCCTTTGACGATTCAGAGGTGATGAATCCGAAAGGGACCCTGTTCTGCGTTAATCTCAGTTGCCTGAGGAAGTCGATTCCTGACATTTCAGGCATGTTCCAGTCTGAGAGTACCAGTTTTGGCTGTTCTCCGCGGATTTTTTCCAATGCTTGTGCTCCGTTTTCCGCTTCGCCCACAGTGAGCCCGCGAAAGCCAGCCTGCCGGATCGCTCGCTGGACGATCATTCGCATCGTCCTGCTGTCGTCAACCAGAAGTATATCCATGCGACCGCCTCAATAAGTTGTTTTTTCCTCTCACACATTCCGAAATGGAGTGAAAGGTTCCAGATCGAACATCTCTCTATCGGCACATTCTATTGCGGCGGATAGGGGTAAGCTCAACAAAACCGCTTGGGGGGACTGCGAAGGGTTCGCAGACGAAATTCGGCTTTGATGGCCGCGGCCGCCAGGTTCTCCTCGGCGGTTTCGAGCCAGGGAAGCGCTTACAAGTCAGAATCCGGTGGTCGAATACGCGATCCTGCTACAGCCGGGTAGGCCAGTGTCCCATGCAGAACTTCGGCCAGCCAAGTCTTTTGGTGCGGCTACAGGCATTGCTCTCTCGCCGCGCTTCGGGCCGGCAAATTCCGCCGTCTTTCTTAACCCCGGCGAAAAGCCCGCATCGTCCCTACTCATTTGAACGGTTGCAGTGATCTTGCCGATAGAGCTGAATCGGGCGAATCGCGCCGCCAACACTTCAGAGAACCGCGGTCGAGAGATCTGCGGGTACGGGGAGCGAGAAGAGAATCATGGACAACATTAGTACTGAAGATCAGGAGACTATTCGGGAATTTCTGGTTGAAAGTGATGAGAACCTCTCGCGCCTCGATCTCGATCTCGTCGAGCTTGAAAAACACCCAGGTGACGCGGCTCTGCTTGGAAGCATCTTCCGCACCATTCACACCATCAAGGGAGCCTGCGGTTTCCTGGCATTTTCAACTTTGGAAAAGATCACGCATCAGGCCGAGAGTCTTCTGAGCCAATTACGCGACGGCAAGCGGGAACTGACTCCGGAACTCGTTTCACTGATTCTGGAGACGGTAGACGCTACTCGAAAAGTGCTTGCATCGATTGAGGCCAGCGGGAAAGAAGGCCCGCTCCGCTTTGAAGACCTGACCGAGCGGTTGCGCCTGACCGCACAGTTGCCCTCCGCTCCTGAGAAACAGGCCGCTCCAGTTCCGGCTGCTCCGGTTCAAACAGCTCCAGTCCTGGCCGCTCCGGTGCAGGCCGCGCCTCCCCCGCCGCCAGCGCCCAAGGCGGTTGAAAAAACTATCCCTCCTCCGCAGACCAGCGAGCAACTCGAGAATGAACAGAGAGTGGCTCAGAGACGTGTCGAAGAAGAAAGACGAATCGAGGAAGAACGACGCCAGGAAAGCGGGAGAAGAGAAGAAGACTCCGAGCGCCATCCTGCCGCGGCGGATGCGAATATCCGTGTCGGTGTCGGCCTTCTGGACAAGCTCATGGATCTGGTCGGAGAGCTGGTGCTCACGCGCAATCAGATCCTCCAGTTCAACACCGAGCGAGAGGACCCCGCGCTGAATGTCACCTCGCAGCGATTGAACCTGATTACGACTGAGTTGCAAGAGGGCGTGATGAAGACGCGCATGCAACCCATCGGAGTGGTGTGGAACAAGCTGCCGCGCGTAGTGCGAGACATGGCCGTCGCCCTCGGCAAGCAGATTGCGCTCGAGATGGACGGAGCCGAGACAGAACTGGACCGGACCATCATCGAGGCCATCAAAGATCCGCTCATGCACCTCATTCGCAACTCCTGCGACCACGGCATCGAGTCGCCGGAGGTTCGTATTGCCGCAGGCAAGCCGCCGCAAGGAAGACTGACCCTTCGGGCGTTTCATGAAGGCGGGCAGGTCAATATCGAGATCGGCGATGACGGGGCAGGAATCGACGTCACGCGAGTCAAACAAAAGGCTATCGAGAAAGGGCTTCTGCGGCCTGAACAGGTGGAAAAACTGACCGAGCGGGAGGCGCTCGGGCTGATCTTCCTTCCCGGCTTCTCCACGGCGCAAACAGTGACCAACATATCCGGCCGCGGAGTTGGCATGGATGTGGTGAAATCCCACATCGAGAAGATCGGAGGCCAGGTCGATCTCTTCAGCCGCGCCGGCGAAGGCGCCACAATCAAGATTAGAATTCCGCTTACACTGGCCATCATTCCCGGTTTGATTATCGCCAGCGGTGGTGAGCGATTCGTGATTCCTCAGGTCAGCCTGCTCGAACTGATCCGCATCGAGGGAGATTCCATTGAGAAACACATCGAGCACGTGCATGGAACTCCGGTCTATCGCCGGCGTGGGAGTCTGCTGCCCATCGCCTATCTTAATCAGGTGCTGGGGCTGAAATCGAAGGATCAACCAGAAGCGGTCAGCATCGTGGTCCTTCAAGCGGAGGACCGCCAGTTTGGCCTCGTCGTTGACGGCATCAACGACACCCAGGAAATCGTGGTCAAGCCTCTGGGAAAGCAGTTGAAAGGGCTGACCCTCTACGCCGGCGCGACGATCATGGGCGATGGCCGCGTAGCGCTTATCCTCGATGTGCTCGGAATCGGCCAGCGGGCTGCGGTCTTTGGCCAATCGCACGAGCCGTCGCGTGTGGCGGAGAAAGAGGCGGTGCAATCGAAGATCGAGCGGCAGCGTCTGCTGCTCTTCCGGGCCGGCACCTTCGAGCGCCTGGCCATTCCTCTCTCTCTCGTCGCCAGGCTCGAGGAGTTCCCGCGCTCGGCGATCGAACATGCGGGCGGAGGGCAGGTCATTCAATATCGGGGACGCATCCTTTCCCTGGTCTCTCTCCGTACGGTTCTGGAACCCGGCGTTCTCGACACCGGGTCGCTGCCCAACCCCGTGCAGGTAGTCGTCTTCAACGATGGCGAGCGCAGTGTGGGAATGATCGTCGATGAGATCGTCGATGTTGTTGAAGAGGCCGTGACCATTAAGCGCAAGGCCACACGCAAAGGCCTTCTTGGTTCGGCGGTAATCGGCAAAAAAGTTACAGACTTCCTCGATCTCAATCAAGTGATCGACGCAGCCAGAGAAAGCTGGATGAACGGCACGGATGGTCTTACGAGCGATCATCGTATCCTTATCGCCGATCCCTCTGCGTTTACCAGAGGCATGATCAGGAGCGGGCTCGATATCTCAGGCTATGCCGTTCTTGAAGCCGCGAATCTGGATGAGGCTCTGGGTTGCCTGGAGAGTCAGAAGGTGGATGTTGTTCTCGCGGCTCTCAATCTTACTCCTGGCACCGGTTCCGCTCTGCTGGCTGCGATGCACCGCCAGCCGCATTGGGAGAGAATTCCGGTCATAGCGGTTGCAGACTCGGCCGACGAGATCCAGGCATCGCAATGGCGTAAGCAAGGCTACCAGGGCTGCCAGCCCAAGTTTGACTCGAGCGCAATTCTCGAAGCGGTGGGGAAACTCGTTGTGTCGGCAACCCCAACCCCCGACGATCTTGAGTTTGCGGAAGAGATGAGATAACCCATGGCGATCGACAGAGTATCAGCAAAATCCGCAAGGCCGCAGGCGAGTGGGCAATTCTCCACGTTCTTTGTGTCGAACCTGTTCTTTGGAGTCGACGTTCTTCATGTCCAGGAAGTGCTGCGCTTCCAGCCGATGACCCCGGTGCCGCAAGCGCCGGATGTGATTGAGGGTTTGATCAACCTGCGCGGCCAGATTGTCACGGCCATCGACATGCGCCGAAGGCTCCAGATGGAAAAGCTCTCTGGAGACCGGACGCCGATGAACATCGTGGTCAGCACCCCGGACGGTGCCGTAAGTCTGCTGGTCGATGAGATCGGAGATGTGCTGGACATGGACGCTGCCAACTACGAACGTCCACCGGACAATCTCGATCCCGCGGCTCGGGAACTCATCAGCGGTGTCTACAAGATGAAAGATGGCCTGATGCTGGTTCTCGACACCGAAAGAGCTGTCGAGGTAGGCGCCTGCAACATTTCACTGAACACGAAACTCGACAACCAATCTTCTGAAGCATCAGCAAATGGAAAGCGTTCCCTCTCGCCGGATTCCGATGCCATCGAGGATGAGCAGACGGGATCTGCACAGTCGCAGAACTCGAATGGAAAAGGAACGAGAAGAGTGGCCGCCAAAAAGACCAACGGAGCGGGGCGAGTTGTAAGAGCTGGGTCTGCATAGTGAAACATCCGTCGCCGATTGAGCAAAATGCGGCAATCGGTCGATAACAAGGTGCTGCTCGCAACGCTGGAGATCGGGCGCCTGTGGGGAGCATCGCGGGATGGATGCTTAAGTCAGCCTGGCACGGCCGGGTAGTTGAATGGGCAGGAAGGTTTGCGAAGTATCGCGACCACCTGAAGGGAGCAAAGGCAATGAAATCGATTTACAACATGAAGATCGGCACCAGACTCATCGCGGCTTTCATCTTTGTGGGGGTCATCACGGCCGTCGTCGGCTACATGGGCATCGCAAATTTGGGTAAATCCGCGAACCTGTCGAAAGAATCGTATGAGCGTGAGACGCTTGGCCTCAACTACCTTAAGCAGGCCACCATCGATGTCATCGAAGTCGATCGGGCCGCCAAGAATGTGATGCTCTCGAGCACTTCGGATGAGCGCGAGCAATACAAGGCTCAGGTCGATGCCTACACCGGGCTTGTTAACGACGACCTCGACAAGGCGAAGGGCACGATTTACACCGACAAGGGCAAGGAGATGCTGGCGCAGGTCACGCAGGCCTGGAAGGAAGCTCAGGAATCCACGGGGCAGCTCATCACCCTCGCCATGAAGGAAAAGCTCGATCAAAAGCGGGAGTCGGTGGCGTTCTCCTTTGGAACAGGCCGCGCAAAGGCGGATGCTGTTGAGGATCTGCTGGGGCAGCTTGCCACGGAAAAGGAAGACCACGCCAAGCAAGCTCACGATGAAGCGGAACATGCCTTCAAGAGTAGCCGATTTTTCATGCTCATCCTGGTGGCGGTGGGTGTTCTGATGGGCCTGGGTCTCGGCGTATATATTTCACGGAGCATCGCAAAACCCCTCGGCCAAATGGCTGCCGCCGCGCGGAATATAGCGATGGGCGATGTGAATCAGAAGATTGAATATCAATCGGGCGACGAGGTCGGGGTGCTGGCTGAATCCTTCCGCGGCGTGATCGATGCCGTGAATGCATTGACGCAAGACGCTTTCATGCTCTCGGAGGCAGCGGTCGAAGGCAAGTTGGCGACTCGCGCCGATGCCAGCAAGCATCAGGGCGACTATCGCAAGATCATTCAAGGCGTAAACGATACGCTGGACGCGGTGACCGGACCGATTAACATGGCTGCCACCTGTGTGGACCAGATCTCGAAGGGCGTCATCCCCGCCAAGATTACCGCAAATTACAACGGTGACTTCAATGCGATCAAGAATAGTCTCAACACCTGTATCGATGGACTCGGCGGACTTGTGGAAGCGGACTCTGTCCTACAGGGGATGGCAAAGAATGATTTCAACCATCAGGTTGAGGGCAAGTACGAAGGAATCTTTGCAACGGTTGCCCAATCCGTCAATGAAGTGAAGCGGACAATCGATCACTTTGTCGGGACAGTCAAGAACGTAGCACAGGGAGACCTTCATCAACTTCCTCAGTATCAGAAGCTCGGACGTAGATCAGAAGGCGACGAACTCGTGCCGTCCATGATTGCGATGATGGAGAACATCCAGGCGCTGGTCAACGACGTCAACATGCTCACGGAAGCGGCCACCGATGGAAGACTGTCTACGCGCGCCGACGCTACGAAGCATCAAGGCGACTATCGCAAGATCGTGGAGGGTTTCAACGGAACTCTGGATGCGATCTGGCTGCCTATTGAGCAAGAGATTCATGTTCTCAGGCAGATTCGCGGCTGCAACCTCAGAGAAAAAGTTGAAGTCGACTGCAAGGGCGATCACGAGAAGATGAAGAGTGCGGTCAACGGTGTTCACGAATGGCTGACTGAACTGATCGCCTTTGTGACCAAGATCGCCAACGGCGATATGACAGCATCAATGGCCAAGGCTTCAGATCAGGACCAGATTCACGAGTGGCTATCGCTGATGAAGAAGAACATCAACGCGCTAGCGGCCGATGCCACCATGCTGGCCACCGGAGCGGCAAAAGGCAAGTTCGATATCCGGGCCGATGCCAGCAAGCACAATGGCGACTATCGCAAGATCATCGAAGGCGTGAATCAGACGCTGGACGCCATCGTTGCGCCGCTTAGGTCGACTGCCGAGAACGCGAGTTCGCTGGCCTCCTCCTCTGAGGAACTCACGGCGGTGAGCCAGCAGATGGCGGGCAATGCCGAAGAAACCGCGGCCCAGGCCAACGTGGTCTCTGCAACCAGCGACCAGGTATCGAGAAACGTCGCCTCGGTGGCAACCGCTGCCGAAGAGATGCAAGCCTCTATTCGCGAGATCTCGAAGAACGCCAACGACTCGGCGCGGGTGGCCAAGAATGCGGTCGGCGTCGCGCAATCCACCAACGAAACCATGCGCAAGCTTGGCGAATCCAGCCTGGAGATCGGCAACGTGATCAAGGTGATTACCTCGATCGCGCAACAGACCAACCTGCTGGCATTGAATGCGACCATTGAGGCAGCTCGCGCCGGTGAAGCGGGCAAGGGCTTCGCGGTGGTGGCCAATGAAGTGAAGGAACTCGCCAAGCAGACCGCCAAAGCGACCGAAGAGATCAGCCAGAAGATCGAGGGCATGCAGGGCGTCACAAAGGGCGCCGTCACGGCAATCGAAGAGATCGGCGCGATCATCAATCAGATCAACGATATTTCCAACAGCATTGCTTCGGCTGTCGAAGAGCAGACGGTCACAACCAATGAAATTGGCCGTAGCGTAACCGAGGCGGCTCAAGGCGTCAACGATATCGCCAAGAACATCGGCGGGGTGGCGACGGCGGCCAGGAATACGACACATGGCGCCAATGACACGCGAACAGCTTCTCTTGAGCTGAGCGAGATGGCGGCGAGACTCCAGGCGTCGGTTTCGAAGTTTAGCTTCTGAGTGAATCAAGGGTTATAGGAGATGCCCGGCGGATGGATTGCCAGCCACCGGGCATCTCTTCAAACACCAAAGGCGGATTATCGATGAGCAAAATATTGGTTGTGGATGACTCCAGGACAATTCGCACAATCATTCGCAGGATACTGATCGAACTTGGTTACGAAGTCTGCGAGGCGGGTAACGGCGTCGAGGCACTGCGGGTAATCGAAGCCGAGGGCGCCGCAGTGAAGCTGGTTCTGGCCGACTGGAATATGCCCGAGATGAATGGTCTGGAACTGCTCCAGCGACTGCGGCAGGATCCGAGCCTCTCTTCGTTGAAGATCATCATGGTGACCACCGAAACCGAGATGGACCACATGGCATCGGCCATGGAATCCGGAGCTGACGAGTACGTCATGAAGCCGTTTACAAAAGACATTCTAGTGGAAAAGCTCGAATTTGTTGGATTCTCCCCCTTGGCGAGGGCCTGAAGATGACTACGGTAAACCAGCGATTGCTTCAACCCGGCGAGAAAATTCGTGTCCTGGTCGTGGATGACTCAGTGGTCATTCGCAGACTCGTCGCGAACTCTCTCGAGTTGGACCCCATTCTTGAGCTGGTTGGCACGGCCTCAAACGGTGTAATAGGAATGCAGCGGATCGAACAGTTGAATCCCGATGTCATTACGCTGGACATCGAGATGCCGGAGATGGACGGGCTGGAGATGTTGCGTCGCATTCGGCACGACTTTCCGCGCGTGCGGGTGATCATGTTCAGCACGCTCACAGAGCGTGGTGCGGCGAAGACACTGGAGGCTCTGACCCTCGGGGCAGACGATTATGTCGCGAAGGCTTCCAATCAGGGATCGCTGGACTGCTCAATCGCCCGTCTGCGGGAAGAGATGATTCCCAAGATCAGGCAGTTTTTCCGTGTGCCAGAGGTAAGTCATGTTGGCACGCCAGGCGAAGCTGGGTCTGCAACGGTGGCGTCTTTGGCCGGCCGGAGCGCACCAGGACTCCCAAAGAACAATCTGCGGCCCAAAGCGGTGGTGATTGGTGTCTCTACAGGCGGACCAACCGCTCTTGGCGCAATCCTGCCCTCGCTGCCGGTTGATTTTCCACTGCCAGTCCTTATTGTGCAGCACATGCCGCCTCTCTTTACCCGTTTGCTAGCAGAGCGCATTAACGCCACCTGCAAACTGCCGGCCGAGGAGGCTACCCAGGACAGCCCGGTTAAACCGGGAAGGATCCTGATTGCTCCCGGTGACTTTCACATGAAGCTGGCTTCCAACGGAGATGGCATTCGCGTTGTCCTGGATCAGGGGCCCCGGCAGAGTTCGTGCCGCCCCGCGGTCGATGCTCTTTTTTCCTCCGCGGGTCAGGTGTATGGCGGAGCGGTCATTGCTGTGATTCTTACCGGGATGGGGCAGGATGGCTTGCGTGGCGCCGGAATACTGAAGGCGCTGGGGGCTACCATTCTGGCGCAGGACGAGGCTTCAAGCGTTGTATGGGGCATGCCAGGCGCGGTCGTCGAAGCAGGCTTTGCAGATCGCGTGCTACCACTCGATGGCGTCGTGCCTGAAATCCTTCGCATCACGGAAAGGAAATAAGAGAGGACCCGATGGGTACACCAGCACAAGTGAACGAGATCCTCCCTGAGAACTACCGGTTCCTTCAGGCGCATGTCTATTCCCAAGTGGGAATCGTCCTCGAAGATAACAAGCACTATCTCTTCGAGAGCCGCCTCGCACCCATTGTTCAACAATTCAGCCTCGGCTCTATCAATAACCTCTGTGCCGTTATGCTTGCCAAGCGCAATCCAGAGATTGGCCAGCAGGTCGTCGAGGCTATGACAACCAACGAAACTTACTTCTTCCGCGATCCTGGCCAATATGACGCCATTCGAACCGTCCTGTTGCCGGCACTGATGGAAGAACGGAAGACAACCAGAAAGATGCGCTTCTGGTCCGCGGCGTCATCCACCGGGCAGGAAGCTTACAGCCTGGCCATGCTGCTGATGAACGAAGGACTGATGGATTGGAACATACAGATCCTTGGCACCGACTTCTCTTCGAAGGTCGTCGAGCGCGCCCGCTCCGGCATCTACCAGCAGCTTGAAGTGAACAGGGGACTGCCGGTATCTCTTTTGTTGAAGTATTTCCGCCGCTCAGGCCTGGAGTGGCAGTTGACCGAGCCGGTCAGGAAAATGGCTCATTTTGACACGATTGACCTGCGCAAGAGCCTGCGCACATTGGGCCCATTCGACTTGGTGTTTTGCCGCAACGTCATGATCTATTTTGACAACAAGACAAAAATGGACATCATGAAGGAACTGCACGGAACGATGTTTCGAGGCGCGTGGCTGCTGTTGGGAAGCACCGAGGCTGCGTTTGGCCTCGAAGAGTGGTTTGAACGAAAGACGGTTGGGAATATCACGGTCTTTGTAGCACGATGAAAGGATGCTTATGCTAACTGAAGTCAGTATGGAAATGCTGTCGGAGATCGTAAAGTCCGTGTTTCTGACCATGATGGATTTAGAGCTGTCCAGCAGCGATAAAGCCTGGCATCCCGGTGGGGACAGGTTGACCTCCTTCGTGCAACTGACGGGCGAATGGAATGGCGCTGTGTTGCTTGAGTGCAGCCAGCAGCAGGCATGCCATTTTGCTGGACGGATTCTCGCCATGGATCCGCCCGAGTCCGTCGACGACGACGTGCGCGACGTGCTCGGCGAACTCGCCAACATGATCGGCGGAAACATGAAGTGCGGCATGTCTCCTGGGGTCCGTCTTTCCATGCCCACCGTCCTGGATGGCAGCGACTATGACCTGCGGGTCTGCGGATCGCAAGTCAGCGAGAGAATCGCTTTTCGATGCGACGACAACCCTTTCTGGGTCACCGTCCTCTCCGAGGGCTCTCCGGCGTCGGCGAACTAGACTTTGCTCGTGACGAGCGGATTGTGTCTGGCTTCATGGGTGCGCTTTTCGGACGCATTCTGGCAATTCCAGCGTGCGTTTCCGCTGTTTGCGGGTCTGTTCTAGGGATGCCTCGCGGTCTGTGGACAGCTGTGGAAGGAGCCGATCAAGCGTCCGTTGGCGTGCCGCAAACTCTGCAAGAAATGCTGGCGTTGCGGCCTTAGGAAATGTTTGATTGCAGAAGGGACTTGTTCAGATATTCCTGAAGCATTACCTAAGTAAATGAACAGCCAAGCTGTCCCTGACGATATACAGTGGAACCACTTCTGTATTGCACGGGGGAATTATGCAGATTGGCGCTATCTCGGACGCTACCTCTTCTCCAACCCAGTGGAGCTCGGCCCAGCCTCAATCCAGACCGGTAGCATCACCGTCCTTTGCGGAGGTTCAGCAAAGTGCGTTGGCATCTCCAGCCGAATCGCCGGCACCTGCCGAAACCGTTTCAGTTTTGGCCCAGATTCAGAATTCCGCAGCCAGCTCTCAGATCGCGACGGTTGCAGCCTCCTATTCCACAACAGTGGCGGGCACAAGCTATGCAGCTAGCGTTGAGGAGTCCGGAGGGATCTACACGGCCTCCGTTCCAATGCCGCCTGGACTTAGTGCCAGCGGATCGAGTATCGAGTCTGCGGAAAACAATCTCAATATAATCTTGGATACTCTCGCCTGACCCTCTGCTACATAAGTCTGGGTTTGTGAATCGAATGGTTCGCAGCTTGAACACCGTTAGCCAATAAAACCGGAATATGGCAAGAGATTTTCGCTACGCCACACCGGCAACAACGCCGGTTGCTGCTGTTTTGCTCTGCGGCAGCCGGAAGAGCCTTAATAAATGCAAAAACTGACTCGTTTCCAGAAGTAGGCAAATACACTGCATGAAACAGAAGTGGTGGGCATTGGTTCCCACCATCTCCGCGGACTTCTTCCGGTGACTAGTTACTGAGCTAACGCGAAGCTGACCTCAACTTTGATCTTGGCTGTGCCGGCGCCGGCGTCGAACTTCCATTTGCGCACAGCATCCTCTGCCGCGGGAGCCAGAAGTTTGTTGCCACCGACTGCTTTTGCATCGCTCACGTTACCGGAGGGATCGACCGTGGCTTCGACGTCGACTGAGCCAGAGACCTTCATTCGCTTGGCGATTTCAGGGTAGATTGGCGCCACCTTTGACTTGATGGTACGGTCTTCCGCGCCCGCAACAGGCATGGCCAACGTCAACACCAGCACAACTGCCACTGCCTGAAGCAGCCTCGCCGCAACTCCGCGCAACCCAAACGACTCCTTGTGAAAGCAATGTATTTTCATGGATCCTCCCTAACCTCCGTAATTGTCCGTGCTTCCTTATCGGCTTCAGGGCAGATCGCGTTCATAGTCTGTCGGAATCTTCCTGAAAGAGAGATGAGATAGATCGGGGAAGAGTCCAGAAAGCCAGCCATAATCTCATTCGAATCTGGGGTTCCAGGGTTGGAAATGGAGCATCACAGAGACGCCGGTTTAGCGCAAAACTCAAGCTCTGATCGATGTGGGGCGTCTTGGCGAGCTTCTCTCTTAGAGGTACTGAATCAGAACCCGCTTCATGTGCTTGCTCTCCAAAAGTCGCGCAATTCTCTTCACGATATTGCGCCGAAGGTCGAGCTCAACCGGAATGTTTGGATCCTGGTGCGCTTCATTGATTCTGGTGCCCACGGCGAACTTCACGATGTCACTGTCGAGTAGCATGGTTGCGAGCCGCACTGCCGCATTCGATCTCATGTCTTCCGGGGCGAAGCCCTCTTCAAGAAGCCGGAGCACCTCCCCCAGAGTCAGCGTTCCCTCCGTGACCAGATCGCAGCCCTCCATCTTTGCCGACGGTGGAACCTTGGAGTGCAGTTGTTGCCGCATGTCGATCTGAATGGGGCGATTCAGCATCCGCGAAATGATGTTGGCTGTCGTTCCACCGCAGATCACTTTGCGCCCAGGGGTACGTTCAGCCATCTTCGCCAGATCATGATCGTGAGCACGATTGAAGGGCGCTCCAGTCATCACCAGCAACTGGCGTGGGCTACGGAAATAAACTACGCCGCAGGTGATGTCATCCTTTGCGCTCAGGCCGTCGACCTCTTCCGCTTTTGCAACCAGGATGCGCGACAACTCGCGGGCCGAGATATTAGGGTACCGGTCAATCTTCTCGCGGACGAATCTGTCGACGCTCTCCAAACCCCATCCAAGAGGCGTGCGGTACTCACCCATTCCCGCCTGCGTGATGCCGTCAGAAAAAAAGATGATGCGATCTTCGCGCTGCACATCGAAATTGGAGAAGCTGATAACGCGGTCCTCCCAGCGTTTCGGTCGCACCTCGGTCTTCTCGATCTGCAACTCGCCGTTTGGGCGAATCAGCAGAAACGGTGGGTTCCCATGCTCAATGATGCGGGTCTCGCCCGTGCTGGCCATATCGACGACGGTAAACGTGGAATAGCTGATCTTGCGCACGCTGCAAATGGGCAGTGTGTCCATGATGATCTCGGCCGAGTCATGAATGTCCATCGGGCTGGCCGTGAACTTCAAAGCCATGGTCGCCGTCATCGACGCTAAAACGCTGGCCTTCACGCCGCTTCCCAGGCCGTCCGAGAGGACCGAGATCATGCGTCCTTCCGGTTCGACCTTACGGGACAGAAATACATCGCCTGAGATGAACTGGCCATGCTTTGCCCGCTGGCATGAATCAACTTCGATAAAGCTCTCGGAGCCAGTCATCACTGTCCCTTGCTCTCGTTGTCGTCAACCTCTTCGGGGCTGAAGGAGCGCACTATGGAGTTGAGAATAATCTCCGAGTCAGCGGCGTTTTCACCGAGCAAGAAGGCAATCTGCTGCACGGTCTTCAGATTCTTTTGAATGACCTCGCGCGCGCGCCCGATGATCTGCTCTTTCTGGAAGATCGGCTTGGTGATGTCTTGAAAGATGCCGCACATCACCGAGTGAGGCTCGATGGTAAAGATGCTCGTGTTGAGAATGCTCCGTTGATAACGGATGTCATGGCCAACAATATCTTCATCGGAATCCAGCACCCTGCGGAATAAGTAAGAGAACGGGATCACCGCATCCAGAGCGCTGCCTTCAAGATCCTTTGACTGCTCGACATCGTCGGCAAAAAGATGAACGAAGTTTGTATTGCATTCGATAATCTTCAGGTCTTCATCGACAATGACGACAGCAGACGGCATCTTTTGCAGCAAAGCGTTGGCCTTCTTCTGCGCAAGCTTGCGTGTGTAGGTCGCGCACATCATGCGCTCGGCGTTGCGTGCGATCAGCGCATGGGCAAAGTCGCGGCAGGAGTCGTATCCGCAGCCTCCGCAATTCAATTCATCCTCGGCGGAGTACTTACCCACGGTGCGCAGAGCTTCTTGCAATTGCAGTTCGCTGTATTCATTGCGAGCGACTGGAGAAGCGGTATACTGCCGGTCGATTCTCATCGAAAGCTTGCGCGGAAGCTCAGTTGCCGGCTTTGCATAGTGAAGAATATCGTAGCGTCGACGAGCGACCGATGAGTTGCGCCCCGCCTTCGGTCCGTTTACGCATGATCCGGCGCATGCGGTGAGCTCAAAGAAAATATTGTGCTCGGGCTTCCACTCTGCGATGCCTTTCAAAGCCTGCTCGACGTTTGAGAGACCGGAGAATGACATGAACTGCGAACTATTGACCTCGCTGTTGCCGGCAACGCCAGGAACCATTCCGCCGTCGATGGGATAGAGTGCACCTTCCTCGGCTTCTTCAGGCTGGAAGCGATCCTCCGGCGTCTCGGAGATCTCATTCAAGTGAATCCCCTCTTCATCGAGCCAATGCCCCAGATCCTCGAAGGTTAGCACCGCATCGAGTAGTTCCGGATGTTGTTCGGCCTCAGTCTTCTTGGCGATGCACGGGCCGATGAAGACAATCGCGACTTCATCGCCATAGCGCGCGCGCAGCATCTTACAGTGCGTCAGCAGAGGCGAGAGAACGCCGAAGACATGGGGCTGGCACTCCGGATGATACTTGCCAATAAAATCGACAACGACCGGACAGGCAGAGGAGATCCAAATCTGTTTGGGTTCGCTGCGCATCAGCGCGAAGATGCTGGCCGAGACCCGCTGAGCGCCGAGCGCCGTCTCCGACACGGCAAAGAAACCAAGCTTCTTTAAGGCATGAATTAGTTGCGCCGGACGCACACCGGAAAACTGCGCAACAAATGAAGGAGCAAGCGAAACGATCACTTTGCGGCCGCTCTTCAAGAGATCCTTCGCAGTGGGCAGATCGTCGCGCACTCGCTTTGCGCTGCTCGGGCAGGCCAGGACGCAGTTGCCGCACATGATGCAGAGCTCGGGCACAACGCGCGCATAACCATCCTCTACGCGGATCGCCTTGACCGGGCACTCGCGAATGCATTTGTGACAATCCTGACACTCGCGTTCCTGCGTGTAGATGGGATTACGCCGTTCCATGGTCACCCCTAAGTGGACTGCCTGGCTGCTGTAACAGTTCGCGCAATTTTGCCGCGGTCACGCCGTGGTATAACTCTCCGCCGATACTCAGATTGGGTCCTTCTTTGCATTGATCCTGGCAGAGCTTGCCTGTGAGCCGGATTGAGGCGCTGAGTCCATAGGTCTTCACATGCTGATTGATAATGGCGAGATTTTCCGAATTCCCGCGTGCAAAGCAGGAACTGCCCAGACAAACCACAATCTCGATTACGCCGTCATCTGAAGCCATGGTTCACCTCTCTATGCTTGCAACTTCACCAATCGTGAAGGAGCATCGGGCAGTATCGTCGCAAGTGTCTCAACCGTGCCCCGTCCGCCTTGGCCCTCGCCAGCAAAGCGCCCAAGAGAGTGAATCTGGCCGCGCAGGCATTGGTTGCAGTCGGACGCGCTCTCCTCGATGCAAGCCTTGTCAGGATAGATTGCGTACATGCGGCGGTATTTTGTTGGAGTCAGATTTGGCATCACAACATTTGCGCCGGCCATTAGTCCCAGCTTCCGACCATCAACTCTGTTGATCGTGGCAAGCGCGGTGGTACTTGGAACGTTTGAGGTCGAGCACATGATGCGCGTAAGTGCGATCATCTTGTACACCATCTCTTCGTTGGCCGGAACCTGATCAGCGGGTGCGATTGCAGGACAAAGCGCACCAGAACCCAATGGCGTGTCAGCGTGCGGGATATACGGACCGATGCCAATCATGTCCAGATCCAGATCGACAAATGTGAGAATGTCCTCGGCCAGGCTCTCATACGATTGACCGGGGATGCCAACCATCACGCCGCCGCCCGCTTCGTAACCGAGCGCTTTCAATTCTCGCAGCAACGTCAAGCGGTCAGACCCGCCAGATGAGCGCTGCGGGTGAATCGTGCGAAATAGATTTGTGTCAGAGGTTTCGAACCGCAGCAGATAGCGGTCAGCGCCCGCTTCGCGCCACAGCTTGAATTCCTCAGGCTGACGTTCCCCCAGGCTGAGGGTTACCGCCAGTGTTGTCTCGCGTTTGATCCAGCGCACGATCTCCGCAATCCACTCGGCTGTTAGTAGATCGTCTTCACCAGCCTGCATCACGACTGTGCCGTATCCGAGTCTCTCCGCCTCGCGCGCGCAATTGAGGATCTCTTCTCGCGTCATGCGATAGCGCTGCAGAGCGCGATTGGCCTGCCGCAGCCCGCAATACATGCATTGCCGCACACAGTGACTCGAGATCTCGATCAGCCCACGCAGATGCACGGCATCGCCGACATGCTGCTGGCGCACTGCGTCAGCGCGTTGATACAACTCCTGCAAACGAGTGGGATGGCTCTCATGGAGCCATCCCAATATCTCGAGTTTTGTCAGTGTGGTCAAGGCTAGTTCACAAGGCTCATCTCGATTGCGTCTGACTCAGACAAATTGCTCACTCCAACTGTTTCCAGTTGCTCTTGGCGCGCGTCTTTGTATGCGGCCAGCGCTTCAGGAAAAGGCTCCAGTGCCCGCTCAAGAATGCCCAGTGAGTACGCAATAACTAGGCCGTAGTTCGTGATGGGAACTCCCTGGCGATGACACTCGGCGATGCGGCTCATCATCTCCTGGCGATTCCACATGCAGGCTCCGCAGTGAATGACGAGCTTGTAAGGGGTGAGATCCTCAGGGAAGTCGCGACCTTTCACAGTTGTGAATTCCAGGTCTCCGCCGACATACTTCTGAAGCCAGCGCGGAATCTTTACGCGGCCGATGTCCTCTTCGATGGGGTGATGCGTGCAGGACTCGGCCACAAGCACCTTGTCGCCGGGTTGCAACGAATCTACTGTTACGGCTGCGCGGGTCTGCGCAACCAGATCGCCCTTCAGACGAGAGAGCAAAATCGAAAACGCGGTCAGTGGAATGGAATCAGGCGTAACTTGCGCAACCTGCTCAAAGACCGCGGCGTCAGTAACCACGAGGCTCGGCGGAGTCTTTAGATTGTCCAACGCCCTCTGCAATCCGCCGTCTTTAACCACAACGCAGCTAGCCTCGCCATCGAGAAGTTCGCGAATCGCTTGTGTCTGTAGTTGCTTGATGCGACCCTTGGGCGCTTCCTTGTCGATGGGCATGACAAGCACAGCCGTTTCGTCGGGGCGAATCAGATCGCGCAGCAGAACTGGTGGCTCAACCGCCTCCGGAGGAGCGATCTCCAAGAGCTTTGCGCGAAGTTTGTCCAGTCCTTCGCCTGTCGTCGCGACAAGCTTTACGTACGGAAGATTCTCCTGCTCAAAGCGGATCAGACGCTCAGTGTTGGGGCGATGCAGATCCGTCTTGTTCAAAGCAACAAGCACCGGAATCCCTTGCCCGCGCAACTCCGCCAAGAGTTTCTCTTCGAAGTCTGTCCACACGCCTGCCTCGCACACGAGGACGCCGATATCCGTGCGCTTAATTGCCAGGCGAGTCTTCTCGATGCGTTGTTCACCGAGCGCTCCAACGTCGTCCACTCCGGCAGTGTCCACAAAAAGCACAGGCCCGATGGGGAGCAGTTCCATCGGCTTCTCGACTGGATCGGTGGTCGTGCCGGCCTCCGGCGAGACGATGGAGACCTGCTGCTGAGTAATAGCATTCAGCAAGCTTGATTTGCCGACGTTGCGGCGCCCGAAGAAGCCGATATGAAGCCGAAAACCTTTTTGAGTTGCTCGAATCATGGTGATCTCCTTTTTCTAGACGAAGACGTCGCGTTCGCCGCGGCGAACCTTGTTCAGCATCGGCAGGGCGCAAGCGGTTTGCTGCCCGTCCATGTGTTGCAGTTCAATCGAAATGAGCTTCTCGCCAGCGGACTTTGCTTGAGGGCTGGCGTAATCGCTGAGATACTCCTGAAATGTCGAAAGCGCATTGGGATGGCAGTGATACTTGATCTCACCCGGTTTGGCGAGATCCATAAAGTCTTGCCCTGTGCGCCCCAAGCGATAACATGCCGTGCAGAAAGATGGCAGAAATCCGAGCGAAACAACATCGCTGACGACCTCTTCGACAGTGCGGTGGTCGCCGAGTTGAAACTGGCTGCCGTTCGGATCGCCTTCGCCGTCCTTGTATCCGCCTGGATCTGTGCGGCTGCCGGCTGAGATCTGCGAGATTCCCAACTCTAGCGTTGCGCGGCGCACCTCGGCCGTTTCGCGCGTGGACATGATCATTCCGGTATAAGGAACGGCGAGGCGCATGATCGCAATCATCTTCATGAAGTCCGCATCGCTGACCGGATGCGGAGGCTGAGAGGCAATATCGGAACCCACTGCCGGCTCCATACGCGGAAAGCTGATCGTGTGCGGACCGACGCCGAACTTCTCTTCGAGATGGCGAATGTGCTGCATCATCGCCATGATTTCAAAACGCCAGTCGTAGAGCCCAAACAATACTCCAATGCCGACATCGTCAATTCCGGCTTCCATGGCTCTGTCGAATGCAGTGGTGCGCCAGTCGTAGTCGCGCTTGGTGCCTTTCAGGTGAACAGCCGCATAAGTCGGCCGATGATAAGTCTCCTGAAAGAGCTGAAAGGTTCCAATCTCCGCCTGCTTGAGTTGCCGAAAGCGCTCTGTCGTTTGCGGCGCAAGATTCACGTTGACGCGGCGTATCTCGCCAGGACCAACACGCGTGGAATAAATAGTCGCGATCGAGTCAAGCAGATATTGGAAGCCCTCTGGAGGCAGCGCCTCGCCAGAGACCATCAATATCCGTTTGTGCCCCTGCCGAATCAGGATGCGAGTCTCTTCCGCAATCTCATTTTGCGTCAGCGTGCGGCGCTTGAGAGTTGAATTCGTCGCGCGAAAGGCGCAATAAGTGCACTCATTGGCGCAGCGATTCGAGATATAGAGTGGAGCGAAGAAGACCAGCCTCGATCCGTAGATCTCTTCCTTCATCTGCTTCGCTGTTGCAAAGATCTCCTTGAGTAACTCTGGACTCTCGACAAAGGAGAGCGTCGCTACCTCGTCCATCGAAAGCCCGCGCATCTCGCGTGCCTTGGCTAGCAATTCGCGGACTTTTGCCGGCACTGGTTGCTGACGGTGCGCCAAGGTCGCTTCTATCTCCACCTCGTTAATGAAATCTGCTCGTTCATGAGTAATCAAGGTATTCTCCTCTCCAATCACTCAGTCGGCGCCAGGTCTTGCAAGTTCTGCGTCAGCTGTTTAAGCCTGTTTTTCACTTTCGATACGGCTGTTCAACTCTTCAATTGCTTTTTCGCAGGTGCAGTGATGCACGTGCTCGCCGTCGATCATTACGGTTGGACCACTCTCACATTTTTCAAAACAGAAGCTCGCCCGCACATCGAGACGGTTTTCCAGTCCGTTCTGTTCCGCATGTCGCAACACGCCATTCAACACATCCTGCGAACCCTTCAGGAAACAGTTCGTTCCCAGGCAAACATTGACCTTGATCTTGTCATTGCCCTGCGTCTGCGTGAGCGAAAGAGACTCATCCGCAATGCGACGGCGGCTCTGGTAGCTCGTGTGCAACAGATGATGAGCCTTCTCTCCGCCGATCTCGCCAAGGAACTTCGCATAGCACTCGGTGATAAAGACGTTGTCCTGCGACTTATGCAGTTGCAGCATCTTGTCCGCGTGATACAAGCCCTTCGTTCTGAGCGCGCGCGCCGTTGTCGAAGTGGTAACCGGCTGTCCCGCGCCGCCGATGCATCCGCCCGGGCAAGCCATTACTTCGATTACGTCGTAGTGGCTCTTACCGGCTCTCACTTGTTCAGCGACAACGCGTGCATTTCTCAATCCATGCACAATGGCCAATTTGAGTTCCGTGCCCTCGATCGTGACAGTCGCCTCGCGCAAACCGGAGTCGCCTCGCACCTGTTCAAACTCAACATTGTCCAGCTTCTTGCCAGTGACCTTTTCCGCGGCGTAGCGCAGAACGGCTTCCATAACGCCGCCCGAGTTGCCGAAGATCACTCCGGCGCCGGTGTAAAAACCGAAGGGCATATCGAATGACTCAGGCTGCAAGCTGTCGAAGATAATGCCCGCGGACTGGATCATCTGCGCGAGTTCTTGCGTGGTCAGCACATAGTCCACGTCGGGATCGCCATCGACGCCCATCTCTGGACGCTGGGCCTCGAACTTCTTGGCCGTGCACGGCATGATGGCAACGACCTTGATGTCTTTGCGATCGATCTTGAGCTGATCGGGAAGCATCGCCTTCACAAGCGAACCAAACATCGCCTGCGGTGAACGGCATGTCGAAAGATTCGGCAGTAACTCAGGAAAATATTGCTCCGCATACTTCACCCAGCCCGGGCAGCAAGAGGTGAACATCGGCAGAGTTCCGCCTTTTGTCTTGCGCTCGAGGAACTCCGTGCCCTCTTCGATGACCGTGAGATCGGCCGCGAAAGATGTGTCGTAAATCTGGTCGAAGCCCAGGTGCTTCAGGGCAGCGACAATGCGGCCGGTCGTGATCTCTCCCGGTTTCATGCCAAAGCACTCGCCAAGGCCGACGCGCACGGCGGGAGCGATCTGTACGATCACTGTTTTCTTCGGGTCGGCGAGCAATCCCCAGACTTGTTCAACTTCGGACTTCACCGTCAGCGCACCCGTAGGGCAAACGCTGGCGCATTGTCCGCAGTTGACGCACTCGACGTCGCC
>CAYVMS010000003.1:0-62152 GCA_964452615.1 uncultured Occallatibacter sp.
TCCTTCTTCGCCAGCTTCTCAAACGGCGTGTGGGCTACGTGAATCGATCCCGGCCCCAAAAGCAGAGGCTCGCCCCAGTTGCTTAGTTGCGGAATGTCGGTCGAGAACTTCGCGACCATGGTCGGCAGTCCTTCAACGGCTCGCAGCCGGATGAAAGGCGTATCAAGCGTAAACTCGACCTCTGCCAGATCCCCTGCAATCTTGGTCAACTGCGCCCGCACCGGCCCCGAGTCGGTCACCGTGCGCACAAGCACCTGCGCCTCGGCCTTGTCGGCAATTACGTTGGGAGCGTGGCCGCCCTGAATCTGCCCGATGTTGAGCGTACTGGGCCCAATGCCCTCCAGCTCCGGCAGCGGCATGGCCAGCAGCTTGCCGAGTACCTCGACCAGTTTGTGAACGGCGCTCTCTCCCAGCTCAGGATAGGCCGAATGGGCCATTTTTCCCTTTGCCCTGAAAGCCGCCCGCAGCGCTCCTTTCGATGCCAGCGCCAGGCGATTGTCCGTCGGTTCGCCATTGATCAGGAAGCGGCTGCCCTTGGGCGCTTGATTAGCAGCCACAGCGCCGGCCGAGTCGCGTTCTTCACCGCTTACAAACAGTAATCCAATCTTGAAGCCCGCCGCCCGCAACGCCTCCGCAGCGGCCACCTGGGCCGCCAGGATACCCTTCGCATCGCATACTCCGCGGCCATAAAGAAACTTGTCATCTTCGCTGAATGGAATGTAGGGCGGCACGGTATCGATATGCGTGGAAAAAACCAGATCGGGAGTCTCGCCCGCCCTACCCGCATAGACATTCCAGCGCGGGCCGCCGTCTGGGTTTTCCTTTGGCTGCTCGACAGGCGTCTTCTCTACGGCCCAGCCGCGCCCGGCCAAAAAATCGGCAAGAAAATCGCCCGCCGCTCCTTCATGGTAGGTCGTCGACTCGATCTCGCAGAGCTGGCGGGTAAAACGAATGGGGTCAATGGGAACAACGGGCAAATCAGCGGTCGCACGATCATTCATGATGCTGCCAGAATACCTCATTCGGCGCTTCGTCCCATTGCGTGAAACGATTTGGGCACCGGCGCAGCCAGCGCCTTCCTGATCCACCGCAATGTGGCGATACCCGGATAGATCATACTTTCGAAAACGCGTAGAATGGGAGCTAAGAGTGCCCCAACACCAGCGCCAGTCCAGTCCAGCTTGAGTCCGGTTGGCTGAAGGAGCAACTGCGATGACCCCGGCCAGCGATTCCGCCCTTGACTCACTGCACGCCACCGCAACGAGCATCTTTACCGGCTCCATCGAGGCATGCAGCATCGCATCGGCATTTGACCGCCGCATTCGCATTGAGGGCAACACGCTCCACCGCCTTCTACCCGACGGCAGCGGACCCGAGACCATCAACATCTCGTGTTACAAGCGCATCTTTGTCATTGCGCTGGGCAAAGCAGCCAGCCCCATGCTCGAGGTTCTGCTGGATCGTGTGAAGCGACGCAAAGGGATGCGCGGCATCTGCTGCTCAAACCTGCTCCCCACCAAGCGAAGCTGGCGTTTCCGCTACTTCGAGGGCGGCCACCCTCTGCCCAATGAAGCGTCGTTCGCGGCGGCCCGCGCTGCGCTGGCCATGCTCAAGAAGGCCCGCAAAGATACGCTGATCTTCTTCCTCATCTCCGGCGGTGGATCGGCCATGTTCGATCTGCCACTAGACCCGCGCATCTCGCTCGACGACACCATCGCCTTCCATCAATTGCTGCTGGCCTCCGGCGCCCCGATCAGCGAGATCAATATCCTGCGCAAGCACTTCTCCGCAGTTAAGGGTGGACGCCTGGCCATCGCCGCGCCCGATGCGGCCAAGGTGAGCCTGCTGGTTCCCGACGTACCGCTGCGTTCGCTCGATGCGCTCTCCTCCGGCCCTACCTCGCCCGACCACTCCACCGTAGACGAGGTGCGCGAACTGCTCGACAAGTACAAACTCGCGCCCAAGCTGCCACCCTCAATCCGCGCCTTCTTCGAGCGCACCGACCTTCCTGAATCGCCCGGCAACAAGGGTTGGCGTGCGCCCTTCTTTCCCAAGCTCTCCATGCCGGGCTTTGTGCCCGCCCGCCGCATCACCACGGCAGCCAGCATGTCCGGCGAGGAAACCGCCTTTCGCGACTCGGTCTTCGAGATTCTCCTTTCCAGCCTCGACCTTGCAGAGAACGCCCGCGCCCTGGCCGAGAAGGCTGGCTTCCATGTAGTAATCGACAACACCTGCGACGACTGGGACTACATTGACGCATCCCGCTATCTTATGGAGCGATTCGAAGCACTGCGCGCCATCCACCCCCGGCTCTGCCTTATCTCCGTCGGCGAGTTGACAGTCACGCTCGACCGCACCCCCGGCGCCGGCGGCCGCAACCAGCAATTCGTCATGGCCTGCGCTCTCGAGCTCGAGAGCTATCCCGGCGAACACCTCACTGTGCTCAGCGCCGGCTCCGACGGCATCGATGGCAACACCCGCTCGGCCGGAGCAATCGCCGACCCCACCACCGTAACCCGCGCCCATGCCTTTGGATTTCACCTCAAAGCATCGCTGGCCGCCTTCGACGCCTGCCCCATGTTCACCGCTCTGGGCGACGCCGTTGTTACCGGTCCCACGGGCCATAACCTGCGCGATTTACGTCTGCTGCTCGCCGATAACACTTAATCCTCTGGGCTGGGAGATGGGCTCGCCCACCCGCTGACACAATATAGGATGGTTTCGTGGCACGAAAAGAAACCCGCAAGACAGTCGGCAAGACTCCCGACATTCGCACCGTAGCTGCCTTGGCCAAGGTCTCCATCGCTACGGTCTCCCGCACCATCAACGGCTCCTCGTCGGTTAGTGACCGCCTCAAAAAGCGCGTCTGGAATGCCATCCACCAGCTCGACTACTTTCCCAACACCCATGCGCGAACCCTCGTCTCCGGCCGAAGCCGCCTGATTGGTGTCATCGTTGAGAACATCACCAACCCCTTCTTTCCCGAGCTGATCCAGGCTTTTGAAGAGATTGCGGTAACCCACGGATACGAAATTCTGGTCAGCAGCACGAATAGCGATCCGGCGGTGCTCACTCAATGTGTCCGTCGCATGTTGGAGCGCAAGGTCGATGGCGTTGCCGTGCTCACCTTCGGCGAGGAAGAGCCGGTACTGGACCAGTTGATGCACAATAACATTCCCATGGTCCTCGCAGAGTTTCGCCTGGACAATCCCAAGACCGCCACCATCCTGCTCGACTACTCCACCGGCATCTGGGCCGCCGTTGACCATCTCAAGGCTCTGGGTCACACCCGCATCGCCTTCCTCGCCGGCCCACACAAACTGCACTCGGCAATTACCCGCGAAAACGACTTCCGCACGGCGATGGAATCTGCCGCGCTGTCCGTCCAGACAAATTGGATAGTCGAATGCGACCATACCCTCAAGGGTGGCGTCACCGGTTTTGGCAAATTGCAGGCCCTCCCAGCACCGCCTACAGCCATCGTCTGCTCCAACGACATGACCGCCATCGGCGTACTTCGCGCGGCCTATATGAAGGGCCTGAATGTTCCCAAGGATCTGTCGGTCATCGGCCTCGACGACATCTCTTTTGCCGAATACACGCTGCCGCCGCTGACTACCATCCGGCTCTCACGCGTTGAACTCGCGCAAGCCGCTTTTGAGGCCCTCCGCCAACAGGCTGAAACCCCAGCCAACCCAGAAAATCAGCGCGAGTTCCTCGTCTCCACCAGCCTCGTAGTGCGCAACTCGACGGCTCCACCGCCCTCACCCACTCAATAGCCGTCCATCTCGGTCCGACACTCCGCGATTGTTCATCGACCGGCGCAGCATGTGAATCAAGTCCTGGAGAAGTCGAGTCAAAAATCTTCTCCGAAACGAAGGATCTTCCGCGCCTCGGCCTCTGCGTCTGCCGTGGATCGCGCCATGATCGTATAAGTCGTGGTTCGCTCAATCCGGTCGCCGGCGCTCATCGTTGCCAGAGGGCCTTGAGTTTCCAACTCAACATATGGGACCGGATCGGGGTTGGTGTAGACCTGAGCGACGCTGCCGCCGTCGGGATACTCTCCTGGCCCTTCCTCGGCATCGATACGGAGCACCGCTGCTGAACCCACCCAAACCATGCTGCTCGCATCCGTCCCTATCTTGATGGGCTCGATTTTGTGCCGCACAAGCGAAAGCAAACCGCCTTCGATGCGCAAGCCTTCCGGCTCGGCCTCGATCAACCGGATGAACCCGCCGCGCATCTTCGACTCTTCGCGCAGCGGAATAAAGACCCGCTCCGGATCCTGCAACTGGGTGATGCTCCACACACCAACCGTGACTGGGGGCCCGAGGAGTTTGCGAAACTCGGTCCTGATCCGCATCACAGGCTGTTCTGCGTCCAGTTCCACCTGGCGCGTTACCTGAATGCCATAGTCCGGCTCGGCGTGCGAGGTCAACACCACGCCGCGCTCTCCGGCAACTGCCTCCACCGGACCCGAATCAAAGCCAGGCGGCGGAGGCCATTCGCGCCCTTGATGCAGCGGCCAGTCAGTCTGTGGTGCGGGCCAGGACTTATCGCCGCCGAAGTTGATCCATTCGGTTGAGGCAGGCTCAGATTGCTGGCCATCCAGCGCCCGGTTCTCCCAGAGCGGGCCTTCAATTTCGCCCTTGAGGCGCAGTTGCATCACCCGGCCAATGGCCGGAACAACGATAGCCTCGACGCTGTCATTGGCGATGAGATAGCACCCCGGCCAACCATGCCAGAAGGTTCGTGTGACAGCAATTTCTGTCTGCTTGTCGCCGAAAAGATCGGGCGCAAGGTGCGTTCCAGTTTTGCTCTCCAAGTTACTCGAATTCCTCTCTGCCATGCTTTGCAGTCCGTCTCTAGTTGGTTGACGAGGGGCTGCATTTCCTTGCGGAAATGCAGCCCCTCGTAAGGTTCAGTTACATGTCACCGGCTGCGGCGAGGTCTGTCTCAACCTCGCGTTCGACCAAATGGTCGTACCAAGTGAACTTGAGAATCAGTGACGTTGCCAGAATTGCGCCCAACGCCATCGCGACGCGATCAAACTCCTGAATGACAACATACAACGGCAGTGCCACCAGCGAAACCTGCCAAACAATTCCGACGGCGATATTGAACATATCGCGGAAGAAGTCTGTGTTGCGCTTGAAGCCGGGATCCTCTGCAAGAACCTTCTTGAGAATCGGTCCCCAGAAACCCCATGGCCGCACGCGACGATAGAAATCGATGAGCACCTCATCTGACTCCGGCTTGGTAAGCGAGGTGCCAAGCAAGCACCCGATCAGCGAAATTCCTACCACCAGCGGGAAGATAATCACCACGTCCATGTTGATGGAGTACGCCGCCAATAGATGCTGCACGCACGGCGTCTGCGCAACCACCGACGGCAGTCCAAGCGCGGCGGCAATGCCCGTAACCATGCCCCAGAAGTAGCCGTAGCCATTGAAGCGCCACCAATACCACTTCAGTACATTGGATGCGGTGTAGCCGCCCCACAATCCTGAAACAATCCACACCACGACAGCATTCACAGAGGTTACATTCCACCCGATGGCCACACCGATTACAACAACTGCGAACGATGCCAGATAGCTCAGCCGAACGTAGGTCTTCGGTTGCGCATGCGGATTGATGAAGCGCTTGTAGATGTCGTTGACGAAGTAAGGCGGCGCGGCATTGACCGTGGCCGCGAAGTTTGACATAAAGGCCGCCAGCAGGCCGGCGATCAGGAAACCCAGCAGACCCACTGGAACAAAGCGCCCAAGCGCGTAAGGCAGCACCAGCTCGAAGTCCATGTTGGTTCCCATGGCGCGGAGGTTGGGTCCGTAAAACGCAGCAGCAAGCACCGTAAGCCCAATGACAAGAAAGTAGCGCGGGGGAGTGAGCACGATGTTCACCCAGGCGCTCATCATTGACGCTTCACGAGGGTTCTTTGCCGAGAGCACACGCTGCATATCGTAGTTCGGGGCCGGTCCGGCCGCCGAGATGGGTATGCCCTTGAAGAGCAGCATGACGACAAAGAAGCCGAAGAGTCCATAGCCATCCTGGTGAACCTTCTCCGTAGCCGCCGGAAGCAGCGTCGACCAATCCAGATTCAAATGCCAGCCGAAGAAGACGTTGTCCCAACCGGCAGGCACTACCCGGTGCAGCATCTCCGGCGCAACCTTTCTCATGGCAATAATGCCTACGGCAAAGGATGCGATCGACAAGATGAAGAATTGGACAACCTCAGTAATCACCACACTGATCATGCCGCCCTTGATCACATAGATCGCAGTGATGCCGATCAGGATCAGCGCGTATTCATTGGCCGACAGATGCCAGGGCAGAAATGTCTGCGCAAACTTGCCGATGCCCTTGAACGCATAGCTGAAGAATCCGATGATGCTGACGAAGGCGTAGATCACCACGATCAGATGCGATAACTGTGCACCGCGCCCGGTGCCAAAGCGAGTCTTGATCCACTCCGCGCCGGTCATCACCTTGGAGCGGCGCAGCCACGCGGATAGATAGACCATCAGAAAGATCTGGTTAAATGTCGGCCAGAGCCAGGGTATCCACACGCTCTTGAGGCCATAGACAAACATCCACGAGACCAGCAGCATGGTTCCGCTGATATCGAACATTCCCGATGCGTTCGAGATGCCGAGCATATACCAGGGCATCGCATTACCGCCGAGAAAATAGTTCTGCATGCTCTGCGAAGCGCGCTTTGAGACCCAGTAGCCAATAAGCACCGTGCTCAACAGGTAGGCCACAATGATTGCGATGTCAACGACCTGAAGTTGCAGCATTTCACTCCTCGAACACCACGGCTATTTCCTCACCCGCTTTAGGCAGGAGAAGTAAAACGATTTTCCAGACGATCTGAGCCGGAATTATAGCTGCCCAGCGATGCCGTTGTGTAGTTCGCCGCAAAAACAGACTCACCAAAGGTAACCTGCTCGTAGGCAACCTGCACCTGCCGTCGCTGCCAGCCTGTCCGAAGTACTTCGCAACCCTCTACAAAATCGTTTGATGAGATTTGCCTGGGGGACTATACTGGCGGCACGTTTCTTTGAGGGGGCCAGCCGAGATGAAATTCGGATATTTCGACGATTCGAATCGCGAGTACGTGATCACGCAACCGGATACGCCCTTGCCCTGGATCAACTATCTCGGCTGCCAAGCATACTTCGGCATCATCTCCAATACCGCCGGAGGCTATTCGTTCTATCGCGATGCCCGCCTGCGCCGGCTCACGCGCTACCGGTATAACAATGTGCCCATGGACTTTGGCGGCCGCTATATCTACCTGCGCGACGATGAGTCGAAGGAGTTCTGGTCGCCCTCCTGGCAGCCCACGCGCCACAACCTGAAAGACTACACCTGCCGCCATGGGATGGGCTACACGGTGATTGGGTCCAGTTACAGCGGCATCGAGGCGCACACACGATACTTTGTCCCGCTCGACGAGAACCTTGAAATCTGGCAACTCACGGTCACCAATAAGCGGGCCGCGAAGGCTTCGATCTCGGCCTTCTCGAGCATCGAATTCTGCTTGTGGGATGCACAGGACGACGCTACCAACTTCCAGCGCAACTTCAATACCGGCCAGGTGGAAGTGGAAGATGGCGTCATCTATCACAAGACCGAATACCGCGAGCGCCGCAACCACTTTGCCTACTTTGCCTGTTCGGAGCCGAGCACTGGATTTGACACGCAGCGCGAGGCATTCCTGGGCCCATACCGGAGCTGGGACAACCCCGCGACCGTGGAAGCCGGCCAACTGACTAACTCGATTGCCCACGGCTGGTCGCCCATCGGCGCGCATCAGGTCAAGCTCGATCTCGCCCCGGGCGAGACGCGGCAGATTGTCTTTGTACTTGGCTACCATGAAAATCCCGCAGCCGAAAAGTTCGATCCTCCCAACTCGCAGACTATCAATAAAAAGCTGGTCAAGCCTACCATCGCCAAGTATCTCGATACTAAAAACGCCGATGCAGCTTTCGAACAACTGCGTCAATATTGGGATAGCCTGCTCGGCATCTTTCAGGTTTCGACGCCCGACATTCACACCAACCGCATGGTCAATATCTGGAACGCCTATCAGTGCATGGCGACTTTCAATATGTCGCGCTCGGCGTCGCTTTATGAGTCCGGCATCGGCCGCGGCCTCGGCTTCCGCGATTCCAATCAGGATCTGCTCGGTTTTGTTCACATGGCGCCGGCGCGTGCACGAGAACGCATCCTCGATCTGGCCGCGACGCAACTGCCCACCGGCGGCACCTATCACCAGTACCAACCGCTCACAAAGCGCGGCAACAATGACATCGGCGGCGGATTTAACGACGATCCCCACTGGCTCATCATCGGCGTCTCGGCCTATCTTAAGGAGACCGGCGACTGGAGCATCTTGGACGAACCAGTCCAGTACGACAACGAGCCCGCCAGTGAGCAGCCGCTCTATGAGCACCTGCAGCGCAGCTTCAATTACACCCTGGAAAGGCTTGGGCCGCATGGGTTGCCGTTGATCGGACGCGCAGATTGGAACGACTGCCTCAATCTCAATTGCTTCTCCGACACGCCCGGTCAAAGCTTTCAGACCACCACCAACAAGGACGGCAAGGTGGCCGAATCGGTCTTTATCGCTGGTCTCTTCGTTCATGCCGGACGCGAACTGGCCGCTATCGCCGACCATCGCGGACTTGGGGCCGAGGCCGCATCTTATCTCGCGGAAACAGTCAAGATGGAGTCGGTGATTCTGGAGCATGGTTGGGATGGCGAGTGGTTCCTCAGAGCCTACAACGACTTTGGAGCGAAGATTGGCTCAAAGGAGTGCGAAGAAGGCAAGATCTTCATCGAGTCCAACGGCTACTGCACACTTGCGGGCATAGGTCTCAATGATGGCAAGGCCGCCAAGGCATTGGCTGCCGTTGGAGAACATCTGGCCACACAACACGGCATTGTGGTTCAGCAACCGGCCTACACCAGGTACTACATCGAGATGGGCGAGATCTCCTCTTATCCACCGGGATACAAAGAGAACGCTGGCATCTTCTGCCACGTCAATCCATGGATCATGATTGGCGAGACGCGCGTCGGCCACGGCGATCTGGCCCATGACTACTACAGCCGCATCAATCCCTCAGCACGGGAAGCGATCAGCGACCTGCATCGCTGCGAGCCGTATGTCTATGCGCAGATGATCGCGGGTAAGGATGCGCCAACGTTTGGCGAGGCCAAGAACTCGTGGCTCACCGGCACGGCGGCCTGGAACTACTATGCAATCGTGCAGTGGATCCTCGGCATACGTACCTCGCTCGGTGGGTTGCAAATTGCCCCGGTGATCCCCAAGAACTGGCCGGGATTTACCGCAACGCGCATCTATCGCGGAGTGGTCTACAAGATCTCCATCGTGCGTAATGGCGACGGCAACTCGATAGCCCTGACCGTGGATGGCGCATCAATTGAGGGGAATATAGTGTCTTCTCCCACCGACAGCCGGAAGGAAGTTGCGGTGAAGGGTATTCTGAGTTAGGTGCGCCAGTGAAACTAAGGCATTTTTGAAAATAGTGTAGACCGGGCGCTTGTTGGTGCCCCACCCATTCCGCAGAAAAACGCGGAATGGATGGGGCACGGCGGTCTACAGTAAAAGCAAAAATGCTCTAGACTAGGTGTCAAAAACAACGCTCCGTGCCCCATCCATTTGCCTTCTTTCTGGCGAATGGGTGGGAAACCACAAACCTCAACCCTGCCCGCAAGGAGCACGCTTTGTACACTGCGAATGAACAGCGTTACGACACAATGCAATATCGCCGCTGCGGAAAGAGCGGCGTGCGCCTGCCCGCCATTTCACTCGGTCTCTGGCATAACTTTGGCGGGGTCGATGTCTTCGAGAACAGCCGCGCCATGGTGCGCCGGGCCTTCGATCTTGGTATTACTCATTTCGATCTGGCCAATAATTACGGACCGCCGCCGGGCAGCGCAGAGAGCGCATTCGGCGAGATTCTGCGCTTCGATCTCAAGCCTTATCGCGATGAACTGATCATCAGCACCAAGGCCGGTTGGGGCATGTGGCCCGGCCCCTACGGTGACTGGGGTTCGCGCAAATATCTGTTGGCAAGTCTCGACCAGAGCTTGAAGCGCATGGGCTTGGAGTACGTTGACATTTTCTATTCTCATCGTCCCGATCCTGAAACTCCCGTCGAGGAGACAATGGGCGCGCTCGACCAGGCCGTTCGCTCCGGGCGGGCGCTCTATGCAGGCATCTCGAGTTACAGCGCAACCGAGACCGCAATTGCCGTCAAGATTTTGCGCGAGCTTGGGACTCCTTGTCTTATTCATCAGCCCAAGTACTCGATGCTGGATCGTTGGGTTGAGGGCGGCCTGCTTGACGTGCTGGGTGATGAAGGCGTGGGCGGCATTGCCTTCTGTCCGTTGGCGCAGGGCCTGCTCACTGATCGCTACCTGAAAGGAATTCCCGAGGGTTCGCGCGCCTCCAAGCCGCACGGTTTTCTCAAAAAGGCCGACATCGACGAGCATCGCCTGACCCAGATTCGCGCATTGGGCGAGGTGGCCGCAACGCGCGGGCAGTCGCTGGCGCAGATGTCTCTGGCCTGGGTGCTGCGCGACAACCGTATGACTTCAGCGCTGATTGGGGCCAGTCGCGTGGAGCAGATCGAGCAAAATGTGGCTGCGCTGGCCAACCTTGACTTCACTACTGGCGAGCTTGCTCGCATCGACACGATTTTGGTTCAGCCTTCATGAGGCGGTCAGGATTCAATAAGATCTGACTCGACTCTTGTTCTGTGTTTGTGCTCTTATGGATGCGGCGGGGCGAGCTTTATCCCTCGTCCCGGCACAGATTGGAGACTTGCGATGCGGGTAAGTGGGCAAATGCGAATTGGCATTCTGATGCTGGGCGCTTTGTTCTGCGTGAGCGGTGCGATTGTCTCCCAGACCCCCAGTTGTCCTGGCTGTTCCGGCAGCAGTGCAGTGAAGTCGGGAAAGCCCGTCATCACCACAATGCCAGCGCAGAATGGCGCTGTGATCGTAAGCATAAGCCCTTCAACTCCAGGGGCGACGATTCTGTATACCCTGGATGGAAGCGCGCCGAGCGCTTCTCCGGCGTCTACCGTTATCTATGAAGCGCCCTTTTTGGTGGCCTCGAAGCTGACGGTCACTGCCCAGGAGACTGCCCCTGGCGTGGCGGCGGGCCCACTTGTCAAAGTCCCTTTCACGACCAACATACCCTCGGGCATGCTGGTGTGGAGCGACGAGTTCACGAACTCAGCGAGCGCCAAAGCCCAGCCCAATCCACAACTGTGGACCTTCGACACCGGCAAAGGCACCTTCGGCAACGACGAACTGGAAGTCTACTGTGACTGGGGCTCGACTACCTCGCCGTGCGATCCCGCTCAACCGAATGCCTACGAGGACACCGGCGGCATCCTGCACATCGTTGCGAGGAATCCTTCGGCCGGTAACTTCACTTCGGCGCGAATGAAGACTCAGGGCTACTTCAGCTTCCAATACGGACGCATTGAGGCGCGTATGAAGCTGCCGGAGTCTCAGGGCATGTGGCCAGCCTTCTGGCTGCTGGGCAACAGCGTCGCCGCCGTCAACTGGCCGGCCTGCGGCGAACTCGACGTGATGGAGCACATCGACGGCAGCAATCCCCAGAACTGGGGCTACGACTGGGTGCAGGGATCGGTCCACGGTACCGGCCTGAATGGCGGCATTCAGTATCATCCGGCAGGTTTTTCCGCCGCAGCCTGGCATACCTACGGCATGATCTGGGCCAAGGGCCGGATTCAGTATTACGTGGACACTCCGTCCAACGTGTACGCCACGTTTACGCCCAGTTCCCAGGCAGGCACGTGGCCCTTCGATGCGGGTCCGGAGTTTGTCATCCTGAATCTTGCGGTTGGCGGCGACTGGCCTGGCTCGCCCGATGCAACGACTGTTTTTCCGTCGGAGATTCTGGTGGACTACGTGCGGATTTACGCCAATTAGTAGTTAGTCGAGCCTGTGTTGCCTCGCACCTTCGCACCCGTGTTCTAGGCGTATTCGAAAGAAGCGGTAGTATATGCCTTGAGGATCAGGCAAGGCCCAGCACATCCATGCCCCCGTCGTAGCGTGGTAGGACGAATTTTCCGCCACTTACTACGCCTACGTTGAATTTTGGGAAGAGGAAGGTGTAATTCTGCGCCTGGCTATCCCATAAAACATTGAGCTTCGAGCTGCCATCGGGGCGAGTTACAAAATTCTCAAAGTCATAGACCAGCAGGCGGCCATTAGTCACTGTCGCATTGCCGTCTCCGTAGGGAATAATGGCCCAGAGCAGCGCGGTGCCGGGCTTGTTGCCGTTGGCCGAAATGCACATGAAGCCGCCAGGCATGCCACCGGGAGCCTGAGTGCAATTGATCGATGCAACCTCGTCGGAGTCAGCGAGAAAAGTCATCTGGCCGTTGGGCTGCATCGTCCAGACGCGGCACTGTCCGTTTTCGCCCCAGCAGGCGAGCATCTGACCGTGAACCTGCGAAAAGTATTGCGGCGAGGTGGAGTGCAGATGCTGCGTCTTGTTATCGAAGAGAAAGTCCAAAGAACTGGAGTCTTGCGGCGCGGCGTTCACATTGAAGCCGGGGAAGTAGCTATACCAGAAAGGCGGTTGCGCCAGCTTAGCGTAGTTCGCTGCCGCGTTGGCGAAGTCGGCGGGCATGGTTTTGCCCATGGCATCCATCTTGATTGGGTAGGCTATGCCATCTTTGCCATATGCGAGAATGACGCGATATTTGCGAATCATCGCTGGACCGGCCGAGCCGAGATCTTCGTCGCCAAAAGCAGCGCCTTGCTGAGTAGGTAGTGTGCTGAAGAGATGACCGGCGATGACCTTTCCGTTCACGTCGCGCACAGAAGCCATGTTAGTGGGCATGTGGCCGCCTGAGGTGGGTGCGTTGACGCCCGCGAGTTTTAAACCCATTGCGGCTACCGGAGTTGAGAGGGTTGGATCTTCACCCTCCCGGCCGGCGTCGGAATAGGGCGACCACCAATCGACAACGGCTAATGAGGCGGACGAGGTTCCACTGGCTGGCGCGTAACGCACTCTACATACACTCTCGCCATAGTCCCCGTGCGTAGGATCGAAGCTGCCGTTTCCCGTTTCAAAAAGCAAGTCTCCATTATCGTCGACCGATAATCCCGAGCCTGCCATCCACACCCCTGCACCATATCCCGCGCTCATGGCCAACCCCGCGGCAATGGTGTTGGTGGCCACGTCATATGCGACGATCCAGCCGGCCGACCCGGATGTTGTCTCCAGAACCGTACCGGCGGCGAAGAAGATTGTCTTGACGTTGTTGACCTTGGTGAGAGTCAAAGAACAGCGCTGCTTGCGCATGGTTGCTCCCCACCTTTGCGGTGCGCCGCCATTGGGCGGCTGATAAGTCAGCCCAGCCAGAGGAACGGGAGCATGCACACGACTGCCGTTGGCGATGTTGAGAGAGTGAACGAAGTGTGCGCCGTTTGCGGCGGTGCCGTCGGGCGATTCCCATGCTACGCCGTACCAGATATTGGTGTCCGGATCGATCACTCCAGTGCTCAGGAGGCCCCAGTGGTCGTTGATCTGGTGCATGTCAATCGCGCTGCTGCCGTTGATGGGGATGCCAAGTTTCTTAACCCACAAAATATCCGAAGTGTTGTAATCGTAGGCCCAGACCGTGTTATTCATCGAAGCGGTGATGATGACGTCGCGTACATTTCCGTCATCGCAAAGCACACTGGGCTGGATGAGCGCCTGTGCCTCAGCACCACGCGCATCGCCCTCCATATAGAGCGAAAAATATCTTCGTATTCCCCGGGCGGCCACATTTGCCACTGTCAGGACGGTGTCGTTGTAGAAGTAGGAGCGGTCATTGTCATTGCCGCGCGTGAGCACAGGCGAGGCAATGCCGGAAGGCGGCAGAGCAAATGCCTTTCGCGAGGGCAATAGCGCGGATGCCGCGACGCCTCCGCCGAGGGCGAGAAACCTCCGGCGATTCAACAGAAACTTCTTTGCAATCTGGTGATCCATGGTGTTGACCTCCTAGGGATTGTCTGGACTCTTCTACATTGGTCCGGCATAGTAGTTGACGCTCAAATCAAACGCGAGCGGCGCGGCAGAAGTGGTCCTCACACCAATGCTGTACCAGCCGGTCTTGATCGGTTTGTTGCCTGGAACCTCGGCCGTGCCATCGAGCAAGGCTGACTCGATTTTGTTGTGTGTAGAGAAGACGACGCTGGTGTTTCCTTCCACAAAGATTCGCGCGATAGGCTTGAACTCTCCGGAGCTTGCCGGCGGAATGTCGAGGTCGGGTGAGCCGAAGAACTCCTGGGTGGTCCGTCGCGGCTCTTGGACAATCGGCTTGTCGCTGAAGGCGCGCGAAAAACAAAGATAACTCTCTCCGCCGGTGTAAGCATTGGGCGGAATCCAGAAGGTCGCGTTGCCTTGCCAGTCCGTCCATATGTCCGAGTGGCGGCCGGTGTAGTCGTGCAGTTGCACGTTGGCGCCGAAGCTGGTTGCGCAGGTGATCTCGCGAATGTTATAGGTGTCGAAATTCATTGCGGTCAGCAACCCTGGACTGTTGCCGACCGGACCTCCGTTGCCGTCGCGCTCGATAACGATCACCGAGCCGTCCACCCAGCGAGTGACTTGTCCACCATAGGCAAAGGTGCGATTGATATAGATCAAGTTATCGATAAGTGGCTTGAGCCCGTAAGCACCGGGCCATACATCATCACCGAAGTAGTCCTTGCCATAGATGAGCGCCTGGCGGCAGTTGACCGTGAGCAGGAATGCATAGCCGAGCATCTTTGAACTGATGACCTGCTCTCCAGGGCTGGTGTCTGTGTCGGGGTTTTCGACAAAGCCATAGGAGAGGCCGCTGTTCCATTGAGAGTATCCGGCTCCATTCAATGCAGGGGCGTTCAAGTTATTGCATGCATCCTCGATGGCGAAGTGCATATCGAAGTCTTCGACGCCGCAGCGGCCATTGATCGGCCAACTGGTCGCCCACCAATTCAAGTTAGCGGGATCTCCATCAAAGTATTCGCCGAAAAATGGCTTGTCGGCCATTGCGCCGTGGCCCATGAACTGAGCTACGAACTGAGCCCAGAGGCCTTTCACATCGTCTATTCTTCCACCGTCCGCGCCGGTGGTGCGGAAGGTCCAGTCGCCAAAGTCAAGTGCGTCGTTGATGGTGTATCCAGCAGGGTTCGAATGCTGATACACCTTCTCGTCTCCGAAAGAAGAATCGTCCGAAGGCACCGGCACGTCGTCCTCCGGCTGTGTGCCCCCGCCTGGCGTAGAGCGAAAGCAGCCAGGATGCATCGCGCCACGGCCATTCAGTGTCTTGCCATCGGCGCCGAGGTAGCGATAGGTTGCATTCTCCCCGCCAATAAGCTGATGGAGCACGATGTCCAGATCAACTGAAAGTCCGCAACGATGCGCCACCGCGACCAGCCGCCGCAGAGAGTCCACGGAGCCGTAGCGAGTGAGAGTGCTTCCCTGCTGATTCTTTGTGCCCAGGTCACGGGGATCATAGATACCATAGCCGTCGCAGCCCGCGCCATCGCCTCCCTGCGCCTTGCTGGCGGGGGGAAGCTGGATGCGATCGAAGCCAACACTAGCGAGGTTCTCAGCTTCGGAGGCGAGCAAATCCCAAAGCCACGGCTTACCGGGATCGGTACTGGGCGCGGGCACCGTTATTCTATTGCCGTATTGATCAAAAAATCTGCCCCATCCAATAAGACTTACTGTCATAACTCAGTTACCTCCAGTCAAAGTTCAGGTCATGATTGTGCAAGAATCAGGGTTTCGGTACTTTCTTCCACATTGAACGAGCCTTGCTTTCGAGTTGAGCTTTCCACTGGTCCACGGTCTACTTAGAATCTTGCCCCTAGCTGACTCATAGTACCTTTGCCAAACCCTCAAAGCTAGTCATCTTCCTAAGAGCCTGGTCCGCCTTTCACAGACGTGATGGGATGGGCAACTGCGTCACATCGCACATAAGGAGCCACGCACTCAATACAGCCGTACGTGTCCCGCCTGATCCAATGCCTTCATTTTTTCGTCGCCTATGCCTTTTACCTCTTCTGCAAGTTGTTCATAGGAGCTGAACCTCTTGCCACCCCTGTCAACTCTGGCCTGTACGATGCGTTGGGCCAACACCTCACCTATTCCCGGCAGAGTCATGATCTTGTCGACCCCGTCCACGCTTAGATTCACCGGGATGGGTTTCGGCGAAGAGCTAAGGTGATAGGAGCTGTAACTGCGTTCGATTGCGTTTGGAATGCTCTTGCTGAGAACCGTGCCTTTTTTCTTCAGCGACTCGTCGAGAATATGAGCCTGCACAGTCATCGAATGAGGCGCCATATCCTCAGCTTCCACGATGGCAGACTTGACGCGTTTTACTTCCGTGGACTCCGCGCTCTTATCAATTGCATTCAGCAATGCTGCCTTGTCGCTGCGTGCGCCAAAATTGGGAACAACGCTATACTCCACGATCGCAGGCAGATCCACCGTCTTCTTGACGGTAGACTCCGCCTGCACCTCATGTTGCGCGTTGCCCGACCGGGATAGTGGAACAAGGTTATCCCAGACGCCCTTACCGCCCAATTGCTCGTTCAAGAGATGGCCTTTGATGTAATAACTCGCTCCACCTGGACTGTCTCTTCTTTCGTTGAGCGCGGCGTACGTTGCATTGGCAGATGAGGTTGGGTCTGTTCCATCCGTATGCTTTTTGGTCAGAGGCTTGATAAGCATCGACGTGCCGAAACCACCCGCGTTCAACGGCCCGGGAATGGGCGCCGCCGAGTCGGGGATTGTTGGCCCAAGCAGAATCGCTGTGTGCGTCTTCAACTCATCAAGGAGAGAGTTGACCGTGGTGCTCTTCTTCTTTTTGGACTCGTCAATTGCTTCCGGTGTTGTGCCTGTTGGCGGAGTGCTTCGCTCCGCGTCAATCAAACCAGACACGCGAATGGCTTCCTGCTTTGCGGCAGTTTTTGCGGGATCAGTGCCCGTTTGCAGACCCTTTACGAAATCGCTGTACACAGTATCGTCGCTTCGTATATGCAGAACAGCATTCTGATCTTCCCCACTGAACAGAAGGGTATGGGTCTTCCCGTCGGCCGCTGGAAAGGTTCTTTTCACCGTCCACCAATTAGCGATGCTCTTGACAACAGCCTTGGCCGATCCGATCAACTTCTTCGCCTTGTCAACGATCCATGCGATGGCTGCATCGAGCGCCTTATCGACCATTGCCTGGACCTTTTTGATTACTTCTAGAATCTTGTTGGCGATGTTGCCCAAGCCAAGGAAGCCGGCGAGGAAGCTGATGGCGATCGAGAGCATTCCTTCGAGGCCGCTCTCTACCTTCGCGGCAGCGCCTTCGATTTGGCCGGCTGCGATGGCAACGATGGAATCAACGAATGCCTTGACAGCGGCTGCGATCTTGGCCAGCTTTTGCACGAAGACCATGATCGAGTCATAGATGGAGACGATGGCTGAGATGAATCCGGCGCCAGGGATGAAGAGCGAGATGAGCTTGGGGATTGCCTTCTTGATGATCGTGTCGGTGACAAAGCCGACGATGCCGTCGATCAGCATGTCCTTAAGGTTGGTAAGCTTTTCCTTGATCAATTCCCAAGCCGCGGCCGGGCCTCCTTTGATGAGCGCGACGACAATGTCGAAGGCGGTTTCGAGGCCCTTCATTATCGTTTCGCCGTTGGGGCCGAGCGCTTTGACAATCTTGGCGCGGATCTGCGCCCATGTGACGCCAAGAACGCTCAAAGCGAACATGCCGAACTCGGCGAGTGTGAAAGCCTTGGGGATATAGACTCCGGGAAGCGCGCCCACGAGCCAGTCGATCAGTGCCTTCTTGAGATGTTCGCCGAAGCCCTTGACGAAGTTTTCGAGACCGAGTTTGGCAGCGGCCACGAGGTGGCGCACAAATTCGAGTGGGTGTTTGAGGATGTTTTTGAAGGCCGCGCCGACCTTGCGGAGATAAGGCATAACGGCTGGCGCAACCACTTCAAAGATCAGTTGCAGCAGATCCCAAACCTTGCCGCCAGCCCAACTGATGAAGTTTACCAGGAACTTGCCGAAGACGCCGACGATCTTCATAAAGCCACCGGGAAGATCGAGAATGTCGGACCACTCCAGCGACTTGAGGGCCTTGATAAAGAGATCGGGAATCTGCGCGACGAAGCCGAGAAGCCCGGAGAGCACGCTCTGGAACCACGCGAAAGCGCGCGCAACCGCATTGGCTTTTTTGATGTTCTCCCAGATCTCGTCCTCATGAATAAGGTGCATGAAGCCGCCGATGAGCGCGTCGGGAGTGCGTGCAACGGCCTCGCCGGTGATCGGATTCTTGCCCATGACCGCGATGAGCAGCGGCCAGCCGGAGGTGCCTTCGGCGAGTTTGGAGATGGGTTTGAGGATGGCTTCGCGGACAAACTTCCAGATGCCCTCGACGAGGCTCTTGACGAAATCGATGATGCGATCGATGGGGTCGGTGAAGATGCGCTTTGCGCGGTCCCAGACGTCGCCTAGGTGGAAGATGTCGCGCCAGCTCAGGCTGTCGAGGAAGTCCATCAGCGCCTGTTTAATGGAACTGCCGACCATGCCGAGCTTCTCAATCTCATCTGAGACCCAGTTGCCGACCTTGTCGAAGACCCCATATTTATCGAGGGCCTGAGTGATCAGAGTGCCGCCGGGAATAAACTCGACAACGGCACGCAGCACGTTGGCGGGCGTGCGTTCGACGTGCTCCATGTTGATGGGGTTGACGCCGAGTACGATGGTGAACATGCGAAAGCCGGGAATGACATAGGCCTTGTCGGCCAGCCAGTCCAGAGCATCGCTGATACCGAAGCGCTGCACGCGGGGAGAGTCCACTCGCTCGCGCACTGCAAAGCTTTGGCCGCTAGCAACGGCTGCCGCGGCATGATCAGCCTCGCGCTCATAGCGATCACTGCGGTCAGACGACCACGCCTGCATGATGGGCGCGGTGTGCTGCTGTTGGATGACGTGGGCGGCTTCGTGCGAGATGAGTGTGAGATCGGTAGGATGTTCGCCGTGACCGAGGAAGATGTCGTTGCCGAAGGTGAAGGCGCGCGCGGAGAGAGACTGAGCTTTGCGCTGCGCGGCAGTGCTGGCGTGCAGCCGCACAGCACTGAGATCCACCATGAGGCTGTTTTGGATTGCCTCCTTAATATGCGGAGCCAAGGGTTGGCCGGAGCCGAGACTTGGAGTCTTTGATGGAGCTAGCGGCGCTAACGCTGGCTTGGCTGCGGCGTGAGTTCCCGTGTGCGCTGGCAACGACGGCTTGGGAACTGCGAGTTTAGGAGTTGGCGGCAATGGTCCAGCAGATAATGATGCGGTCGCCTTGTGCGTGATTGGAATGGGAGCCGTGTGCATCTGGCGTTCTGGCTTATGCGCATCGTGCGCGTGCATAGGTGAATGCGCCGCTGCCGGCATCGGAACGATCTTTGCAATTGCTTCATGCGAGGTCGATGGATGCAACGCGGCTATGGCTGGCTTGGCAAACGAAGGGAGCGCGGGCGCATTTGCGCGCGAAGGACCGTGCACTGCCTCCTGCTTTGCCGAAGGCGTGGCCTTTGCCGGGGCGTGGCTCACCGTCGCGCTGCGAGGCGCGGCAGCGGCGTGCTTGGGAGCGGCGGTGGAAGTGGCTGGCATCGGCGATGCAGTCTTCCTCAGGTTTGTCTGGAGGCTTGTGCCGCGGCTTGCGCCTGTTTCAACTCGTTCGGCAGTTGCCGGCTCATCTTGTGAAATTCGCTGGAGACCCCGGTCAACAAATGGCAATACTGAATGCTCTTTCCGTCTTGCGCTGCGTCCACTGCGGCGCGCAGCACGGCGTTTCTGATTTGTCCTCCGGTAAGTTCAGCGACAGCAGAGAGCAGGTTCAACTGGCCATTATTGACGCTGTGTTCCGGGCCAAGATGGGCCAGCCACAATGCTCTGCGCTCCTCGGGTCCCGGCAGCGGAAATGAAAGAATAGCGTCGAAGCGGCGGGAAAAGGCGTCATCGAAACGGCTGCGTCCGTTGCTGGTGAGAATGGTGATGCCGTCGTAACTTTCCATTCTCTGAAGAAGGTAGTTTGTTTGCGCGTTGGCAAATCGGTCGTTGGCCTCGTGAATGTCGGTGCGTTTGCCAAAGAGCGAGTCAGCCTCGTCGAAGAGGAGCAGGACTTCATTTTGTTCGGCGCGTGCGAGCAACTGGCTGAGGTTCTTTTCGGTCTCGCCTATGTACTTTGAAGTAACTGCCGAGAGATCGACGCGAAACAAGGGCAGACCCAATCGAGTGGCGAGCCAGGCGACGGCGAGAGTCTTTCCGGTGCCTGAGGGACCGACAAAGAGCGCTCGCACCGAGGGGCGATAGCGCGCCTGGATCGAGGGGCCGAGCGATTGCGGGAAGCCTTCGCGCAACTGGCAGCGAGTGACGAGCGATTCCAATTCATGACGCAGGGACGAATTTGCAACCAAGGCTTCGTCGCCAACTTCATCGGGGATTAACTCGGCGAGCGCGCCTAACCCAACTGAGTCGCCACGCCGCGAAACGGCGCGGACATGCGCGTAGGAGAGGACCGAGATATCGCCGTTGGCCTCGCGAGCAGCGAAGTCTTCCTGTGCTCTTGCGGCAAGGGTCGCAATGCGTCCGGCAGCATGGCGATGCGCAAGCGCCAGACGACTGGCCAGCGCACGATCACCGATGGCCGTGGCCCAGAGTTCGGTGCGTTCCGCTGCGGAGGGAATATCGAGCCGCCAATCGAGAATGCTGCGGTCGTCGGATTCAAAATCTCCCTCTGGGCCGGTGAGCAGGATGAGAGGCCCGAAGAAGCCGGGGACGACAGGGACCGTCTTGCGTTCGCCGGGCACGAGCCATTGCGAGAAGACGGGAATGAGGCCGTTGAGAACGAGCCACGGAGCCATGCCCATCAGCTGATCGGTATGGATAAGGACCGCCTGCGCACCGGATTGTGAAGCGACCAGCGAGGCCGCCGAGCGAGCCTCAAGAGCGTCGCCGCAGCGAATGACTAATGCAGGGCTCGCGCCTTCCGAACTGTGAAGGCGGCGGGCCAACTCCGCTGCGTGAGCTTGAGAGCTTTCTCCCAATGGGACTGGATAGTGATCGAATGTAATCGGCGCGGCTCCCGGCCAAGCGCTCTCCATCCGTTGCAAAGCGAGAGCCGTGGGGAGTGGAGTACGCATCTGGCGCTCGGGCAGCGGAAGATCGTCGCCGCATAACTGCAACAGCCCACAACGGACGGCATTCCCTTGTCCCAACAGGTGCATGGCCTGGTGCAGATCTTCGGCTGCAAACGCCTGCGCGACTAGGCCTACGGTTGGCCGGCTGAGAGCAAGAGGTTGTTGCAGATGCGAGAGCAGGTGGCCGATCAGCAGATCCTGCTCGGCGGCGATAGCGAGTCGAATGGCGAGAAGTTCTACGGAGTGCAGCCGGAAAATACGGGCCGCTTCGGCCAACGCGGTGTCGGCCTCTTCGGGATCGCGCAGGTAATCCTGAAAGGCCGAAAGCAGGCTCTTGCGGCCGTCGATGCGGCGGGCGGCGATTGCCCCGAGGCGCTCCTGGATGCTCTCGTCCAATGTGTCGCAAGAACCGGCGAGGCGCGCCAGTCCTGTGAGGACAAAGGCGAAGGAATCCAGTTGATCTTCGATGACTGCGTTAGTGGCTCGATGGATCATGTGGGTTTCTCCGGTTCGCGATCGCGATAGTGAAAGCGCACGACGCGGCCAAACTCGCCGAACCATGGCAGCCAGCCGAGGTCGATATCGAGGCCGACGCAGCGGACTCGAAGATCGGCTGCTGCGAGCAGGAAAGTGACGTCTAGGTCAGTACGCGTGAGCCAGACGCGGCCACTACGATTGACTACTTCGCTCACGGTGAGTCTTCCCATTCGCCATAGCCATCGTTTTGTTGCGACAGTCCATACGCGCAGGAAATAGACGCTGTCGAAGCGGGTGCGGTGGGAAAGCTCGAATTCCTTGGGCCATGCTTCGGGCTGCAGAGTCAGATTTGCGAGGATCTCTTCGGGAAGTGTGAATTCTGGTTGTGACAACTGGATGCAGAGCAAAATTGGATCGTCGCCGGGCACGCCAGCTTCAGCCGCGAGTTGGCGCATGATGTGAGTGACAAAGCCTGCCTCTGCAAGGGCGGGGCAGGCATCGAGGGCGTCAGCGATACCAAGAGAACGCAAAACGTTGAGCAGAAGATATAGGCCAGCAGATTGCGTCGCCTTGCCCAGAATCGACTTTGTGCCTGGAAGAGCGACTTGCGCAGCGGTCTCTTGCGATTCCGGAGCTTGGTCGAATGCAATTCTTTCACCTGCCTTGGCGCATACGCGGAGATGACTTGCTTCATCTCGCGGAATCCGGTTTGATGTTCCATCTTCAAGTAAAGAGTTTTGTGACTCGGGAGTATCGTCATCTTCGTCGAAGAGTAATTGCGCAGAGTTAGCTTTGCGGACCTTGATGTACGTCCGATCGCGCGGATCGCGAATCTGTTCCTCTTCGAGAATTCGCAGGGTGGCGCGGGCACGCGTGACCACTGTGCCGGAGCTTAACGTGGAAGGCGAGACGAAGAGAACGGCCTGCGCTGCGAGCCAAACGGTGGCCGGGTCTTTCCACTCGAAATGGGATGCGGCGCGCTGGAGCGCGGTCTTCATTTCACTCGGCAAGTGTACGGGCGGAGCAGTGGCGGAGCTTCTTTGTACGTCGAGTTCGCGGAGCCACTCGCGTATGGTGGCGATGGGAACGGCGGAGAGCAGCCCGACGGGATCGGCGTTGCCGAGAGCCGCAAAGAGAATCGATGCGGCTGCTGCCGGAGCCATCCATGGCTGACGGAGACGTTCGATGATGGCCGGGATTTGCTGGGCGTAACTGTTGGCCGGCTCCGCGCCGAATATTGAGTTTGCGAACCACTCGGGAGCGGTCCAGCGACCGCCGCTCGTGGCGTGCACGGCGTTGCGGAGCAGAGTCTCCAGTGCCTCTTCGATGTTGTTGAAGTAGACGGCATTGGCTGCGCTCGCACTGGGATCGCCGGCATGAACCGCCTGCGCGGCTAGCGTGCCTAGCACCTGTTGGACCTGCTCCATCCAGACGCGGCGGTTGGCCTCGGCGGGGATTCCCGACAGTGAGACACGGCGGAAGCAATAGACGCGACCTTCCTCTTCGCCGGGAAGTGCGGCGAGGCGTAGCGCTTCTTCGAGCGAGTAGGCGATTCGATGGCGCGACACACCTTCGCTGACACGCAGAAAGCTTCGCCTCACGTGGCGGTCAAGTCGTCCGGTCTGGGGCGCGAAGGTGGATTTCATCGATTCGATTCCTTTAGAGGAAAGCTGATAGAGATTCATCGCTTCCCAAGTCCCAAAATCGGGTCCCGGAGCACCCACGGTAATCGAGAGTTACTCGGCTCTACATGAACAACGGACGCAGCGCCACGGCTTGCGGCGTCAGGGTCGTGAAGTGTGCGGTATCCGTGGTTTCAAGATAAGTGCCCGGTGAAAACACGTCTGTCACGGTTGCGCTCACCGTGCTGTTGTCGAGATCGCTGACGACGGCGCGCGCCGCGAGGTTCGAGCCAGAGTAGAGGTTGACATACATACCCGAGGAGATACGCTCCGAGGGCAGGTTGAGCGAGACCATTCCGCCGACCGACGGTTGCACTCGCGCGATGACGTTGCCGGAGATGATGTTGTCGATAGGGACGTCGCTGGCCACCAGAATCGCCGTGCGCACAACGTCGCTCATGAATGCGGCGGCGGCTGTGTTGGTCGTGTCTATCTGCAGGAAGAGCCAGTCGACGAGCATTTGCATCTGCTGGCGGTCTGTGTAAGAGAGCTGGTTGAAGCTTGGCAGTACAGCAAGGCTCTGCAACTGGACGGAGAGGCCCGAGCCGCGCAGGTATTCGGCCCACGCGAGGCGGTCGATGGGCAGGGCAATGCTGACCCGTGTGTAAAGGCACGTAGTGACGCTAGAGATCTGCTGGATGAGCCGGGCTACGGCGTTGCTGATCTCGGTGTGCACGGATTCGGCGGAGATGAGGTCGTTGATCGCGGCGACACTTTGCACGCTGGTGACCTGGCTGCTCCAACTGAGGTTGGCAAGCACGGCCGGCTGGAAGGAAGCCCGCTGCATCTGGAAGCCGCGGAAGACCTGTTGATTGGCGCTATAGACGTTGGAGATGGTGGAGGCGTAGACGCCCGACTCGCCCGCCGCCGAGGATGGCAGCAACGGGAGTTGCAACAACTGCGATGCGCGTGACTGCGCGCTCAAGACAAGTTGTTGCAGCAGAACCGGACGCTCAAGATTTGCGACCTGCGATGCAACTGACGGTAGCCAATTGACCGGCGCCTCGCGAAGTTGTCCCACGATCTCGCGGATCTCTGGCGGAATCGCGACCGATTGCTGCAAGCAAGCAGGCACAGGGTTGACGATGTTGGCTGGAACCAACTGGCGGCTGGGCGCGGTGTCGGTGGCTTCGAGAGTGCGCGCTCGAGTGTAGGCGACTAGCTGCACCGAGGTTGCGAGCACCTGCAGGCGTTGCGCATTGACGCTTTGCACGCGCTGGGTTTCGTCGTTCAGCAGCGCAGTGGTGAAAGCAACATTCTGGCGGTCTTGCAGCAGATTGTTCATAAGCTGGTTGGCATAGGCCTGCACCTGCTGGATGTCGCTTTGAATGTTATTGAGCGCATTGGTGCAGAGGGTAACGAAATCGGAGTATTGCTGGACGCGGGCCTCGAGGGCGCGCAGCAGCATCGTATGCTGCTCTACCACGCGCACGCCTACCGAGAACATTGTCGCCTCGGCGGCATCCGTGACGAGATAGGGGGATTGGATCTTGGCCAGAATCGCTGGTTGCAACGTAGCATCGCGCCACTCGGAGAAGGTGTGAATCTCGACCGGAACGGCAACGGGAGTTGTAGAAGAGGCAGGCGCCGGGCCATCCATGATGATCGGCAGATCGTCGACTACAAGATTGAGATCTGTCATCAGTGTCTGCAGGGCCTGGAGGAAGCTGAGGCGATTGCCGATCGAGTAGAACATCGCCTCCTGTGAGGGCGACTGCTGAAGACGCTGTGCGATGGTGAGAGTGCGGATATTCAACTGCGCGCCTGCGAGTGGCGATTGGCTAGTGATGTCGGTCGGGGTGGCGGCGACATTCTGTCCGGGGTTGACGATCTGCGCCGGTCCGGCCTGCATAGCGGCGAGGCCACCGCCGAGGAACTTTTCTGCTACGCCGGAGCCGATGAGGTTGGTGTCGTTGATCTTGAAGGTACTGCTGGTGACTCCTGTGGATGCCTGCTGGATGCCCGCCTGATTGACTGGATTGAGATTGATGGAAGAGTAGGCGCCGGGATTGAAAGCGATCTGCTTAATGCTGCCAAGGGCAGCAGTGACCGCCTTGGCGCGCAGCGTCGGCGCTTTGACGGAGACGTTGAGAGCCGGGAACTTGAAGAGAACTGGATTCACGTTCAGAACTACCGGCTCTCTGATGGGCAAAATGCTGGGCGGTGTATACGAGGGCGGTGCGGGCGTGAAACCCGGCGTGGTGGTGCTTGGCGGCGGAGTCAGCGTGCTGATGTAGGTTTGCAGATTCGCGGCTGTGGCGGAGGCGGTTTCGCCCGAGGCGATATTCGCCAGTACAGGCGAGGTGGCAAGCGCCGTCGCGGCTGTGGCCCCCAGCACATTTTGCCGGTAGCGATAGATGTCCGTCTGGGTCGTCAGGAATGCTGTGTCGAGCAGGTCGTTGGCCGATGAGATTCTGGCATTGAGGCTCGTGACGAGCGCTTGCAGGCCGTTATTCTCAAGCGTCGTGAGATCGTTGGCGCTGAGTAGCGAGAGGTTGTGACTGGTCCCGGCAGAATCGGTGAAACTCGTGGTGTAAGGCGCCTGGTTGGCGACGCTTTTGATTTGTAGCAGGTCAGTCGAATAGAGCGATAACATGACCCAGGTAATTGTGCCGTCGGTGGTGGTCCCATTGGGCGTTGTGCTCCACACGGGAGGAGTGGTTCCCGACGTGCCTGCGGTGCCGACTGGCTGAGGATTGCCATTGGCGTCGAGAACAGTCGCCAACTGAAGGTTGCCGTTCGGGTCGATGATGATCTCGCCTGCTGTGTATCCCAGACCCACCTGCCAGTTCAGCGTGCCCGTATTCTTCCAGGAGATCGATGTGTCTATAGTGTTGGCGCCCTGCTGGTCGACCCATGCCGGCTGGCTCGCACCTGATGTTCCTCCGGCCGTCACCAGCTCAATGTTTCCGCTAGAATCAACGATTGCCTGGCCCCCGGAGTAACTCGTACTTGGCTGCCACACGGAGTGGCCCAGGTTTTGCCAGGTGACGCCGCTATCCTGCGTCGTCTGCCCTTGATTCTGATTCCATGCGGGCGCGGAGTCGCCGGAGATCCCCGCGGTCTGCACAGTCTGGATATTGCCGTTGGCGTCCACAATTAACTGGCCGGCAGAGTAGGGAATATCGGGTTGCCAGGGCTGTTTTCCGTTGAACTGCCAGACGATTCCATCTTGCGTGATCTGGCCTGTTAATTCAGGCGAAGGCCAGTTCGGCAGCGACGAGGCGGACGTTCCCGGCGTTGAGACGACTTCCATGAACCCGAAGGGATTCACGACGAACTGGCCGGCGACGTATGCAGTATTCGGCTGCCAGGCCCAGGGACCGTTGTTCAGCCACGTGACGTTTCCGTCGGCTGTGGCTCCAGCGATTGCCGTGTTCCATGTGGGAGCGGTGGCTGCCGATGTTCCGGGAGTCTGCACCACCTGGATCGCCCCGTTGCTATCAATGACGAACTGACCGGCTGTGTATGCGGTCGATGCGGCCCAAGTGGATTGAAGAACTGTTCCGAAGCTCTGTGACGAAGGCGGCGTGTAGGGCGGAGGCGCGTTGCGGCCCGCTATCTCATCTGGGGAAAGGCCCGCGTTGGGATCAATCAAATTTGCATTGACGGGAAGATTGGGGCCGATCGCGGTGAAGAGCGTGTTGATCTGCTGTTGAGCCGTCTCCAACTGTTGCAGGGTGACGTTGCGGGCCTCGGTCGCCTGAGTTACCTCCTGGTTGAAGATAGGCGCGACTGTCTCCTGGATCAGAATGTCGGGATCGTAAAGCGCATCGGGCAACGGAACAAGAACCTCAACCGGCTCCATGAGCGTCGTGTCCTCGGGCGCCGTACTCTGCGCTGCAAGCAGATCCAGCGTCATGCCAGTCTCAAGCACAGTTTCAAGCTCCTCCAGATGAACCGGGGCAGCGGAGACGGTCCAGTTTGGCGGAAGCCACGAGGCTCTCTGCTCGGGAAAGTTCATCGCATCGGCGGGCAAGATTCCACTAGGCGGAAGCGTGGAAAAGATGTCGGCAAGCGTAGTGAAGGGTTGATGCTGGAGCATCGTCTGGCTTAGCTGCTCAGAGAGTTGATTGATGCGGGCTTGCGCCAGCGCGGGCTGGATGATCGGCGGATTTCCCGAGCCATTGTTGATCCAAGTCACTGTTCCGTCGGTGGTAGGCAGATAGACGCCGTTCCAGACAGGCTCGAGGTTGCCCGAGACTCCGGCGGTAAGAACATGCTGCATGTTGCCGTTCGAGTCGAAGACGAATTGACCTGCTGCGAAGTTCTTGTTCGGCTGCCAACTTGCCGGGCCGTTGTTAATCCAGACAACCGTTCCATCAGAGATGGTCTTGCCGAAGACGGTTGGCCACTGTGGCGGCGGGCCTCCCGATGTGCCGCCAGTCTGAACGACCTGCACGTTCTGGTTGCCGTCGATGATGAATTCGCCAGCTGCAAAGTCCGTGTCCGATTGCCACTCCATGAGCGGCAGCGGTTGCGGCGGCAGCACGTAGCGCCGGCGCGGCAAACCTCCCGCACGAACCACGGCAGAGCAATCGACGAAGAGGGGATTCCAGGCGAGCCCGTTGTTCACCCAGATAACGCCGCCATCGGCTGTGGTGCCGCCGTAGGCTTTGTTCCATGAGGCTGGCTGCGACGGGCCTGAGGTGCCCGCTGTCTTCACGAGCTGGATGTTGCTGTTGGGGTCGGTGATGAACTGACCTGCTGCGAATGCGGTGCTCGCAGCCCAGGCTACTCCGGGATCGAAGGCAATAAGCGCGACAGGCAGGCCGAGCATCGCCCAGGGGAGCTGGTCGTCTGGGCCAAGCAGCGATTCGGCCTCAAAAATGGCGTACGCTAGGCGATTCCTCCACGTGGCCACTGGGTCTTTTGCAGGCAACGGCAGAGCCGGAACGCCGGTAGGCCACGGTAGATAAACAAGGCGCACTGCGTCGGCGATCTGCCAATCTTCAAAGGCGTATTCGCTTGGATCCTGATCGCATGAGGCATTCAGATTGCCGCTGACTTCGATCGGTGGCGTGCCTGTATCGAGCACCTGTCCGCTGACCTGTGCGACGACCGGCTGCAAGAGCAGAATGCCGGCGTAGGTGGTGTTGGTGGGGTCGCCGACCGATTGGCGGAAGTTGTACTTCTCCACTCCCGTGACAGCGTCGATGACCGCGAGAGTGCTCAGTCGTGCCTTCAGCGTACTGTTCAGTTCCACGTCCTGGCCGTTGGCGGTGATGCCGTAACCGGGAGTGACGGTGAAGAGCTGATCAGCGCCGCTCGTATCCATCGACAGAGCAAGGCCGTTGACGGTGCCAGCGGTGACGTACTGGCCCATGGTCGCAAGCAGGCCTCCACGATAGCTCTGTTCGCTATTGAGCGCAGAGACACTGAGCGTGCGTCCGGTGTAGAGATTGAGCCGCTGACGCCACCAGCCGGTATTGACCTGCTGAAGAAGCTGCGGTTCGGTGCCGACCAGCGATTCGCCGGATACAGGATCGAGAATAGGTGTCGCGGGCATAACAGCCTCTCAGAGGTTAAGTAACTGCTCCGGTAGCGAAACTCACATAGGCTGGCGAACTGCGGCAGCGAATGTAGAAGCCATAGGTCTGATTTCCTATGGCGTTCAACCATGCCGAGTTCTGGTTTTGTGTGGGCAGAGTGATGCTGATAGCGCCTCGATAGAGCTGCAAGAGTTCAGAGGGCGTGCGGAAGCTAAGAATTTGCGGCACGGTGGGATTGGGAGCGAGGGTGGGCAAATTGCTTTTGAGCGCCGCGAAGCCGCTGCGTGGCACCGGAACCAGCGCGAAGACCGAGAGATCGGCGTAGGCGTTGGCCGGAAGCGTCAGGTCAATCGGTGGCAATGACATGCTGTCCTCGACCAGCGCCGGAATCTCGTCGATTGGAATCACGCTCAGCCGCACGTCGAGTTGCTGGGGAAAGAAGGCCTGGGTAAATGTCTGCGAGGTTCCCTGGCTGCTGATTCCGAGACAAGCGAGCGGAAAGCGTCCAGCCGGAGGAAGCGCTTGAAAGAAATCTGTCGCCGCAAAGTTGACTGAGGCGCCCGAAGCGAGGCGGGCCGAGACCGTCTCCTGCAACTGCGAGTCGTATTGCATCAGGAAGGCCTGCTGTGTGGGCGGATCGGAAAGGCCAAGACGGAGGCCACTATACTCAGGGCCGCTGTCACGCCGCACAAGATAAGGATCGACCCAAGCGATAACTCCACGCTGCAGATAGATCATGGCCAGCGGCAGCAGCGCGTCGGAGAGTTGGCTGGGATTGGCATTGAGGAAGATTTGCCGCGCCAGCGCTGCGCGCAACTGCGATGCATCCTGCGTAGTGGCGCGGGTCCAACTGATGGGGCTCGGATAAGGCACAAGCGCGATTGCCGTGGCCTCAACAATGTCGCCATCGTGCGTGGTGCGCGTGCCTTGAATGCTGGTCGGATAGGAGACGATTGGATTCGCCGTGAACTCTACCGGGCGCAGCGCGAGCACGTATGCTCCGGTGCGATTGCGCAGCGGCGTATTGGGAATTGAAGCCAGGTTGAACTGCACATCGAGGTTCTGCTCGTCGGGCAGGTCAGACAACTGCACACTGATGTCGCTGGGCAATAGGACCATCTCTCCGGCCGGCGTCAGGCCTTGTCCGGCGCGAATGATCACCGTGTCGGGGCTGGCACTTGGGTCGTTTGCCGCAGGCGTATCCACCCACAGGCCGTGAATGACGCTGAAGCCGGCGGCCTGGCCAAGATCGGATTGGCGTTGCAGAAAATAGTCCTGTTCGCGTTGGAGATCGCGGGCCGCAAGAAACCGCCCGTCGAACCAATAGGGGCGGCTGCGCTCGCTATCGATAACCAGCGAGCCGTTGTTCTGACCGGCAATGACATCGGCTTGCGAGAGAGTGATGCGAGTATCGCCTTGGGTGTAGCTGGGCATGGCTGGCTCCTAGAGTTACGATCCCGAGCTGAGGCCGATGGAACGGGCCACCAGCGAAGCTGGGAAGAGGAAAAGTCGCGCAAGATTGTCGATGGTGATGTTGTTCAAGTCAAAGTTCGGCGGCTCGCCGGATGCTCCCGCCGTCGCGGGAATCGTGATGCGCGCAAGGAAGACCGAGCTTGCATCGAAGCCGGGAGGAATCTCGGCAGGCGTGGGGCCTGTTCCCGCAAAGGGTGGTGTGGAAGACGGTCCTGCATTCAGCGAGAGGATGCTTTGCTTCACGCTCTGCGCAATTGCGGGAGTAATCGCGCCGGTTGGGACAGCTCCTGCAGCATCCCACGGATCCTGGGGGAGCTGCGGGTTGGTGTCGTTGCGCAGAACAAGTTGCATGGCAAAGGAGTCGAGCATTCGGTTGGACGAAAATGCGTCGGTGGCCGAGTAGTCATCCTGCGAGGCAAAGCACGGAGTGACGCCTTGCGTGCAGGGAACAAAGGTCGCGAAGACATCGACGAGAATATTGCCGCTGCCGCCGCCCAAAAAACTATTCAGGTCGGCGAGCGCCTGATTGGCGAGCCATGGCTGGATGCGTATGCAGACCGTGCGTGGCACCTCGATCATGCGGCCTACGCGGTCAATAGCCAGCCCAGGCGCGACCTCGATCTCCAGTTGAGCGGGTCCAACACAGGTCCAGGCGGAGATGGCGGGATTGCCGTCGAGAGTGGTGCTGCCGATGGCGGTGCTCCAGACCGGCAGCAGCGGACCAGCTGTGAAGGTGGCGTTTCCATTGAGGATCTGAATGTTGTTGTTGGAGTCGATGATCGCCGTGGGTGAAGTGTAGGGTGCATTGGGCCGCCAGCCATTCGTGTTAATGGGGCCTTCGTTGGTCCACACAATACCTGAACCATCGGTGACGGTTCCGCCGGGAGCGGTGGCAAAGGCTGGCTGCGCGCCTCCACTTACTCCCGCCACACCGGTGTTCACTTGCACGTTCTGGCTGGAGTCATAGACGAAGGCCGACGCGGGATATGCAATATTCGGTTGCCAGACCTGCGGGATGCTGACATTGAGCCCAGCCACAGTGCCCGTGCCGCAGAGTTGCAGCAGCGCACGAGCAAGGCAGCCGCGATGGTAGTCCTGATCGGCCTGGAAGTCGTCCACGCCCAACATGCGCCCGAGCGAATAGTAGACGCGGCTCGGCGCCGGCGGCGGATTCAAGTTATCGGTGGGCGTTGCCACAGTCATTGTTGTTGCCATCGTGGGTTCTCATCATTCCATCGGATTCATTCCGATTCAAATATGGGGCCAGCCACGCTAATTCACTGGGGCGGCCGGTGGTGGCACCAGTGCAAAGGTGTAACTCGCAATGCTGCCCGCGGACGTGGAGCCGCTGCCTGAAAGATCGATCGCACCTCCTGCAGCCACCGTCGAGGGCGTTGCCGCAATCACTGCAACAGGCGCTCCCTGAATGGTCACCGTTGCGAAAGCTGGCGCACTCTGCACGCCAAGATTGTCCGTTACTACCAGCGAGAATGTGACTGTTCCCGAGGTGTTGGGGACGGTGACCGATACGCTCGAAGTAGGCGCTGTGGTGGTGACGGTCGGGCTGGTCGGCGAGAGCGGCGTGGAGGTCGTTACCGGCGGAATCGGGACGGGGATCGGAATGGGCGTCGGTATCGGGATTGGGTTGATGATTGGGGTTGGCGGGCCGGCGATGGGCGCTACTGCTCCCTCGGGGCTGTTATCGCTCGTGCTTTTTGACGGGGCCATTTTCTTCTCCTTGGAGGTACGCAGTTTCGCATTCACGGCTGCACCAATGTCCATTGATACGAGGTGATGGTTGTGCCCGGTGGGGCGGTTGAGGCTCCACCGTTCAACGTGATTGCACTCCCCTGCTTTACGGCAGACGGAGCGATGATGCTGGCGATCGGCTGGGCATACTGCGCCGCGTCTTCTCCGTTATCCATTCGCGGGTCGAGCGTGGGCATTTCCGTGACGACATCGTAGCGGCCTATATCGCTGACATCAACTGTGATGGGGTTGCGCGGCGGCTCTGGCGCGAGATAAGTATTCACTCCCAACAGCGAGGCAAGGCCGATCATGAACGGCTGAGTAGCAATGCGGACAAAGGCTTGCACGTGCGCAGGCTTTTCCGCCTCGACGACGCGCCACACCAGCTTGAGGTTCACGTTTTCAACCTGATTATGAACGAAGATCGTCATGCGGTTTGCCAGTTTGTCATAGAAGGCTTGAACAGCCTGCGCGCTGCCGACGATTTGAAGATCGCTTGCATAGAGAGCCTGCAACTCGGCCTGCAAGCGCGGGTCGCCAAGAAAGAGCGTGTCGCCGACGATGGAGTTGCTGCTCGGAGAGTAGCCGGGAAGCAGTGGGTCATTCTTGATCGATAGATCCGCGCCGAGGATGGTTGCAAAGATATGGCGCAGGCGGAAGTCTTCTATGACGATGATCGCTCCACGTGTGCATGCGCCGTTGGTCGCAACGTCCAGGGCTTGCGTGACTCCTTTGGCTGTTCCGCGCCATTTGTAGAGGCTGGGCGTGGCTTGTATTCGCGCGCGGCTGCGATCGGGCGGATAATTGTTCGGCTCGATACCGATCCAACTGCCAAGCCAGGGCAACGACTCATCCGGCGTGGATTCAGAACGCGTCAGTAGATATGCGCTGGCGACGCGGTCTTCGATGCGCGTGAACTGCGACTCGAAGAGATCGACGAAGCGCTCGAGGAAATCGCGCCGCGTGCTTGAGCCGTCAGCATCTGCGGCGGGCGAAAACTTGGCCTCGTGGTAGATAGCCGGTAGATACTTCTGCACGTAGGAAAAGCGCGAAGCATAAGCTCTGAGCCCGGCAATTTCAGACGTGTTGAGGCCATCGCCGTTAAGCTGGATGCGGACCCCAAGATAGCGGCCTGACAAGTTGCGGACAACTTTGTTTGCCCGCTGCGCAAGGACCATGAAGAGCCCCTGACGGTTTTGAATTGGGTCTTCATCGAGCAGCATCGGAGCGTAAGCAACTTCAGTCGGAATGGACTGCCACACCGCTGTAGGCGTACCCGGAAGCATGGCTGCTGGTATTGAAGAAGTATCTGCGTCGCCGAGGATATGCGGATACCAGGTGAATGTGGAATCGACGAGGTCGGCGAGGCGGTCGGAGGCAGTGAGCCAAAGCAGTGCTCCGCAGCGCGGGGGGACGATAGCCTCAACAAAGATGCGATGCCAGACAGCTTGCGAAATGCCGCTGTCGATAATCGCCGGACCGCAGGGATTGGTGGCTCCTCGTGCTGCAAGGCTGTTGAGCGAAAGCGGCAGAAGCGGCAGCATGAGCGGCAACGCCCCGGCGACATTACTGTAGCTCGGCGGCAGGTCGAATCCGTGGACGAAAGGTCCAACATTGTTTACGGCAAGGATGTACGTCTCGCCAGCGGGAACCAGCGTCTCGCCAGCATCCGAAAGATCATAGATAAGAGCCTCGTTCAGATTAGTTGCAAGAACAGCGAGTTGCTGATTGCCCAAACCCGAGACGGCATAAGGAAGACAGACGCCGCCAAGCTGCCACGCAGAGCCAACCTGCAATCCGCCGCTGGCAATGCCCGTTTCATTCACCAGGCGAAGATACGCGATTTGATTGGAAGCATCATTCGTGGCCCAGGAGAGTAGCGCATATTGTGGCGGCTGTTGAGTCATATCCATGGGCCCGAGCGCGACGAAGGTCTCGGATGACGGCAATTCGATGCGAGTTACGATACGCGGCGGATTGGGGTTTGGATTGCACGAGCGCAGAATCCCGGGATTGGGCGTATCGGCTGGCCCAGTTTGCAACGGCTGGCCGGAGACCTTGCCCAGTTGAGGTTTGTTTTTGTCGAGTGCAAGGATGCCGCCCTCGGGCAGCGCCGTCAACCTCCAGAAACTGAAACCGGGGTCCATCAGTGTGAAGTTGGGCCAGCGACCTCGGCGATCAATCATCACCAGCGAGCCGCCCACTGCAACGTAAAGGATGCCGTCAAAGCCCATCGCAAGATCGGTTACGTCGGGGCGGCCCGGAGCGTAGATCGGCACCTCATCGAGTGTTGCGGTACCGCCGGGACCACTGCCGCCAGCCATCACCATGCCGCTCGTCGCATCCCAGCGGGCGTAGTTGCCATACTGGTCGAGCGTCATTGGAACGGCGGCCACCATGCTTGTCGCAGTCGAGAAATCCTCTGCCGGAGGGGCACCCGTGCGCACGCTGCGCAGTTGCAGCCGATTGTTCTGGCTGCAATAGAAGAGGCTGGCCTGCGTGGGTCCTGCACAGCTCCAGGTCACATTACCGTCAACGACGGTTTGACCAAGCGCAGTCGGCCACAAGGGCTGAGTAATTCCGGTTGTTCCATTGCTTGCGATTGCAGTGGCGCATTGCAGGTTGCCGTTTGAGTCGAGAATGTATTGCCCCACTGAAAAAGCCGTCGTCGCCTGCCAAGTTCCGGGGCCTGCGTTGATCCAAATGACGCCGGCATCGACAGTGGTTTCGCTCAGTGTCGCGCTCCACACCGGCGGGATCGCGTCAGTTGTGCCTGCATTCTGCGCGACCTGCATATTGCCGTTGGGATCAACAATGCCTTGGCCTGGAATGTACGCCGTCACGGCGCGCCACGGCGGCAGCCAATCGTTCAATTGGCTCAGCATCCAGAAGCGCAGACCGTTCGAGTCCATAGCAAATTCCTCAGCAGATCGTGGGCACCACTGGCACCGCGACGGTTGTATCGGTTTCAGGGGCTGGCGTCAGAGTGATCGGGACCGCGCTCGGAGTTCCATCTGGACTAGCGATCACCACAACATCGAGCACCTCGGGGAGCTGCCAGCTATCTAAGACGAGTTCCGGCGAGCCGCTTGCATCGGCCGTCAGCAGTTGATAGGTGCCAGAAGGGAGCACTTGGAATAGGTTGATCCCATTCACTTCAATCACGCCCGGCACCTGGCTGACAACGACCTCCAATTCCAAACTCCGAACATTGCGGCCCAGCGGCCAGCCAGTGTTGTTAGGACCGTACGGCGGAATGGGCCATAGATAACTACGTAGTGCCGTCTCCACCGCCTGCGAGACTTGCAGCAGGCCAAAGCCGGTCTTCACTTCAATGCCGACCGAGATTCCAAGCCCAACATATTCGCTTGCGATGACATACATTTCCGCTGCGACTGGACGGCAGGGGTCGAGATATTGATAGACCGTCTCCAGCGTCGGCCGGTCGGCTCGCGGACAGGGATTGAGTACTCCCGCCTTGTTGGGAATCACCATGACCGAGACGACTCCCGGAACATTGCTTGTGCGGGTCTGCGGCATGAAAAGAGGGATCACTTCAACACGTGCCACATTCGCTCCGGGAATGTTCTGGGCAAGATTGGAGTAGTCGCTCGCCGTAACCGCGCGGCTCTGATTCTGAAGCAGCGAAGGAATGCGTAGCTGGGCGGAGTCGAGAGTCTCAGGGTCCGCGCCGCCCGCGGTGGCGATAGGTTGCTGCACGGTGATGGTTTGAGGCACCTGAACACCCGAGAGATCGAAAGCTTGAATTGCGGTGAGCGAACTGGCTGGCAGATTTCCGGCTGAGCCACCTCCGGCGCGCATCGTTCGCACGCGCACGCGACGGCCCGCGGGCACGATCATGCCCTGAAGCTGGTTGCCAAAGGTCACTGTGCCGGCCTCGGGATCGAGCACATAAGCCATAGCTGGCCCTTGCAGCACTGAGATGTCGTCGACCTGCTGCCAGGGCAGGAAACCCAGTCCAGGCATGTCTACATCGAGAATGAAAGTGGCTGGATCGACCTGCGCCTGAGGCAGCGCAAACTGCTGATTGGCGCTGCCATCACTAACTCCGATGACGATAGAGTTATAGGTAGTGCGTTGATCGATCTGAACAGCATTTGCCCCCAGCCAGCTCACTTGCAGCGAACTCTGCGTGCAGAGGCGTACCCAGGTGAGCAGCCGCGATGTGATGGAAGTGTCGTCGATGCGCGGTGGCTTCATTCCCACGCCGGCCTGCGGATCGGAGCGGACGTTGTTAGCTGGCGCACCCATCAATTTGCTCGGCGGGACCAGCAGTTGAATGACTCCCGGCTGCGTGAGACTCTGCGTAGTATCGCCGAGGATCTTCAGCGGGGTATATGTAATGGGCTGGCCCGCGAGCGGCGGCGGCTGACTCATCTGCCAGTTGGCCTGCACAGCTGAGGGCGGGCCTATATCGGAAAAAAGCCCTGGAACGGAAAGCGATGGCACGAATCCGATGTTGAGAATCTGCTCGCCCTTGTCGAGTGCGTTGAGCACAGGAGCAAGGTTTTCGGGCTTGGAGACGAGCAGCGCCAGCCAAAGGCTCGAGTCAGTCGTTCCATTGACGATGTCGATGCCATTGGGATCGCCTATATTGTTTGCGAAGACTGGTGTGGTGATGTAGCCGGCGGGAAGCGTCGAGAGGTTGTAGAGCTTCTTGAGTCCCGCGAGCAGCGGCATGGACTTCGCTTGTTGATCGGCGGTGAGGGGAACCTTGATATAAGCCTGCGCCGTGATGGGCAGCAGATCTATTTCGCTGAGTGTTTCGAAGTTGACGGCCCCGCTGACCTTGGCTCCCGAGGCGATGGATACTGGGGCTACCGAGGCCGGATCGAGCGAAAGCGAAATCACCCCTGTAGCTGCTGCTGCCGGTTGCATCGTCTGGCCAAGGAGCTTAAGGAATGCTATCCGCTGCTTCTCTGGAATGAGGTTGGCGCGGTAAAGAATTGTGTCGGCGAGCCAGGCGAACAACTCCACCAGCGTGCGGCCGGGATCGCCCGGCTGCGGATTGGTCCACTCCGGAGTATGCGCCGGGATGTTGGCGAGCATCTCCTGTACGAGATCGTCGTAGGAGCGGTCGTCGAGAACTGGAGGTATCAAGGGCATGATGTCAACCCACTTGCATCGTTAGGCCGATCTGCTGAGAAGCATTGGTGCGCAGCAGCCGGTAGTGAACCTGGACCTGAAGCTGAGCGGGCGCTCCCGCGACCGGATCGACATCCACGGCATCAACCGTGATGCGGTTTTCATAGCTCTGCAGGCTCTGCATGATGGTGCTTTGTATCTGGCTTCGCAGAACGACCGTGTTTCCCTCATCGAGAAAGTTTTCGAGGCCAGCTCCATAGCGCGGGCGCATCAGTTGTTCGCCAGGCCGCGTCATCAGGATCACCCGGATGGAATCGCGAACGCTCTGCTCGAGCTGCGGAAATGCGAGCTGACCGTTGACCGGTACCGGCAAAAATGGCCAGCCGATGGGGTCTTGATAAGCGATGGTCATGGCGCCCCCTCGTCGGGTGTACTGGGTGACGGAACCGGAATCGGGATGCAAATCTTGATGAATGGAAGCCAGAAAAAAACGATATTCAACAAGCCCAGAAAAATGTTGAGTACAAAAAATGCGCAGATGGAAATCAAAGGAATATTGAAGCCGCAGATCCATCCCAGACTGAGTCCGCCGCCCCCGCCCGCGCCGCTCATCAGGCCTGACATGCTGCTTCCTTGCATGGCGCTCATCAGATTGCCGGGCACTTGAAAGCTGCAATTCGGCTTCGCATTTCTCACGAAGTCGGATGTAGGATCGGGCAGCGGAATCGGCGGATGGGCACGACTGCTCGTCGCATGCCATGGCGCAATCTGGAAGGGCTCGCTGTACTGGCTCCAAAAGAGCTTTGGCGGGCAAGTGGGTGTGTCCCCTTTGATGCGAAAAAACATGCGCAGCTTGTAATGGCGCGTGCTATCCATGAAGCGGCCTTGCGGCGAGAGCAGATTGAGGCTCTGCGAACGGGGACCGACCGTGGCGATCATTGCAGCGACGAGCGCGCTCTGATCGTTGTCGTTGAGTGAATCCCAAGAGCTGGGCATCTGAAGCGTAGGCGGGTTCGGCGAGGCTGTGGGATAAGGGTTGTAATCAAGCAGCGCCACTTTTGCCGACTGATAAAACGCGCCCATCGGTTGCGTTGAGCCGTCGGAGAACGTGACGTTGTGTCCATTGAGAATGTTCAGGATCGCATTGCCTTGCGATGTGCCGTCGAATGCGCCGAATACAGTATGCAACATACGTAGCGCAGTGGTGAAGCCATGGAAAAGAGCTGCGTCTTGGTTGGGCGTGGGAGCTGTCGGCGGACTTGCAGTTGACGGCGTGGGAGGATAGACAGCGTTCAAGAACTCATCTGACATCCAGTGATAGTCAACGAGCGGTGCAGGCGTGGGCGTCGAGGGCGGCGTGGTGTATTGGCTTGAGCGCAGCAGCGGCGGCAAACTCGCAAGCAAGTCTGATGGCTTGATCAGCGGCGGCTGCTTCGGCTGTGTATCGCTTACTTCGCTGCTTGCCGTCGGAATGACCGCATAAAACACTGTCCTCCCCAGTGCCGTGCAGGTTGCTGGAGGCGCTGCAAATGTCGGCGAGGTGCTCTCGGTATTTGCAGTGGAGAGATACAACGCAGTGAGTTGTTGGTCGAGATCCGGCTGCCCGGACTTGAGCTGCGGACGCCTCGTCGGGTCGGGGTCCCAGCACTCCTGATCGTGCGTGAGTTTTACCCACTGGGATTGGCCGGCTGGATTGCGCATCCATGCTGAGAGCGTGTCGTAGTCCTCATAGGTTGTGCCGTTGCTGCCCGCTCTGCGAAATACGCGGCGAATCACTAATCCAGCCGACACAATTCGCCTGGAATCGATTCGCGGATTGCCGAGTCCTGTGCAGGATAGATCGACCAGCGCAAGATTCAACATGCGCTGCACCGGCTGATAGAGCGGCTGCGACGAAGTGTTGACGATGACCGTGCTCGAGATTGGAGGCGCGTCGGGCGATGCGAGATCCTTGAGGAAGCGCGCAGGAAAATCGTCGTCATTCATCTGCAGGATCACCGGCGGCTTCTGCTCCATGCCGGTCAAATCCACGCCCTGCACCAGCATTTCGTTTTTCACCATATGTTGCCTGCCCCCGGTGTGTACGTTGTCGCCACTACCGTCGTGGCTATCATTGTTTGGCATTGCACGACACCGCTGAAGGTCGCCATCGCGGCATCGACGGTCATCGTTGGCGCAGTAAGAGTCATGCTGGCAGCAGCAGTCACCTGCACCTGAGCGGTGGGCGCGTTGATCGTCACTCCGCTGCTGTCGATTCGGACCGAGGTTTGATTAGCGTCGCTGAATTCAATCGATCCGTCTGAATCCGTCATCTTGCCCGTCAACTGGCCCGGTGTCGTGAATTGAATCGTCGGCCCCGTCGAGTCTTCGACGATTGCAATCTTCGTGCCTGCTTTGCCGGTGATGGTCCACCGGTCGACACTGTCGCCGGAGCCGCCGAATGAGTCCGGCGCTTTGTCGTTGCCGTTCCAGAGTCCTCCAACGACCACGGGGTAACGTGAGTCGCCGCCGAGATAGATGACCAGAACCTCATCGCCCACGTCGGGGATAAAGAATGCGCCGCGATTGTCGCCGGCAAATGGCACCACCACACGCGCCCACACCGCGCCATCCTGATCGTTGATGCCGTCGACGTTGAAGTTGCGCACCTGAATGCGGTTAAGATTGCCGGGGTCTTTCACATTCACCACTGTTGCAACAAACGCGCCCGTGCCCAACATCGCAAGACTGTGCTCCTGTAACAAGCGGCTCATGAAGCACCTCCCAGGTAGGCGCACTCTGCGCGGAATCGTGTCTCATATCCGCCCTGCGTGTCGAAGTGGTGCACTGTCGCGGTGGCGTAATACGTGTTGGAAAAGCGCGGTCCAAGTCCGGCGAGTTGCAGATAAGTGCCGACGCGCAGATTAGGATTGCCCTCGGAGACTCCGTGAGCAACAACAAATGACCGCGTGCGCTGGGCAAATTCGGAGTCCACCAGCGTCTGCGCCTCTGAAGAGGTGAGGGCCGTGAATTGGCCAAGCTGCTCCGACCGCGTGCTCAGCGCACGAAGCAACCACTGACTGCCCGACTGGCCCGAGCCCGGACCGAGTGAGGTTGTCTGGCTGGTGACGGAGATCCGCTGGCCTTGCGTATAGTCCCAGCCGGTGGCTGTGACCTGCGCAACCTGGTGCGAGAGGTCGGCGATGACGCGCACCTCCTTAAGTTGGCTATTCAAATCGATCTCAATCGAGTTGCGCTGCGCCTGGCTGCGCGGCGAAGCGTGTAACTCGGTTCCTACAATCTGCACGTCGCAGTCATAGCGCGCCAGCAAGCGACGCAGAAAGTGGAGATCGCTCTCGTTGAACTGCTGTTGCGTGCCGATATTGGTGTCGAGACCGGCGAGCACCGGAGTGAGACCGAGATTTGTGGCCACCTGCTGTGCGATCGCTGTGAGTGTTGTTGAGTCCCAGTTCTTGGTGCGCCGCTGCATCCGCGCGCCTTGCAGTGCATCTTCGGCAAGCACGACGAGATCGGGCGGGCCACTGTCCGGGAAGCGCCCTTCAAGTGCTGTGATCTTGCCGCGAAAAATTTCAGTCGGCGAACTGGCATCGCCCGCATAAACCAGAACCGCCGCGCCCAGCTTGATGATTGCTCCGTCTTCAAAGACCAGATCGGCAAGCCCTGTCGAGAACGATCCAAAGTTGCTCAGACGCATTTCGAGCGACGACATGCCGCCCTCTTGCTCGCGCATCTCGATACTGAGCAATTGCGCCGTAACTTTGTCGTTCGACTGGCCATCAATCTGCACGGTCGGAATGGCAGTATAGACGGCGTTCTGAGTGAGTGGCTGTTCCGGCATAAATCAATCCGCCTTCAGTCGCAGTTTGCGTTCGTTAAGCGCTTCCATGGCTTCGCGCATGCTCACGTCCTTCTTTTTTTCGTCGGTGGGTGCAGGCGCAGTCACAGCTTTCGGAGCATCCTGTACCTGTACATGCATCTCGTCGATCGTGACTGCCATTTCTCTTCCTCGCGTTTGTTAGTCGTCGCTGTTGAAGGTCAACCGGTCGCTGAATCTGAAGTTGGTTCCAACGTCGGTCGAAAGTCCTGAAGAACCGGTACTGTTTGCTGCGCCGCCAAGACTGAAGCTTGCGCCGCTGTAGGCGGCCACATCGGTACCCACGGTTGTCGGCAGCATTTGAAGTGGATTCAAATTTGATGTCGAGCTGATTGGCGTGCGACCTGTCTGCAAACCGGCAAACGCGCCAGCCGTCGCCATAACACCCGCCGAAGCAGAGGCTCCAAAGACAGGACCGAGCCCGCCTATCTGAACTCCACTCGATGAACCGGGCGATGCGCCAATCGACACTCCTGCCGAAATTCCAGAGGAGCCGCTGATCGAGATTCCAGCCGAGATACCAGCCCCGCCTCCCACAGAAATGCCAAGTCCAATGCCCACGCCTGCCGATGATGAGGACGCGGTGACAAAAGCTGCGGGAGAATTGAGCTGCACGCCACCGCCGACTTGCAACGAAGCGCCGCCGGTGAAGCGCAAACTCTCCAAGCTGTTATCCGCGCCAAGTTGGCGTGCGGCGCTCGGGTCTCCGCCGCGCGTGGCCATTGACTGTGCGCTGTCGCCGCTCGAACTCGGAACCAGGCTGCCCGAATTTGTGGGGCCGGAGAGATTCGCTCCCTCGTCGAAGACATTATCCTGACGCGAAAGACCTATGCTGACCAGCGCGCGCAGCGCGATTCCGTCGGCAGAGAAGAAATCGATGGTCTCCTTGAAAGAGTCCATGATTCCTTGAAACTGATAAGTTCCCCATTGAAACATCAGCACGGGCGGGGCCTTGGGCGGCGGGCCGGACGAATTGCCATTTGCGCTCGGCGGAGCCGAGTTTTGTGCCGCAGCCGATGCATTTCCTGAGGCCTGCATGAAAAGCGCAACCTGATTGGTCACTGTTCGCACATCGGAACCCGTGTCGGTGGTGTCGAATTGCAGATCCATTGTCAGCTTGCCGGAGAACTGCGCGACATACTGTGCCTTCTTCGGGTTGCCAGACTGCTGCGCCACCGAATTCTCAACCGAGTAGACAAGCGACGCGGGGTTGAAGTGCACGGTGAGCGGCGTGCCGCCGGGCAGTGCGGTCAGTGTGGCTTTAGCGACTTGTGGCGGCTGTTGGGGCATGTGTTTATAGCTGCAGTATTGTGGGCGTCACCGACCACAGGCCTTCGTGAACCAGATGCAATTCCTCAATGCCGACCTCACCGTTCTTAGCGTTGAGATCGGAGAATTTGTACTTGATGGGCATCGCCTTATCGAGTTGCCAAGCCAGCACCGCCGACCCGTCGATATCAAACAAGTTGATGGTCACCTGCATGCGCGGGGCAAAGGTTCCAGTGCTGACCGAGTTGAAGATCTGATAGAGATTCTGGTTGTCGCTGATTCCGCGCTTCAGAATCACCGTTGCGAATGTGGTGCCTCCAGCGCGTTGCGCTGCGCCGTAATTGCGTCCGCCCTCTTTGATAACCTTGGGCTCCATCGTTGCTTCGAGGCCTGTGCACTCGGCGAACGAGCCGGAGCAGACCTGGAATTGCTCGTGGTTGCCGTCGTCAGAAAGCGAGTCGGTGAAGAAGTCCACCTGAAAGCGGAAGACATGCAAAGGCGTAAGAGAGGCTGTGGCCATCAACTCACCTCCGCCAGGTTGGCTGTGATCTCTTGTACGCTGGCGCCGCTGGTCTCCATCGCCAGCGTCACGGTGATCGTTTCAATAGTTGTCGCGGGCGTAAAGGTGACCAGCGCGATGAGGCGGCCATTGTCGAGATCGTTCTGCGTCATCGTGGTTCGGTCGCAGCGCACGCTGAACGCCTCCTGCACGGTTGCTCCGCTTAGCGCGTTCAGGCTCCAAAGCCGCGTCAGCAGATTTTGCAGGAAGCGCTGCACGCGTCCCCACAGAGCCGGTCCATTCGTTTGAAAGACCGCGCTCTCGCCCATGCGCCGCGCGGCCCGGCAGATCACAGACACCAGACGATTGACCGGGGCCGGGCGATAACTCTCTCCCGGATAAGCCGTCACGTCAGAGAGCAACTGCAACCCTGTCGGAGTAAATCCAAAGAGACTGATACGTTCGATCAGTGCCTTAGACTGCGGGTCCGTACCCCAGTCAAGCGTCACCGCGGAACTCTGCATCTCTTGCGCAGGAAGCGCTGGCTCCACATCGTAGACCTCGGCCGGCGTGATTTTTGTCGCGCTGGTAAAAGTTCCCCGGGTGAGCGCGTTGCGTGCCAGCAATCCCGCCAGCACACCGTCTGGCGGCTCAAGCGACTCCAGCAAAACGCTTGAACCCGATGTCTTGAGCCAGGGATAGGCAAGCTGCAGAAATGCGCTTGAAATATTGCCATTGACAACCATTCCCTGTGGAGGCGGAGCCTCAGGCAACTGCGCGGCAATCACTTCATGAATATCTTGCGCAATCTCCGCACTTGAAGGGTTCTCGGCCGCAGTCGCCGGGTCCAGATCCTGCGGCATGGGAAAGGCAGCAATGAATTGGATCTCGCGCAGATGCAACTGATGGGTCGTGCTTCCACTGGCAAGGTAATTCAAGATTGTCGCCACGCTCGTGGCCCAAGTATCATAGTCGCTAAACTTCAAGCGCGGAGCAGGCGAGGGAAATGTCCGATACTGTTGCGGAGTAATGTCGCCCTGAGAGCACTCGACAAACTCCTCGGGACCGCTTGGCTGGGCAGGAAGTTGCCCGGTAGCTCCATTATGCGATGAAGCGCAGAGGATGGGAAGATCGGGCGTAACAAGAAACGAGACGTCTTCAAGCGCCGCCAAGCTTCCCACGCCGGTCCAGCTTGCCGCGCTATCGGGCGCATAGTTGGCACTCGGTAAGAACTCTTGCAGTTTGGCGGCTTTGGTTTGCGGCGTGTCGGAGGGCGTGACCGGGTCGTCCACACGCACCACATAACACCGCCTGCCACCCTGCGCAAAGAAGCTGCGTATCGCCGTGGCAACATAATCTGTACCGAAGGCATTTCCCGCACTGCCGTCATCGAAGATCGACGTGAATGCCGTATAGCTTTCAAGCAGAATTGGAATGTTGGTAATCGTCGCAATCTGCGCATTGGAGTAGCTGAGCGAGTTGAGCCATGAGGCCAAGCCCGCGGGCACAGTTGCCCCAGGCAGCACGCGCACCAGCCCGACGAAGCAGGCGATGTCGGCGCGGCCTGGATTCAACTGCGGCGTAGCGGGCTGGTTGTTGAAGATCACGCGGCTCATGGCACTCTCTCGATGGCGATCTGCCGGACTGCTCCGCTTTTCTAGCTGGCCTGGGTGATCTCAATGGTCTCGGGAGCCAGGACCAGTTCCTCAATCGCAATGTCGCCTGCACCCTTGCCGCTCATCGTCGGCCCGGTATAGCCCTTGGGCGTAACGGCATAGAGCTTGAAGATCTGAACAGGGTTGTTGGCCTCGTCGCGCAGTGTGATGGTCACGTCGCGCTGTGCAGAAGAGCCGTTGGTGCGGGCATCGGTGATCCAATCCCACAGGTCCGACGTATCGACAAGACCGCGCTTGAGCGTTACGTCTCCGGTGGTATGCATACCGCAATATTTGTGGACGAAGTTGGCGCTGTCGTTGCCATCGCGGTATTCGGAGATGTGCAGTTCGGTCTTGAGGCCGGCGACATCGGAGAATCCGCCCAGTGGCTTCTCCGGGTCGCGCGGGCCTTTCAGATCGACCAGGTAGTTGTAGGACGGGTAGGGTGCGGTACGGTTCGGCATCGGAATCCTCCTTTTTCAGCGTGGTTAACTGGGTGCGTTTGCGGTCATCTGCCCAATGCGGAAGATGACGAACTCAGCCGGCTTCAATAGGGCGACTCCAATCAGGCAGATCAAGCGCCCGTTGTCCAGATCGTTCTGCGTCATTGTGGTGCGATCGCAACGGACGAAGTATGCATCCGAGGGAGATGTTCCGAGCAGGTTGCCTGCGGCGAACTCGCTGTTCAGGAACGAGTCGATCGAGTCCGCGACGCGTGCCCAGAGCGAGGGCCCGTTGTTTTCAAAGACCGCCCACTGCGTGCCGCTGTCGATCGAGTGCTCCAGATAGATGAGGTAGCGCCGGACGTTGATATACATCAGCTCTGTGTCGGAGCTGACCGTGCGCGCACCCCAGACTCGGTAGCCGCGGTCGGGGAAGAAGCGAAGGCAGTTGATGCCCAGAGGATTTAGGAGCGCCTGCTCGGCAAAGTTGATGTGGCGCTCAAAATCTACTGCACCTATGACCACCTCGTTCGCTGGCGCCTTGGCCACACTGTTCTGAGTGTCGCTGCGCACGTAGATTCCGGCCATGAATCCCGAGGGCGGCACCAGGATTTGGGCGGGGCTCGATGTGCCTGCAATGGCTAGCGGATTGGGCGTATAAACCCACGGCACATAGAGCGCCGCGTAGCTCGAGTCGATCTGCGCCCGGACATTCTCGTAATCCGAGTCGAGCAGATTGGGCCCGGCCTCTAGAATCGCGACGCGATAGGCACGCTGCGCCTCCACGTGCGGAATCAGGCTGCCGATCATGATGTCCTTGTTGTCGGCGTAGATCGATGAGCCAGGCGTCGCCACGATGGCGATGTCTTCGAGAGCCGACAGGTATTGGAGAGGCATGACGTAGTCCGTCGCCATCGGCTCCGCGCCGTCGTCGCCGGCGGTGGCGCCGCCCTGACCGGTGCCAAGTGTGAAGATGGTAACCGGGCGCCATGGGCCATGATTCGTCCATGTAACCGCACCATCCACGGTGGTCTGGCCGGAGTTTGGATTCCAAGTGGGCGCAGTCGCTCCAGAGGTGCCGGCGGTTGTGACAATCTGGATGTTGCCCAGCGAATCCATGATGACCTGTCCGGCGGTGAATGCGTTCGAAGCCTTCCATGGCGCCGGTGTTGTCGAGGGGTCGATCCAGGTGGGGAAGAGCTCTCCGAAGAGAGCAAAGCCCGTCGACAACGAGCTGCCGATGTTGAACCACAACTGATTCTGCAGTTGATCGATCGGCCGCGGCGGATTCACGCCCAGCGTGTCGCCGATGTAACTGGGGTGGTTGGGATCGAGCCCAAGGCCGGTGTAGACCATTTGCTGTCCGTTCGCGCCCGGCGCAGTCACTTGCACGGTCAGCAGGTAAAGCTTTGCCGGGAACGTCGCCGCGGTCAGCGCTGCTGGCGTCGTGGCATTGGACATGAAGGTCGTGCCCGTCCCGTTGGCAAAAAGTGTTGGTGCAGCGTCGCCCGTTCCAGGCTCGCCAAGTAGCGACCCGTTCGGCAGATTTGCCAGATTGTTGAAGTTCAGTACGCGAGTGGCAGTCAGCGCCACCGTTGCCGTCTGCATATTCAGGAAGGCTCCGGGGAATCGCCCAGCGACGACCACGTCACTCGCCGATGCGGTGCCGGAGGTGGCAATCCCGGGATCAATTGTCCCTGCCGTAGCGCCGGGGTTGTTCGAGAAGACCCGCGAAACATAGAGTTCCGACCCGCCGTTGGTGAAGAAGGCTTGCACTGCCATCGCCATGTAATTGACATCCACCATGCTTGCTGGATTCACATTTTGCGATGAGACAGTCAACGCCAGATCGGCATAACCGCCATAGATATTCTGGAAGTCGCCGAAGCTCGTCAGCAGTTGCGGAATGGTAGGTGCTGGACTGCCGGCAACCGCGCTCCCGCTGGCTGGAAGTCCACCATAAGGCATGCCGCTGACTGGGCCGGTTAATGTAGGTCCGGCAAAAGCGGTCGTGGTGGTCCCCACACCTTCAATTGTCGGTGCGCTGAAACTGACTTCTTCGACATATACCCCTGGTGTCTGGTAAGTGGGCACGGCGGTCCTCCTTGTTTCAATTCCCGGTGTCGGTTTCCGATTTCATCGCTTACTTCAAACGGTGATTGCAAAATTCATGGCTATCTCCTGTCCGGAAGTTAGCTGTACCGCCTGGCTGCTGGACTTGAGCGCTGGGTTGGGTAGACTCGTCAAAATATCGTCCGGGTTGGGAATCCAGCCCGTTGGCTGGCTCAAAACGCTCGGGTCGAAATACGCTGTTACAGTCGCTGCAACAGTAGACACTGTCACGGGACCACTGCCGCCAGTGTTGGCTTGTACGGTAAGTCCGACCACCGCCAGCAGCGCCTCGCCGTTCAGGTCGGCCTGGCCGGTGGCCAGCACGGCATTGTTGCTGTTTTGAACTACCTGCAAGACAGCCCACGGCAACCCCTTGGGCGGCGTTGAGCCCGCGAGCGTCACCGAGGCGTGAATCGACGCCCAGTTCGGCCCAATCGCTCCAGCCGGCGAAGGATAAACCGCGACCTGCTGCGGCGCGAAGACCCCAGTAGGTGGAGTTAGTGGAGTGGGAACAGGAGGATAATCCGGCACGGCAAGCGGAGCCTGCACATTGACCCGCCGAGGAAGATAGCGGAGGCTTGGATCCTGCAACGAAACCTCAAAGGTCACCGGCGGTGGCCACGTTCCCGTGGGAATGAACTCTCCCGTCTCCAGGTCGAATCCTGGCCCATCGAAGATCACATAGATGCCGTTGCGATTAGGCTTTACCGTCCACTGCGGAGCAGTGACAGGGATCGCCGGAACTACCGAGTTGCCGGTAATGGCATCCACACAAACGAAAGCTCCCAGAATGCGGCGGTCGACGTTCTCTATCAGTTGTGTAATCACGCAACGCCTCCATTCTGCATTTCAATTTCCTGCATTTGGAAGCGTGTGGCCACGACCGGTAGATCGGGAACGATTGTCCGGTCGACTCTCACAACACGCACAACGTAGCCAACCGTTAGGCGGTACTTCGGTCCGAGTCCATCCCATATATCCAGAATGTCTTGAAGACTAAGATCGGCAGGGATGATCTGCACCGCATCGGACTTACTCCATCCCGGCGCCGACGATGAAAGCGAGAGAACCGAAGCATCCAGATTCGGATTGGATTGCAGTTGCTGCATCGTCCAGACAAGAATCTTCTGTTCTGCCTCCGCACCTTCAGCCGATGCGTCCCAATAGGAGATGAGGTAATGCAGATCGAGATAAAGCACCGGTTGATCAAAGGGCGAGTCATAGAGGCGAGTTACATTGCGGTAGTGCTCGGCGGTCGTCATTCGGTGCAGAAAGAGCGAGACAGTCTTGTCAAGCTTGGTTGTATCTTCGTTGGCGATCTCGGCGCTTGATACCAGTTTGAAGTTGCAAGGGAACCCGACGACCGTGGGGTCGTAGTTGTTGTTCAAGAACTTCGCGAGCGCGTCCCCGACAGCAAATACGGCTTGATAATCAGCCACTCGGTTCTCCTCTTACTTCGCGGCGAGATCACATTGCCACGCCGGCTAACAACAATCTCTTCTTTGTCCTTCGAACGAAGTCTTCACCACTGACTAAGTCAACGCGAATTCTCGCGCGGGGACTCTTCCTTGAGCAGGGACTCCGCGTCCTCGCGGCGCGCAGGGTTCAGCCGGAAGAGGCTCTCTGTTCCAACTCTTGCCTCCTGCTGTACATAGCCTTCGGCGACCAGCCAGTTCAACGCCGCCTGGGTATTCTCAACGCTCAACCGAACCTGCTCCTCCATGAGCCGCCAACGCGCAAGCTCCGTGAGGCTGTCCGCCACATCTGGATTGCGCAGAAGATAGCTGAGGATTTGTTTCGCAACCGGCATGCTCTGAGGCTTCCCGTCTGCCACAACAAGTTCGTCCTTGGCGACAACCAATGCAACTTGCACGCCAAACTGCCACGAAGATTCGAAGCAATTAAATCTGTGAGTTGCGCGCGTTTTCGTGCAAGCTTCATGCGGCGTGCGGGGCGTTTTTGTCCCGGCCAATTGTCACTGAAGCTGGAAAGATATATGCAATTGCAACGGGAAGGAAGGACTTAGGAGAGTGGGTCAGAATTGACCCAGGCGGGTAGTGGCTGACCCGTCAGTCGGATGCGCTGATAACTCTGTATTTTTGCGCTAGGCGTCCGAAGGCGCGACGGTCTTTGCAAGCCTCACGGGCGGCCTGAGTTACGTTGCCCTTGTGTTTCTCCATCATCTGCTTCACATATTCCCGCTCGAAGCGTTGTATCGCGTGAAGTTTGGCGCTACGGAAGCCCTTGCAAGCTGACTCGTAAACGCCTGTCGCATCGACATCACCAGACAAATCCAGATGGAGGACCGAGGCAGCAATTTGAGTTCCAGGCGAACACAGAACCGCGCGCTGCATTGTGTTGTAAAGTTCGCGCACATTTCCAGGCCAGGAGTATTGTTCGAGTTTGCTTGCAGCAGCGGGGGAAAGAAACTTCTTGGGTAGATCGTTTGTCTTGCAAATCTCATCGATGAAATGCCGGCAGAGGATTGCGATATCCATGGGGCGTTCGCGTAGCGCAGGCATGCGAATCCGCAAAACATTAATGCGGAAATAGAGGTCGGAACGAAAAGCCTTCTGTTCCACGAGTTCTTCCAGGTTGCGGTTGGTCGCCGCAATAATCCTAACCTCAGCCTGCTTGAAGACCTCTGAACCCAATGGGCGGTAAGTGCGCTCTTGCAGCAGGCGCAGGACCTTGCTCTGGGATGCCAGCGAAAGGCTGTCGATCTCATCCATGAACAAGGTGCCGCCTTGCGCCAGTGAAACCAGTCCCTTCTGGTCCGAGCGCGCATCGGTAAACGCGCCGCGGGCATGGCCGAAGACCTCATTTTCAAAGAGATGGTCGGGCAAAGCGCCGCAATCGACTGGAATGAAAGGCCCACGGTGTCGCTTGCTAAGCAGGTGGGTGACACGGGCGCAAAGCTCTTTGCCCGTGCCCGTTTCTCCGGTGAGCAGCACTGGAGCGTCACATCCGCCGTAGAGCGAAACCTGCGAAAGCGCGGCAAGAAAGGCAGGATCTTGCCCCACGAGTTGTCCAAGGCCGATTTCAGCGGTAAGGGTTGTTTGAATGTCGGCTAGATCCTTGGGGTCAGGCCCTAATAGGCGCGCAACCCGCGTCTTTAGTTCCTCAGGTCGGATGGGCCAAAGCAGGAAGTCGTCTGCCGTCTCCATTGCTACTTGCAGCAACGCACAGTCATCGACCGGCACGATAGCAAAGACGGGAACTGAAATTGGGTTCCCCCGAAGCCATTGAAAGAACTCCGTCACCTTGCCTCCGCCAGGCACGGCATTCGCGATCACCAGACTGTCTTTCATTGCACGCAGACATTCCGGAGAGAAAGTATCCCACGATGCGCGTCGGGCGTTCTCCCACTCCGGCGCATAGGCAACTTGATCCCCGCCACAGCAAGGGGGAGACTGTGTGTGCTCGACAATGAGAATGCGGCTGGACACAGTGTTTCGTTGAGCGATGAAGGAGCTGTCTGGAGTCGGCGCAGTAAAATCCGGGAAGAACTGCCACGACTCCGCCACAGCTTAACACAACCCTCGCTAAGCTCACTACAATAATCGTGTCGCGACTACAGCAAACGTGTCACAGAATTGTGAAATGAATTTAGCGGTCTCTGATTGTTGGCACAGCATATTGCTTCCCGATCGTTGCATTCGGACATGATGGCCGTGGCTCTTGGATGGCTTTCTGCTCGTATCGTCGAGGCTTTTACATTCCTGCATCATGGGCAACTTCAGGTCAGTGCAAGCAGCCTGCCCCTATCGGTTGAGGCAGGCTTTTGAGATCGCAACTCCGAAAAGCGAAATCACCCCACCATATGCGGATAGGTATTCCGGACCGGGAGCGCTTCGTGAAATTCCAGTAATGACTGGGTTCGCCCTAAACAGGTCTGGGGAAATTGCATCTACAGTATGAAACGATTCGTTCTTCTCGTTCCCTATTGCGCCAAATAGCTCGCGCCTAACGGGGACGATCGCCACCCGTCCGAAAGTCGAAAGACCGTTGCAAGTCAAAATGCCGGGCATCTGAGAATCTATGTCGATTTTGCGATTCGGCGTTGCCTCAGCTTACGGCACGACTAAAATGGTGCCCTTTCAAAACGCCGCCTTAATTAACGGTTCCCTGCCTTCCCTATTGCGGACAGGTAGTTTAAGTTCAACAATCCGACGGGCTGCGACCATTGGCTCCGCTGTAGTGAAGAGCGCGTAATGTTACTGCCGAGTTACAAACTGAATAAGATATTTGCACGGTATTCGCATAGGATTGACAGTCCTTTTACAAAGTACGGCAGATACTGCTTCTGTGATCCAACAAGTTCTAGAGAAGGCTCCGCTGAACGTCGCAGTAGGTTCCATCCCTCTGATGGAGCTTTCCTCGCTTACACAGTCTCCACTACCGCCGGCCAAGACCCGCATACATGCAGAGGTCGGCCGTTACCGGCTGCGGCTGGCCGAGAGCCAGGAAGACCGCGATGCCGCCTGCCGGCTTCGCTTCAAAGTTTTCAACATCGAACTGGGCGAGGGTTTGGCAAGTTCATACCAAACCGGCATGGATGCAGACCACTTCGATATCTTCTGTGAGCATCTCCTGGTGGAGGACAAGACAGAGGCCGATCCTGCCAGGCGTGTCGTCGGCACCTACCGGATGCAATCCGGCGCCACCGCGGCGCGCAATCTAGGCTACTACTCCGAGCAGGAGTTCAGCTTTGCTCCTTATGAGCCGCTCCGTGCCGACATTCTGGAGCTGGGCCGCGCTTCCATCGACCGCGAGCATCGAACGCCCGAGGTGTTGACCTTGTTGTGGAGGGGCATCGCCCAGTATGCTTCCGACATGGGGCTGCGTTATTTGATCGGCTGCTCATCGTTGAACTCGAAAGACCCGGCTGAGGGTTGGCAAGTTTATAGCCAGCTTGAACACTACCGGGTATCACCCGAGTTTGAGACCGTGCCGACCCATGACTATTTTTGCCCCAGCGAGCTAGAAGGTCGAGACGCACAGCCGTCTGCCCAGCCAGAAGACCCGGCACACAAGGATTCGCCCGCCACTCCGGTCAAGATACCCAAGCTATTGAAGACCTATGTGGCTATCGGGGCGCGCATCTGCGGACCGCCGGCGTGGGATCGTGAATTTGGAACCATCGATTTCCTCACTCTGGTCGATCTAAAAACGATCTCTTCTTCGGCACGCAATCGCTTTCTATCTCCGCTGACAACTTGAATCTTCGTGCGATCCGGCGCGCTGTGGCGCTGGGATTCTCTCTAGCCTATGTCATCCTTCGTTATTGGCTCATCCGCCTGCGCGGGCCGCTCACGATGGAGCAAAAGGCAGGGTGGTCGCAGTCAAGCTCGCGCCTTGTTCTCGAAACTCTGGGCATCCATTACCGCATCGACGGACACCCTCCGGTGCGCGGACTAGTCGTCTGCAATCATCTCAGCTATCTTGACATTCTCCTGCTCAGCGCGGCCATGCCCTGCTTCTTTGTCGCCAAGGTCGAGATCGGCGACTGGCCCGTCTTTGGCAAGGCGGCGCGCAGCAACGGAACCATCTTCCTCGATCGCTCAAGCCTGGCCAGCGCGACAGCCGTTGCCGAGGAGATCGTCGAACGGCTCAAATTGCCGATTCCAGTGCTGTTGTTTCCTGAGGGCACGAGCACAGACGGCAGCCGAGTGCTTCGCTTTCATTCGCGGCTCATCGACCCGGCCACCTCTGCGGGAGCGCCGATCACTGCGGCCGCGATTTGTTATGTGGTCGAGGACGGCACTCCGGAGCGAGAGCTCTGCTGGTTTGGCGACACACTTTTTGTGACGCATCTCTTCAGGGCGCTGAGCACTCCTGGCTTTACGGCCAGGCTGCGCTTTGGCGAGTCAAAGGTGTATCCCGACCGCCGCGCCGCCGCGAACATTACCCACGCCGAGATCAGCGCCATGCGCGTTCAGTTGCCGCTGCCCTGAAGCTGAACGCGCTTTGATACGTGAAGAAATCGAGAAATTTTGGCCGATTTTCTGCGCTTTCTGTGCTGGCTCCGCTTCAACTCAGAGGCACGAAGCCGAGCGTGCGCGAGCTGCTGGAACTCCAGGCACAGCCTACAATTTATGGGTGTACTTGCGCACCAAGACCCAGCGAGGCTTAGCGCGAGTGGCCATTCCCCGCCGGAGCCGGGGCTTGTCCCGGTTGGTAAAGTCTCCGGATGTCGACCACATTGCCATCCATGATGAGAGTGGAGATTCGGCGGGCATTCCAGATGTTCTGGGTGGGGTCGCCGTCGACAACAAGGATGTCTGCACGGCGGCCGGGAGCGATCTGGCCCAGTTCGTTCCAGCCAAACTGAAGGCTGTAGTTGTTGGTGGCGGCAGCCAATGCCTCGCGCGGTGAGAGCCCCATGCGCACCAGCAGTTCCAGTTCGGTGTGCATGGAGATGCCGGGCAAGGAAGCGTGGACCGGCGAACCGGATGCGGCCAGATAATGCGGATAGGCCGAAAAGAGGGTCTCGTTGATCAGCCAGAGCCGCACGGCAGACTGCTCGGCCTTCTTGCGCTGGCTCTCTACCAAATAACGCTGTGCGGTGCCGGGCAGGTGGCGCGACCAGTAGGAGAGCGGGTAGTCGATCTCGCCGGTAGCGCGGTTGGTTGGCTCGAAGACGCGGGCGGGATCCAGCAGCCTCGCGGCAGGCTCCTTCCACAGATTGCGATGATCCGGCAACTGCGCAAAGTAGACGCTGAAGGTGGGCATCAGCGCGGCATGGCGGGAGGCAAGGAAGCGAGCGTAAGTCCGCAGGTGCAGATCGTTGGGAGGCACACGCTCGGCGTAGTCGTAGGCGGTGGACGCAGCCGAGCCTTCGGAATCATCCACCAGCGGCCGCTGAAGTTCGTCGGGGATCACGCCCAGCTCATAGCGGCCCATATGCACCAGCACGTCAATGCCGGCATCGACGCCAACTTTGTAAGGCGTGGAGACGAACTCCCCGTAGGTTACCAATCCCATCTGATGGGCACGGGCGATGATCCATTGGGCGTTTGCTGCGGTGATGTCATGGCCCAGCCAGACGGCGCGTGTTCCCAGCCGGGCAGTGTCGGTGAGCTGGCGAACTGTGTCATCGGGGCTCAGTTCGGCGGGATGAGCGTCCTCTCTGAGTTTGAGAGCCCACTGGGAGTGTTTGGCCAACAGACTCCAATTGTCGGTTGTGCCGATCGAGTCCAAAAGATAGAGGTGGGGACTGGGCGAAGCGGCAAAATCCACCACGCCGCGGCGAGGATCGCTGACGGCTACCACCGTGGTGACGCCCATGGCTAGGTCGGCATTGGCCTGCCCTTGCGAGTTCATCCCGGCGAAACCATCGACCAGCCCTGGAATGAGGAACTTGCCTGTGCAGTCAATGACCCGCGCGCCTTTGGGAATGGAGACAGCCATGCGCGAGCCGACGTCGGTAACGCGGCCGTCCCGCAGGATAACGACTGCGTCCGGCAAGTCCTTTGCCGAGTGGCCCCAGTCGGTTACGTCTACGACCGTGCCGCCGGAGAGCACCAAGGGGATCGATGGCGGTATCCCGGATGCGAACTGGGACGGCGGCTGCGGCCAGGCCAGCGCAGCAGCCAGAACCGGTACAACGCCGCACCGCAATAGCAGACGTGAAGGTCCCATAGGAAAAAAGGTCTTTTCAGGATTGTCGCACATGGGCACGGCGAGCGTTACTGCGTCTCGGCGGGTGTGCTGGCGCTCTTGCGGCGGCTGAGCACAAACGACTTCTTGCGGCGGTCTTTGCTGGCGTGGTCGATCTTTTTCCAGAAGCCAACAAAATAATCTATGGCCGAGATGATGGAGACCGCGAGCGTGAAATAAATAGCGGTAACTGCGGTCCATTTCACGGGAACGATCAACATTCCGAACTGCCACTCGTACCAGTGATGGGCCAGGATGGCTGAGACCACGCAGACGATTTGAGTGACGGTCTTGAGCTTGCCCAGGTCGCTGGCCTCGATGGTAAATCCCTCAGAGGATGCGATGGAGCGCAAGCCACTGATGAGGAACTCCCGTCCAACGATGATGACCACTATCCAGACCTTGACCACTGCCGGGTTATACGCCACAAGGGCAATCAGTGCGCCGGTGACCATGATCTTGTCGGCCAGCGGGTCAAGCAGCATGCCCATGGTTGTGATCTGCCCGCGCTTGCGTGCCAGGTAACCATCAAGGCCGTCGGTGATCGAGGCCAGCACAAAGAGGACGGACGCGGTAATCTCCTGCGCCCCATTTCCATGCCAGGGAAAGTGCGGCGTGAGTATCCACAGCAGCAGCGGGATCATGACGATCCTGCTCATCGTGATGGAGTTTGGCAGATTCATGCGCGTGCGCAGCCGTTGTGTCGATGGCTTGGCCTAATTATCGCAGGTTCATCGCGAAAGCGTCTCGTGTTCTGACTCGCCTGACGCTTCAAAGGCAAAGCGGGATGAGCCGTGGCCCACCCCGCTAAGTGTTGTATCGTCCGTTGACCCGATCCGTATTCGTCGATGCGAGCGAATAGCGAGCAGTTGGCCCCATCGCAGGTGGTTAGGCGTATATGCCGCGCTGGCGGATGGTGAAGGCCACCCGGTCAATCGCCAACATGTAAGCAGCGATGCGATTGTTGACGTTGTGCGCCTCGGCATAGCGGACCACATCGTCAAAGCTGTCGCGCAGTATGGTCTCCATCTGTTCGTTGACGACGGCCTCCTTCCAGAAGTAGCCTTGGCGGTCCTGCACCCATTCGAAGTAACTCGCCGTGACGCCGCCGGCATTGGCCAGAATGTCGGGAACGATGAAGATGCGCTTTTCTGCCAGAATCTCATCGGCGACAGCGGTGGTGGGGCCGTTGGCGCCTTCGACGATGATGCGCGCCTTGATCTTGTCTGCGTTGCGGCTGGTGATCACGTTCTCGGTGGCCGCAGGAATGAGAATTTCGCAGTCGGAAACGAGCAGTTCTTCGCTGGGCGTGGCCTCGGCGTTACGGAAACCCAGAATCGTATTGTTGCGGCGCTTGTAGTCGAGCAACTGATGAATGTCGATTCCGTTGGAGTTCCACAGGCCGCCATCGAACTCGGCTATACCGACGATCTTGTAGCCGCGCTCCATTAACAGCCGGGCCGCATTGGAGCCCACGTTTCCGAAGCCCTGGACGACCACCCGGCAGCCCTCGACAGACATCTTCAGATAGCGCAGGCTCTCGTCGCAAACCACCTGCACGCCTCGTCCGGTGGCCTCGATGCGGCCGCGCGAACCGCCCACCGTCAATGGCTTGCCGGTGACCACGCTGGTGACCGTGTGCCCCATGTGCATCGAGTAGGTATCCATGATCCATGCCATGGTCTGCTCGTTGGTATTCATGTCAGGCGCGAGAACGTCTTTTTCCGGGCCGATCGAGTCGATCAGCTCCGAGGTGTAACGGCGGGTCATCCGCTCCAGTTCGCCCTGGCTCATCTTCTTGGGGTCGCAGATCACGCCGCCCTTGGCGCCGCCAAAGGGGATGTTGACCACCGCGCACTTCCATGTCATCCAACTGGCCAGCGCGCGCACCTCGTCCAGAGTCACATCCGGAGAGTAGCGAACCCCGCCCTTTCCGGGGCCGCGGGCGATCGAGTGCTGCACGCGGAAGCCGGTGAAGATCTCGATGCGGCCGTCATCCATAGCCACGGGAAAGTGCACGATGATCTCGCGCGCCGGTGTGCGCAGCAGCTTCCACAGGCCTTCTTCCAGGTTCAGCTTGCGCGCCGCAAAGTCAAATCGAGCAGCCTGGGCTTCCCAGGGATTGATCTCCTGCTCAAGGGATACCGATTCCATACATCTCTCCAATTCCGGGGGCCGACCGCTTCAGCGATGGGCTTCGGGGAAGCACCCATTCCACATCATAGATGAGATGGGCCTTTTCAGTTTTGGAGTTGGCTATCTGCTCGGTGTTCTCGGGATGAATCCCACCGCGCACCCAGCAATTACACTAGGTTTGTGAAAACCTCAGCGCAATCTGTTCAGCCCAGCCGCAAAGAGTTCCTGGCGCTCGCCAAAGAGCACACGCTTGTTCCCGTCTGCCGCATCCTCGCCGCCGACCTCGAAACGCCGGTCTCAGCCTTTTTGCGCGCGGCCTGGCAGGAGCGGGAGTGCTTCATGCTGGAGTCGGTGGAGAACGGAGAGCAAGTGGGCCGCTACACCTTCATCGGCATCCAGCCCTTCAAGCGGATCGTGGCGCGCGGGCGCGAAATCACCATCACCGAGGGCAAGAAAGTAGTCGAGATCGAGGACGATGTCTTTGCCGTGCTGCGGCGCGCCCTCACCGGCCACAAGCCGGCGCGGCTCAAGGGGTTGCCGCCGTTTACCGCCGGGGCCGTGGGCTTCTTTGCCTACGACGCGGTGCGGCAGATCGAGCGGCTGCCCGAGACGGCCAAGGATGAACTGGGCGTTCCCGACGCCTGCCTGCTCTTCTTTGACGAGGTGCTGGCCTTTGACCACGTGCGCAAGGAGATCTGGCTGGTAGTGACTGCAGATGTAACGCGCGGCAAGGCTGCACGGGCTCCGGGAGCCGAGTACAACAAGGCTGTGGCGCGGCTCGACCGGCTCGAAAAGCGTCTGGCGCAATCGCTGCCCAAGCTGGGCGGGCGCAAAGCCAGAGGCAAGCTGAAGGTGAAGCACCGCACGGCGAAGAAGGACTTCATTGCCGCCGTCAACCGTACCAAGGAGTACATCACGGCTGGCGACATATTTCAGGCCGTGCTGTCGCAGCGCTTCGACGTGGAGCCTGAGGCCGACAGCTTCCAGGTCTATCGCGCACTGCGCCAGGTGAATCCCAGCCCCTATATGTACTTTTTGCGTTTTTCGCCAGATGGCCCGCTGGGCGGGACGCCGGAGAAAGCTGGAGGCTCCTCGAAAAAGGCAAAGCGGCCGGGAACGATTGAGTTAGCCGGTTCGTCGCCGGAGTTGCTGGTGCGCGTGCATCAGGGCAAGGTCGAGTATCGGCCCATCGCCGGAACCCGCCCGCGCGGCGCGACTGAGGCCGAGGACGCTGCATTGGCCGACGAAATGATCCACGACGAGAAGGAACGCGCCGAGCACGTAATGCTGGTCGATCTGGGCCGCAACGACGTAGGCCGCGTAAGCCAGTTCGGCAGCGTGAAGGTGGACCGGCTGATGTTCGTCGAACGCTACTCGCACGTGATGCACATCGTCAGCACCATCGAGGGCAAGCTCAAGCCCGAACTCACCGCAGTTGATGCGCTGCGCGCCTGCTTCCCCGCAGGCACGCTCTCGGGCGCGCCCAAGGTGCGGGCCATGGAGATCATCGAAGAGCTGGAACCGGCGCGGCGCGGCACCTACGGCGGCGCTGTGCTTTATGCGGATTTCTCAGGAAACCTCGACTCGTGCATCGCGATTCGCTCGATGCTGGCCACCGGAGGCAAGGGGTACGTGCAGGCCGGTGCAGGCATAGTAGCCGACTCAGTGCCCGAGTTGGAGCACCAGGAAGCGATCAATAAAGCATCGGCAGTGATTCGCGCTATCGAGCGGGCCAGAGAGATGTAAAGGCAAGGGAATAGGGAATAGTCGACTGGGTGCCCCACCCTCGCCGCGTCTTTGTTCTTGCGGCTAGGGTGGGATGGCACGATTCTCGTTCTGTGTAAAAAAGTGAGACTGACCTACTTCGCAGCCTTTTCGATGCTGACATTGGAAAACGTCGCCGAAGCCAGCCCGGCGGCGTTGTGCGCGCAGAAGCCTATTCCCAAATAGACCGGCCCATCCATCGCCACTGTCGCGGAAGAGAACGGCGTCAGCTTGCCACCGGCGGGGCCGACGGATGCTGTGAAGAGGTTGCCTTTGCGCTCGATGCGCAGGCGCACGGGGTCATGGAGCGGCGCGATGGCGTCGCTGGTCTTGCCGCCGGCAACCTCGCGCCACTGAATCGTGGCGTGCCCGTCGCCGTGGACCGCTATGTCTGCATAAGCCGAGCCAGGGTCAAGGCTCTGGCGGAAGATCAGCACGCCCTTTTCAAGAGCGGCGGGAATATCGGCGGGGAATTGCAGGTCGGCGGTCAATGTCGAGTCTCCTGAGAGCTTGACCCAACTGAAGTGGAGTGCGTCCTCGCTGCCCCACATGTCCGCGCCGCCGCCGGTTACGCGGTAGCTTCCGGTGGCCTGATCGAAGGCTGTCGAACCGGGCAGGGTCTTGCCGATGTCGGTGGAATCGGTGAAGATGCCGGCCTTGCCGTTGACGGATTGCGATGCGGCAACCAGGCCCGGGACGAGCAGCGCGATTGCGAAGAGGGGGTTGAGATAGGTTTGGAGTCTCATAATGTAGGTGCACCAACTATACAGCTTTAATCCTTGCTTCTTCCAATGCCTGTCTGAAATGCCTTCGGCCACTTCACCGCTCGACGTCGCTCTTCCCTGGTCCCTATTCCCTAGTCCCTTTTCCCTGCTTTTATCACTCCGCGCCGAAGATGCGGCGGAAGAAGCGGCCAATCTTATGGAAGAATCCAGGCTTGCTCGTGTCCTTTGACCTAGCCGCGCGCGGCTTCGTAGCTGTGCCGGTTGCAGGAGCAGTACCTGGTTGCGCGTCCGCAGCAGGTTTGGCGTCGTCGTTGGTCTTATAGATCAACGGCTCCATCACCTGCGCCGGCTGCGAGTTGTTCATCGGCACGCCAGGAGCAGGCTTGGGCAGTGGCGCAAGGCCCGCGCTCTGGGCCAGCGGGAACTCATTGGTGCCCGGCTGCAGCGGAGGCGGGCAGCCACATGATTCCTTCTCCTGGTCCACAACCTCATGCACGCTGCCGTGCTGGAACATTACGCGCTGGCCGGCCTGCACGTGGTAGTCGCCGCCTTCAAAGACGCTGGTGACCAGCACATAAGGCGCATTAACGCCCGCGTTATCCACGCAGGTGTCGCCATGCTGGCCCAGGCGCACCTTGACATCCGCCGCGCCGGGACCGCCAATGAGGATGCGGAACTCAGGCGTCATCAGGATGTCGGAGTTGCGGCCGGTGGCGAAGCTGGCTTCGACTGCGCCGTGATCGAAGGCCATCATCAGGCCGGGCGTCTCGCCCTCACGAACGCTCGAGTCGGCGGCTAGCTTGATGGTAGTGGAGGCGCAGACGCGCAGCACTCCACGATGAGGCAGGATCACCTCAGTGGTCCGGCTGCCCGAGGTAACCGAGCCACTGGCGGCGATGATCGCCTTGCCTGCCGAGACTTGCAGCGCGCCAGTGACGGAGGCAGCCGTGTCGGGATTCTTGCTGTCGAGCGTGACGATTGCGATGGGACCGCCTTGGGGCGCTGGTTCCTGGGCGCGCGGGAGCGGTGCGACCACAAGAGCCGTCAGGCAAATCAAGCCAGCCTGTGTCGCGCATCGAATCGGGCTCGGACGGCGCATCGCTCTTTCCATGGTCGTTACATTCCCAAAAAGTTGCGAATCATCTGGTGGCCGCCCTCGGTCAAAACGCTCTCGGGGTGGAACTGCACACCTTCGATGGGCAGCGTGCGATGGCGCAGGCCCATGATGACGGAGCCGCTTCCGTTCTGGGCGGCGCGCGCGGTGACCATCAGTTCGGCGGGGAGTGTCTCCTCGGCCACGATCAGTGAGTGATAGCGCGTGCATGTCAACGGTGAGTCGAGGCCAGCGAAGATGCCCTTGCCGTCGTGCTCCACCTGGCTGGTTTTGCCATGCATGAGATGGCTGGCGCGAATTACATCGCCGCCGAAGGCCTCGCCTATGGCCTGATGGCCCAGACATACGCCCAAGATCGGCACCTTGCCAGCCATGTGCCGCACGAGGGGAACAAGAATGCCGGCCTCTCCGGGCGTGCAGGGTCCGGGCGAGAGCAGGATGCGGTCGGGCTTGAGCGCCTCGACCTGCTCGACGGTGAGTTCGTCGTTGCGGCGGACCTCGACCTTTGCGCCCAGTTCACCGAGATATTGGACGAGGTTGTAGGTGAACGAATCGTAGTTGTCGAGAACGAAGACCATTTGAAGTTTAGTGTACGGCATTCGACGGGCCACGGGCCGAATGCCGGTTGCGCGGCGGCGTCGCATCTGTAAGACTCCTAACGATGGTTCTTCATTTTCTGATTCAAGGGCGCGTGCAGGGCGTGGGCTTTCGCTGGTATGTGAACCGCGAGGCCGCGGAGCTCGACCTGCGCGGCTGGGTTCGCAACACCGAAGAGGGCGATGTGGAGGTCGTGGCCTCGGGCACCCCTGAAGTGTTGGCCGAACTGCGCGCCAGCCTGCGCAGCGGACCACGCGGCAGCCGCGTGGATCACCTCATCGAACATCGTCTTGACGACAGCGAAGCTGAAGAGTTGAGTTCCTTCCGGATCGAAGGGGCCTGGTAAAAGCTACGGAGTGGAAAGGGTAATCGCCCTCGGGGGTATGGGGTGGGGTGGGGGTGGGTCACGCTTTTGGTTCGGGGGTCGCGGGCTGGCGGCGAACTGTGGTGAGCGCGACCTGGGCGGCGTAGAGGAGTTTGGTGCCCTGATTGTCACTAATTGCGCCGATGAGCATAGCGTTAGCAACGCAAGCTATAAAATCGCGAATGTTATCGTAACCGGAGAGCGGAGGCATTGCGTCGCGGTAGGCTTTTTCGGCCACCTGAGAGGCGGCAAAGTCGCTTTTATGCTTTGCTTTTTCCGCTTTGTAGACGCGTGCCCAAGCTTCCATGCAGCAGGCGACGGCGGGGTTTGCGGGGACTGGGCTGGGGCCGGCCTCTCTCGGGGCGGAGGTGGTTTGGATAGTTTCGGTCATGCTGGTTTCTTCCTCGGGCACCTGCGGTGCGGCAGACGCGCTTCGCGCATATCGTTTTTGGACTTCCAGACCCTATAAGAGGAATCTGGACTCCGGGCCTAGCTGGGGTGCAATTGCTGTTTCCATTGTGCGTGCCAGGAAGGAAATTATCTGCAAACCGCTTGCGGTGGGGCCAATGGGTCGCTATTCGCTCTTATTGGCTTGCTTGTTTTTAATCCCTCGCTAGAGAAGCGATGGATGGGGCGTATGGCCGGAACGTTATGAGTTGGGATCCTTCGTCTCCCACATCTCGAAATCGAGATGTGGGCCACCCGCC
>CAYVMS010000004.1:0-56568 GCA_964452615.1 uncultured Occallatibacter sp.
GTACCGCGGCTTCTTTTCAAGGCTCGCTCTCCAATGAAGGCCTGCTGATTCTCGCCGCGCTCGCCGCTGTTTACATTGTGCTCGGCGTTCTCTATGAAAGTTTCATTCACCCCGTCACGATTCTTTCCACGCTGCCCTCTGCCGGTGTTGGCGCATTGTTGGCTCTCATCATCTGCAAGCAGGACCTCAGTGTCGTCGCGATCATCGGCATCATTCTGCTTATCGGCATCGTGAAAAAGAACGGAATCATGATGGTCGACTTTGCTATGGAAGGAGAGCGCGAACACGGGAAGAGCGCGACAGACGCAATTTACGATGCCTGTCTTTTGCGCTTTCGTCCCATCATGATGACAACGATGGCCGCGCTGCTGGCGGGGATTCCTCTGGCGCTGGGTCGAGGCATGGGTTCTGAGCTGAGGCGTCCATTGGGCATCGCCATGGTGGGCGGACTGGTACTTAGCCAGGTGCTCACGCTCTATACCACACCCGTGATCTATATCTTTTTTGATCGCATCGGCCAACGTTTCAGCCATGCACCGAAGGCGATCGAGACGGACGGCGAGCCACAACCGGCGGAGGGATAATGAATATCTCCGCTCCCTTCATCCGGCGGCCTGTTGCCACCACCTTGCTTACAGCGGGTATAACTCTGGTCGGGGCAATCGCCTTCAATGTTTTACCCGTCTCTCCATTGCCACAAGTCGATTTCCCGACTATCTCTGTCTCGGCCGGCTTGCCCGGTGGGAGTCCTGAGATCACGGCCTCTTCCATTGCAACCCCGCTGGAGCGCCAATTCAGCCACATCGCAGGCGTGACCGAGATGACTTCATCGAGTTCTCTGGGCAGCACTTCCATTACGTTGCAGTTCGATCTAAGTCGCGACATCGATGGAGCGGCGCGAGACGTGGAGGCGGCCATCAACGCTGCGCGCACTTACCTGCCTGCAAACTTGCCTGCCAATCCAACTTATCGCAAGGTTAACCCAGCGGATGCGCCGATTCTGATTTTGGGCCTCACCTCGGACAAGTACGACAAGCCGACTCTCTACGACGAGGCGTCGTCTATAGTTGCGCAGAAGCTTTCTCAGATCTCGGGTGTCGGGCAGGTATCGGTCGGCGGTGGCTCCGGTCCTTCGGTTCGCGTTGAAGTGAATCCTACACTGCTCAATAGCCATGGACTCACGATCCAGAATATCCAGTCAGTACTGACTCAGCAGAACGCTCACGAGCCTGCCGGTCAAATCTCAGACGGAACCACGACGGCGGACATCGTGACCAACGACCAGATATCCCACTCTGACGACTATAAGCCGCTCATCGTGGGGTACAACCACGGAGCCGCAGTCAGGCTGTCTGACTTGGCCGACGTTGCAGAAGGTCAGTCGAACATCCGCAACTCAGGATATTTGAATGGCGTGCCGTCTATAACTGTTTTGATTTTTCGCCAGCCGGGCGCGAACATCATCGATACCGTCGATCGTGTCATCGCACAATTGCCTGCAATTGAAGCATCCATTCCACAGGGCATAAAAACCACAATTGTCGTTGACCGGACAACAACTATCCGCGCGTCGGTCAGCGATGTGGAGCGCACCCTGATTCTATCGGTCGTTCTGGTGATTCTTGTCGTCTTCATCTTTCTGCGCAACTGGCGAGCAACTCTCATTCCCACCGTTGCGGTTCCCGTTTCGCTCATCGGCACCTTTGCAGCCATGTACTTGTTTGGCTTCAGCATCGACAATTTGTCACTTATGGCCTTAACAATCGCGACTGGATTTGTTGTCGACGATGCAATTGTGGTGATGGAGAATATTTCACGCCTCCGCGAAGAGGGCATGTCCCCGATGAAGGCGGCATTTGAGGGCTCAAAGGAGATTGGCTTTACTATCTTGTCCATCAGCATGTCGCTGATTGCGGTGTTCATTCCCATCCTTTTCATGGCAGGGATCGTGGGCCGGTTGTTCCGCGAATTTGCGATCACGCTGGCGACGGCCATTCTTGTTTCGATGGTCATCTCGCTAACGACTACACCCATGATGTGCGCCTATTTGCTCAAGGATGAGCGAACGATGCAGCATGGCCGTGCATTTCGCGTAACCGAAAAAGGATTTGCATGGACTGTTTCCGTTTACAGCCGCTCTTTGACGTGGGTTCTGAAGCATCCGGGCTCGATGTTGACGATTTTGCTGCTCACAATCGGGTTGAACTTCTATCTTATCGACATCATCCCAAAGGGATTCTTTCCGCAGCAGGATACCGGAGTCATCACAGGCAATGCGCGAGGCCCGCAGGACGCGTCTTTTCCGGTGATGGATAACTCGATTTTGCAGATCGAAAAGGTCATCCAGGCTGACCCGGCAGTCGCGAATGTGATCGTCCATACGGGAACAGGAAACACCGGCAGTATCAATATCGCCCTGAAACCGCTGAATGAGCGGAAGATTTCCGCGGCGGATGTTATCAATCGATTACGGCCTAAGTTAAATCGGCTTCCGGTCGCTTCAGCCTTCCTCCAGGCGGCGCAGGACTTGCGCATCGGAGGGCGGTCGAGCAATGCCATGTACCAATACACAATTCAGTCGGACAACGTGTCTGATTTGTCGCAATGGGGCCCGATTTTACTCGCGGGAATGCAGAAGATTCCCGGGTTCCAGGATGTGAGCAGCGATGCGCAGAATAGCGGCCTCGAGGAGTTGCTTAGTTACGATCGCCCCACAGCGGCCCGGCTTGGCATTACGCCGTCGTCTTTGGACAGCGCCCTCTCCGGAGCTTTTGGACAGTCGCAAGTATCCCTTATCTATACCCAATTGAATCAGTATTACGTGGTGTTAGAGGTGGCGCCGCAATACTGGCAGAGTCCCGATGGGTTGAAGAACATCTACCTCAATACCACGGGCAGCGGGATCGTCCCACTCTCCTCGGTCACCTCGGCGCATGCGAGCACTACCCCGCTGACAATCAATCACACCAGTTCATTCCCATCCGTCACCGTGTCGTTTAACCTTGCGTCGGACATGTCGTTGAGCGACGCCACCCGCCTGGTTAATCAAATGCAGGCGCGGCTGAATATGCCACAAACTGTCCGCGGCTCTTTCTCCGGAACAGCTTCGGCTTATCAAACCTCGCTGGCAAGCGAACCTCTTCTCATTGGCACCGCGCTGCTAGCTGTCTACATTGTTCTTGGCATTCTGTACGAGAGCCTGGTGCATCCGCTCACAATCATCTCCACTTTGCCGTCAGCAAGCGTTGGAGCCATGCTCGCACTGATGTTGTTCAAGGTCGACCTCAATGTCATCTCGATTATCGGTATCATCCTGTTGATCGGCATTGTGAAGAAAAACGCAATCATGATGATCGACTTTGCCCTGGTCGCGGAGCGCGAGCACGGAAAAACAACGACCGAGGCCATCTTTGAAGCTTGCCAGCTTCGCTTCCGCCCCATCCTGATGACGACAATGGCCGCCTTGTTTGGCGCGCTGCCGCTGGCCTTCGGAACCGGCACGGGCTCGGAACTTAGGCGTCCGCTTGGCATCACCATCGTCGGCGGACTGATCGTCAGCCAGATGCTGACTCTTTACACCACACCTGTTGTCTATCTGTTCTTTGATCGTTTGCGGCTTCGCTTCCGGGGCAAACAACCGGCCACTCTCTACCCAGGAACCGCGGAGGCATCGTGATGAGAAACAGTCTTGGAGTGTTCGCTATGAATAAGTCGGCTATGCAATCGCGAAGGCCGTTTGCCTCGTTGTTTGCAATATCTATGGCCGCGTTCTGCGCAATGTTGGCGGGATGCAACGTCGGGCCGAAGTATCTTCCGCCCACAATGACGGCTCCATCGGCCTTCAAAGAATCGCCGGGGCAATCCGATGAGGGCAATGGATGGACTGTGGCGCAACCCCAGGATGCGGCTCTTCGCGGCAAGTGGTGGGAGATCTACAATGAACCCGATCTGAATTCGCTCGAAGACGAACTCGACATAGACAATCAGAATATTCGCCAGACTTTTGAGAACTTCATGGAAGCGCGAGCCCTGGTGCGTGAGGCACGGTCTCAGTATTTCCCCACAGTCAGCGTTGGCGGATCGTACACTCGGTCGCAGAGTTCTGCCAACGTCTCATCCTCGGCAAGCAGCAGCACCTCAGGCGGCAAACAGACGCAAGTATTCTCTCTTCCCGCCGATGTGTCGTGGGAGCCTGATCTTTGGGGGAAGGTGCGAAACACAGTCCGCGCCAGTCAATATGCTGCCCAACTTTCCGCAGCCGATCTTGAGAACGAGCGGCTGACTGAACAAGCCAGCCTTGCTGAGTACTTCTTTGAGATTCGCGGCCAGGATGCACTGCAACAGATACTCAATGACACAGTCGAGGCTGACAAGAAAGCGCTCGACTCTGTACAGGCTGCTTATAACTCCGGCGTTGTCGATCAGATTTCAGTTGTCGAAGCGCAGACAACCTTAAAGAGCGCGCAGTCAGCGGCCATCAATCTTGGAATTGCTCGAGCACAGTATGAACATGCGATTGCCCTGCTTGTGGGGAAGCCAGCCTCGACATTCTCCATTCCCGTGGAGCCGAAGACGAGCGCGCCTCCACCAATACCCGTTGGGTTGCCCTCGCAACTTCTCGAACGGCGTCCAGACATAGCTGCGGCTGAACGAAACATGGCCGCCGCAAATGCTCAGATTGGGGTCGCACGTGCCGCGTTTTATCCCGTCCTGACGCTCTCAGCCAGTGGCGGCGTTGAGAGTTCCGCTATCAAGAATCTCCTAGAATGGCCCAGCCGCTTCTGGTCCGTCGGCCCATCAATTTCCGAGACAGTCTACGACGGTGGCCTGCACCGTGCGACCGTGAATCAATACATCGCAACGTACAACGCGAACGTCGCCGCGTATCGCCAATCGGTGCTGGTTGCCTTCGAGCAGGCGGAAGACTCGCTTGCGGCGGTTCGAATTCTATCGCAACAGATTCTGCGCCAGCAGGAGGCAGTCGACTCCTCCAGGACGTTTCTAAGACTTGAGTTGACTCGCTATGAGGGCGGCATCGATCCCTACATTGATGTGGTCACAGCGCAAACCACGTTGCTGTCCAATGAGCAATCTCTGACGAATCTGCAAGTGCAGGAGATGACCGCGTCGGTTCAACTGATTGAAGCTCTGGGTGGAGGTTGGGACCGGTCGCAGTTGCCTACGGCAGCTCAGATCACGCAGGTGCCTTCAAAAACAGCGACCATGAAGTTAGGAACTACGATTCAGCGGTAATTACCCCGGCTCTGCCAGGGTAATTAATAACTCCGTTCTGTCCACAGCCAGGTTTCCAGAAGCGGTTGCGCCAAATGCGCCGTAGCCCATCTGCCGAATGATTAAATCAAGCGCAATTCTTCGCCGAATTGCGCGTACAAGGGACTCTGATTCCTTCTCTATAGTCCTTTGTACGCCGTTGATAGCGTGCGTACTCTACGGCTGACCAATGGCTTCTCAACCGAAGGGCGGTAGGTTTAGATCCCGTGGAGAGACTTCTCTTGGATGAATGCGCGGCAGCAGTTCCGACGCGGTCTTCGCGTCCCCCTTCAAGTACGTCACCTCGTCCTATGTTCAGTGCTCTTCAGAGGCCGGCTCAAACTTTATCAGATTGCGCGGATACTGCTCGATCACGACCGCACGGTGCATCTTGGGCCTATCAGAGTCGGGCAGATCCTAGACCTTTTTCACTGTTCGTGTAGTGAGGGGATCGAGGTATCCCACCCTAGCCGCAAAGACAAAGACGCGGCGAGGGTGGGGCACCCAGGCCTTACAGCATCAGTGAAAATTCTATAACTTGCAACATTTGAGGAATCAAGAGCATCTAGTTTGTAGCGCAGTTTTTTAAGGATGGCGCTTGACACGGCTTTTAAAATCTGAGTACGATAGCTACGATTGATTAGTCTGGGGGCTTCCTCAATTTTTTGCAGACACTTTTCTAGCCAGGTGGCTAAATTCCGTTAGTAGAACGGATATTTAGTTCCCGCTTTTCGATGCTAGAGGCGGCCTGAATCTGCTCTCCCATGAACTGATCAAACACAGGCACAGCATTGCCTGGGAACTATTGGCCCGCAACCGGATTGTATTGCGGAGCCTTCAGGTTGCTCTCAGGCAGAAGTGCGGATATTTGCACGCGCGCTTCCGGCGTCGCGGGAACGCAAACGACTTTTGTTTCGGTTTGCCTTGGAGGTTTCCGGTGACCAGGAAGCAGTGTGTTCTCTCCGAACGCAGCGCACATCGCTCGCGTGCGATCCTTAATCTCTTCATTGTAAGCGTCTGCTGTCTTACCGGTCTTGCGCCAAGACTCTCTGCGCAGTCTGTGCTCTATGCTGGGGTGCCGACTACGGTAAATAGTGGCTTGGGCGCGCCCGCCGGGTTGGCGGTAGACGGGAATGGTAACGTCTACATCTCCTACCCTTATCTCGCAGGCGGAACTGTAGTCCAGATGCCTTGGGTGCAAGGCAGTGGCTATGGTACGCCTATAAATGTGGCAACTGATCTAGGCTCCACTTTTGGCCTGGCGGTGGATGGGGGCGGAAACGTCTATGTAGCTGTCGCCAACACTAGTAGCGTTATGGAAGCCTCGCCAACGGGAAAAGGAAGCTGGAATTTGTCGACTGCGATCGGTAGTTTGACCTCGCCTAAAGGCGTGGCGGTCGACGGGCAAGGAGACCTCTATATCGCAGATGCTGGCAGTCATACGGTAATCGAGGAGCCGTGGACGGGAAGCGGCTATGGAGCACCCTCGACTCTGGCCAACATAGCTACGAGCGGAAATGCCAATTTCACTCCTTACGGCGTGGCGGTGGATGGAAGTGGTAATGTTTTCGTTGCTGATTATGGCAATGGCTCCGCCACCGGCACTATTTTGGAGATCCCTGCAGGATGCACGGTTGCGGGTGGAAACTGTCCAATCCAGTTGGACTATGGCATGCACGAGCCTGAAGGCATCACGGTGGATGGGAACGGAAACCTCTTCATTGCCGACTACGACTTCGGCTGGATACTGGAGTTGCCGTGGACAGGCATCCCCTACCAGTACAGCTCCACACATCCGCCGTTATTCAATCAGGGGGAACTCGCGATATCGTCGAGATATTATCCGACGGGTGTTGCGGTGGATGTGAGCGGAAACGTCTATTTCAGCGATACCGTGAACAACCGGGTTGAGAAGGGAAATATCGACGCGGTCGACTTTGGATCTGTAAGCATTGGCAGTGCCAGTGCAACAATTCCGGTTTCATTCGTCTTCGTCGCAGCCACAACCCTAGGCGGTAAGGCAGTATTGACGCACGGTGCAACGGGCTTGGATTTTACCGACGCGCAAAGTGGCACGTGTACGGCGAACACCTACTACAACGTTAACGATGGCTGCACAGTGAATGTTGTTTTTAGGCCGCAAAGTGCGGGGCTACGCTCCGGCGCGGCAGTACTGAGCGATGCAGGCGGGAATGTGATTGCCACGGCCTATTTGCACGGCATCGGCGCAGCACCGCAGGCAATCTTCAGCCCTGGCACACAAGCTCCGGTCGTGAGTAGCGGGTTGAATTCGCCCGCTGCCGTAGCGGTCGACGCCGGCGGCAACTTGTATATCGCCAACTCAGGAAGCGGCAATGTAGTCAAGAGCAGCGGTGGGCCGCCGAACACGGTTGTCGGCGGACTAAGTTCGCCCTCTGGCGTGGCGGTGGACGGCGGTGGAAACGTCTTTGTCGCCGATACCGGCAACGGGCAGATCGTGGAAGTTCCGTGGACGACGAACAGCAGTTATGACACGGAAACGACGGTGGTCACTGGGTTGAGTTCTCCCGTAAGCGTGGCAGTTGACGAAGGCGGGAACCTCTACTTTGCGGACTCGGGCAACCACACAGTGGTAAAGGTGCCCTGGATTGTCAGTGGCTACGCGGCGCAATCGACCTTGGCCGATGCAACGACGAATGGATCAAGCTTCAATCCATCTGGCGTGGCAGTGGATGTGAGCGGGGATGTTTTTATCGCCGATACCGGCAACAAACAAGTGGTAGAAATCCCATGGACAGGTAGCAGCTATGGCTCGCAAGCGACTGTCGGTAGCGGACTGAGTTCGCCCGTTGGCGTGGCCGTGGACGGCGGCGGAAACGTCTATATCTCAGACTCAGGCACCCGTGAAGTGGTGAAGGTGCCGTGGACGGGCAGCAGCTATGGAACGCAATCTACCTTAGCCAATACAACGACGAATGGATCAAGCTTCCATCCCTCTGGCGTGGCGGTGGATGTCAACGGAAACGTCTATATCGCGGATTTGGGCAACAGCCAGGTTGTAAAGGTCGACTTCGCAGATCCGCCATCGCTTAGCTTTGCGTCGACGCCTGCAGGTTCGACCAGCAGCGACAGTCCAAAGACGGTCATCGTCTCTAATATTGGCAATGCGTCGCTGGTCTTTTCATCGAACCCTCTCTACCCTGCCAACTTCTCCGCTAGTCTATCTGACTCCAATCTTTGCGCCACCGGAAAATCGATTGCCGCTGGCGCCAGCTGCGACGTATCGGCCGATTTCATTCCTCTGACTGCAGGAAGCTTTAGCGGCCAAATTACATTGGCGGATAATGCGCTCGCCGGCGGCGGTACACAGTACATCGTTGTAAGCGGGGCGGGCGCACTGGCATTGTCACCGGGCAGTCTGCCTGCGGGTACAGTTGGCGTTACCTATTCAACCACTCTGACGGCCGGCGGCGGTGGTGGAACTTATACCTTCTCTGTCACCGGTGGAGCATTGCCTAGCGGTCTTGCTCTCAGCGCTTTGGGGGTTCTCTCTGGAACACCAACCTCGGGCGGCAGCTTCTCCGTTACGATTACCGCGACGGATTCGATCACTCCGGCTCTCACGGGAACGCAAGCCTATTCGCTGAACATTGGTGCGGCTACGATTACCTTGTCGCCAGCGACCTTGCCGGGCGCGACCTATGAAAGCAGCTATAGCCAGACGCTTACGGCCTCGGGTGGAACATCAACCTATAGCTTCTCTGTTACAAGCGGGTCCTTGCCCGCTGGCCTGACCCTGAGTAGCTCCGGGGAGTTGTCCGGCACTCCAACGGCTGCTGGTCCCTCCACCTTTACGGTTTCAGCGACAGACAGTAGCACCGGAACAGGCCCTTATTCGGGCAGCCAGGCATATTCGTTGACAGTTGGTGCGGCAGCGCCGACGCTTTCGCTCACCTGCACCGAGGTTATCTACGACGGCAACGCACACTCCTGCGTAGGTACGGCGACGGGCGTGGGCGGAGTCACAGTGGCAGGAACGTGGAGTTATAGTCCGACGAGCGCGACATCGGCAGGCAGCACGCCGGTGACTGGCACCTTCACTAGCAGCAACGGCAACTACAAAAGCGGCACGGCCAACGGTACGTTGAAGATCGATGCAGCAACGCCGACGATCAACTGGGCTACGCCGACAGCCGTTTTCTATGGCACAACCCTGAGTTCGGTACAACTGGATGCAACGGCATCCGTGCCGGGGACATTCGTCTATAGTCCAATTGCGGGAACTACTCCGCCAGTGGGCAGCAACACACTCTCAGTAACCTTCGTCCCGAACGATACGACGGACTATAAGACTGCGTCTTCATCTGTTGTGTTGATAGTCAATCCAATCAATCCGATACCAACGATTACCAGTACATCGCCCGCGCTTATCAGCGCAGCCGGCACGGCGTTTGCGCTCACGGTCAACGGATCGGGATTCACGGCAAACTCAACGGTCTACTGGGGAACATCCGCGCTAGCCACTCAGTATGTGAGCGCGGCTCACCTTACGGCACAGGTCCCTGCGGCCGACATAGCCTCAGCAGGTGTCACTGCAATTACAGTGCAGACTCCAGCACCGGGCGGGGGGACTTCCAACGCATGGCAGTTCGAGGCGGATTCCGCCGGGTCGGGAACAACGGCACCTACGGTGACCCCAACCACAGCGACCGTAACGGCCGGCGCCACGGCCAGCTTTCCGGTAGCATTTCCTAGCTCTGTTACAAACGCCACTGTAACCTGCCTGAACCTGCCCAGCGGAGCGACTTGCAGCTACTCCTTCTCAACTGGCGTGGTCACGATTGCCACATCCTCTGTAACCCCGGCGGGAACCTATCCGATAACTCTGGTTTTCACTGAAACCATCTCTGGTGCAGCCGCTGCAGGCATTCTGCTGCCGGTTCTTCTGCTTCCTCTTGTCGTTCTAAGAAGAAAGCTGGCTGTGCGAGCAGTCTGGGTGAATGCTTGTCTTGTGCTTGTTTTGATGACTGCTTTGGCCTTCAGTGTCGGCTGCGGAGGAAAAACTAGTCCTTCCACACAACCTCCGGCAGACCAAACTCACCTAGCGACGTCCTCAAGCGTGGTCAGCCTAACAATTCAATAACGATCTACAACACAGTTCCATCCGGATGGTCAACATGTACGCTTCGGCGTAGAGGCATGGTGCTTCAGGGAGTCTCTATCTAGCGCAAGCAGAGCCGCCGTCAACTGCTGCTTGCGCTTCCGATTCACCCTGGCGCGCAGGGTACCTACGTCATGCCTAAAATGTGGTCATGAGATAAGACATCTGTGGTACTATCTATTCTCTAACTTATGGACGGCAAAGGAGATTGAGAAGTCCAATCCCCGTACGCCGCCCCAAAACTTTCACGGACCGTACAGGTAGCAATCCCCTTGTTTCGGAGTTCCCGTGACCCTGAAGATCCCAGAAAACGCAGTGGTTAACGACCCATGCCCTGAGGCTCCGGCTTGGCATCTTCCCTTTGAGCCAATGCGCGGCCTGGCTAACGGACACATGCAGACGATTGTCGGGAATTTTCTTCCCCGTCCGGCATTTCGGCTGGCCGTCGATTCCGAGACAGTAGAGGTGGACCCGGCCGATGGCAGTTGTGTGCTCTGCCACTGCCACTGGCAGCCCGAGGAAGTGCGAGCAGCAAGGTTAACTGTGGTTTTGGTTCACGGGCTTGAAGGCTCAGCGGACTCACGCTACATTCAAGGCATCGCTGCTCGCGCCTGGGCTGCCGGATGCAGTGTTGTCCGCATGAATATGCGCACCTGCGGCGGCACGGAGACACTGACACCCACGCTCTATCACTCCGGACTCTCGGGCGATGTGAGCGTGGTGGTTCGGCACTATAGCGAGCAGTACGGCCTGCAGCGGGTGGCACTGGCAGGCTACTCGATGGGCGGCAACCTGGTGTTGAAGCTAGCTGGGGAGTGGGGCAACCGCCCCCCTTTGTGTGCCGTTGCCGCTGTCTGCCCGGCCATCGATCTTGCTCCCGGCGCAGACGCCCTGCATGAGCCGCTCAACCGCGCCTATGAGTGGAGGTTCCTGGTCAGCCTTCTGTCACGCTACAGCCGCAAGGCCAAGCTGTTTCCCGATATTTATGCGACGAGAAAGGTTATCGGTCCGGTGCGTTCCATTCGCGAGTTCGACAACAAGATCGTGGCCCGTTACTGGGGTTTTCGCGATGCCGACGACTACTATCACCGCGCCGCCAGCGCCCGAGTGGTGGACAAGATCGCCGTGCCAACGCTGATTCTGCACGCCCAAGACGATCCATTCATTCGTCTGCTGCCGGAGACGCGCGCGAAGTTGCTGGCCAACCCACACATCACCTTTATAGAGACGCGCTACGGCGGCCACTGCGCCTTTCTCTCGCGCGATCCCGGCAACGAGATTCACTGGGCGGAGGCCACGGTGATGCGCTTCCTGCTGGCTGCGATCGGGGAATCTCATGGATGTTGATTGGGAGTTCGAAGTGGGTGGCGATGCGCCGGTTATCGACGCGGCGTGGTCCGGTTTCATCGATCTGCGCCGTAACCCGGAAAGCGCCGGCGATTTGCCTGAGACCGATTCACTTCCAGGACTGGCCGAGGCCCTGATTAAACTGAATGCCGCCGCCTCGCCGGTCTGGACGTCAAAATGCGATGTCTGGCGCAGCCTCGAAGCGGGTGATTTCGACGCTGACGAACTGGATGCGCCTCCCGGTTCTTCTGCACACGCCATGGGCAGCTACATCGACTTGCTTCCGAGCGGTGGCCGGCAATGGCTTCTGCCAGAGGCGGTCGCATCCGAGTGTAAAGAGCTATGCGGTCTTCTTCATGCAGTTCCGCTGCGTTGCTGCCGCGCCGATCTGGTCATTCGCCGCGCCGTCGTGACTTCAAGTCCCATGCACCACCCCGTGCAATTCGGAGTTACAGCTTACCTGACCGCCTGCGGCGAGTCTCCCGCGGCGGCCTCGCAGGCGCTTCAGGCTGCTCTTGCCGCGCTGGCAGATGCATTTGGCTCCACGCGACGTTAGAATAAGAATCGGTGCGGGCGAGTAGCTCAATAGGATAGAGCACCGGCCTTCTAAGCCGGGGGTTGTGGGTTCGATCCCCGCCTCGCCCACCAACTTTAGAATCATTAGCTTATGGTCAATCCGTATGCGCCAACCGGAAGCCGTTGCAAGTTGTTGCAAGAGCGCTATGGGAAAAATCTGTAGGCCCCCGGGGGTACGGCGTGTCCAGTGGCCAACCCGGTACACCATCTCGTCCCCATATCTGACCGATCAAGCAGGCCTCGATATCACGCGGCTCTCGGATTTGGTCAACTGGGCAATGGCCATGGCGCGGAATTGCTCGGCGCAACTGGGGTGCGCATTTGCCGATCGCCATCTTGGAGGGTTGCTCTGCGGGTGAACGAGGTCCGTAAAAATCCATCAACTGCGCAAACAGCAGGTTGGCGGCGTTCACCGCAGGATCCAAAGAACCTCTCCAGAACTGGTAAAGCGGCAAATTTAAATCGAGACGACCCCAAAATGCTTACAAGTCTCAGCGCCTCAGTTGTTTGCAGGCTGGAAGCTGGTTGTTGACCGGACAGGAGCGCCATTACCAGAGTACCTCGCGGATCTCTCACAGCATTTTTCAGATCATTACCAGAGTACTAAGAAGACCTAAATAACTATCCTTGTTCGTTCTCTAGTTATTACCAGAGTACTTAGTAAATATCGGTAAGTCTCCTTAAGTCATTACTTGCGTTTTTCGCGTATTTTCCTAATTATTCTCGCTTCACCTTCAAGTTATTACCAGAGTTATGCACGAGTCGCACTAATTACCCTTAAGCTGTTACCGGCGTTATTCGAATATCTAAATAATTATTCTCATTTACGCCCAACTGAATCGACAATCGGTCGATAAGGATTAGGGAAAACCAATTGCTAATTATGAAGCGGTTTTCCTCGGGCCCTGTGGGCTTGATTTGGCAACAAGATGTTGCGTTCCGCGCGAAAGTAGGCGAAACGCGGTGGTTTTGTCATTGAATTAACTTCGGTTCAGCGCAAGGGCGCAAGTTCGATCCGCAGCTAACTCAAATACCTGTTCGTTGGAGGATGCTGGTGAAAATTAATACCTCTCAAGCTGTTGTCGCGAGCCGGCTGCTTTTCTGTCTTTTGCTCGCGCTGCTTCTTTCGTCCGGCTGTGTTGGCTTCGCGCAGAACAATACAGTCTTTGGCCCAAATGTATACGTCTTCACACCTAGCGATTCAGTGTCGTCGATTAATTCAACCCTCAACACTCTCAACGCTGAAACCCAATTCAGCACTAACCGCTGGGCCGTGCTTTTCGCGCCCGGAACATACACTGGCGTCGAGGCCGAGGTCGGCTTCTACGAGTCCGTCGCCGGTCTGGGCATGTCTCCCAGCGCAGTTCACATCAGCAACGGCTATTTGGAAGCAAACCAGGTAGATTCCAACGGGAATGTCACTACCAACTTTTGGCGTTCTCTTGAGAATATGCAGATCACCGCTCCTTCGGGAACAACGCTCCAGTGGGCTGTCTCGCAAGGCGCAGCGTACCGGCGCGTGTATGTGGACGGCTCCAAGGGATTGGAACTGACCAATACTTCATGCGGCGAGGCCAGCGGCGGATTCATGGACAATAACCAGATTACCGGAAAATTGAACGCCTGCTCCCAGCAACAGTGGTTCACGCGCAACAGCACGATTGGCAGCTGGTCTGGGAACGTCTGGAACTTCGTCTTCTCCGGCGTTACAGGAGCGCCAGCGCAAAGCAGCCCCTTTGGCACCGGGGCCAATGCCAACACAGTGCTGGCCACGACTCCGGTCAGCCGCGAAAAGCCCTACCTTTACGTTGACAGCAATAGCAACTATAACGTTTTTGTACCCACAGTCCTGACCAACTGGTCAGGCACAGACTGGACTGCGAATAGCGGCCTCGGCACCGGTTACTCTCTGGCTATCAGCACCTTCCTGATCGCCACACCCTCAACCTCTCTTGCCACGATTAATTCGGCGCTGGCAGCGGGGCAGAACCTGATTCTGACTCCTGGCATCTACCAGTACAGCGGCGCAATCAATGTGGTTAATGCGAAGACCATCATTCTCGGCCTAGGCTATGCAACCCTGGTTCCGCAGACTGGAACTGCGGCCATTACCGTTGCCGACGTGGACGGCGTGCAAATCGCCGGGCTGCTCATCGACGCCGGTCCGGTCAACTCACCCGTACTCTTGCAGATTGGCGTTGAAGGCGCATCGCGCGTCAGCCACGCCAGCAACCCAACCTCAATCAACGATGTCTTCTTTGCCATCGGCGGAGCAACTGCCGGAACCGCGACCACAGCCATGGAGATCGACAGCGACAACGTCATCCTGGACAACATCTGGGCATGGCGCGCCGACCACGGGGCGGATGCCGCGTGGACGGGCAACGTAGCCCTGCACGGCTTGGTTGTGAATGGTGATAACGTTACGGCCTTGGGTCTTGCCGTCGAGCACTTCGAGGAAGAGCAGGTACAGTGGTTTGGCAACTATGGCGAAACCATCTTCTATCAGAGCGAAATGCCCTATGACGTTCCCAGCCAGACTGCGTGGATGGATAACGGCATTGATGGCTATGCCTCTTACAATGTCGAGCCGAACGTCACCAATCACACAGCTTACGGCCTTGGCGTTTACTCTTACTTCGATCAAGGCGTGGACATCATTGCCAACAGCGGTATCGCAGCGCCCGTAGCCGCCGGAGTCAAGTTCACCGATATGGTGACGGTATGGCTGAACGGAAGCGGACAAATCACCAACACTATCGCCTCTAATAACGGCACGGTTGACAATGCCGGCACGACGGTGCTGTCTGGCGCCACTCTCAGCGATGTCAGCACATGGGGTGGTTCGGCTGGCAATTGCACCGCAGTTCCCAGTGTTCCCGGTACGCCCTCGGGAACGGGAACGTCAACCACTGCAATCAGCGTAACCTGGGGCGCCAGCACTGCCGGATCGTCCTGCACGGTGAGTTATAACCTATTCCGGAGCACGACATCCGGGTTCACGCCCTCATCCAGCAATCAGATCGCTTCAGGCCTGAACAGCGCTTCGTATGCCGATTCAGGACTTACTGCATCGACCACCTACTACTACGTCGTCGAATCCGCTGACGGCGACGGCTCTTCGGCGGCCTCGACGCAAGGCAGCGGCGCAACACTTGCACCAGCCTGCTCTGCGGTTACAGTTGCCCCGACGGGTCTGCTTGCTGCTGCGACATCCACAACCGCCATCGGCTTGAATTGGACGGCGCCCACGCCTCCTGCTAACTGCACTGTCAGCTCTTACACCATTTACGGCGGAACAACCTCAAATCCCACCACCGTGATCGCCAGCGGAGTGACGGGCACCAGTTACACCAACAGCGGCCTCACGCCTTCGACAACCTACTACTACACCGTAGCGGCAGTCGACGCCTACGGCACATCGCCTGTTTCTACCCAGGCCTCCACGGCAACTCTGACACCGTCTTGCAGCGCGGCTCCTAATGCTCCGACGGGGCTAACGGCAACCGCAACCTCATCCAGCGCCATCACTGTGAGCTGGTCGGCAGTAACTCCTCCGGCGAACTGCTCGATTAGCTCCTACACCGTTTACGGCGGAACGACGGCAAATCCGACCACCGTGATCTCCAGCGGATCGACGGCAACCTCATTCAATAACACCGGCCTGTCAGCGTCCACAACCTACTACTATGTTGTGAAGGCAATCGATGCTTACGGCACATCGGTAGCCTCAACACAGACGAGCACAGCCACGCAGGCTAGCGGTTCCGGCACCGACTTTATCGCCATTGCTTGCGGCGGTCCAGCGGAAAGTAACTCGGGCGGCGGCGATGCTTCCTTCGTTGCCGACGTGGACTTCAGCGGCGGTGCAGATAACAGCCATACCACGAAGACCATCAACCTGACACAGCCAGGCGCCAATGCAGCGCCCATGGCCGTATACCAATACGGACGCGCAGGGACTGCCACTTACACGATTCCTGGCATGGTTGCCGGAAGTCAGCACACGGTCCTGCTTCACTTCGCTGAGAACTATTACAGCGCAGCGGGCAAGCGTGCCTTTAACGTGGCCATCAACGGCACACCCGTACTGACCAATCTTGACATTTATGCCACGGTCGGAGAGTACGCGGCTCTAGTTGACAGCTTCACAGCAACAGCCAACAGCAGTGGCGATATTGTGATCGCTCTTAGCAACGGCACTGCCAACCAACCCCTCATCATGGGAATTGAAATCCGCTGAGACTAACTGAACACCTGCAGGCCGGCGGCACATTGTGCCGCCGGCCTGCGTTGGTTAGGGCTCACGCGTCCCTCATTCTTGCTGGAGCCACTGAGAGAAGCGAATGCGTTTCCGCAAGCGAACCAGGGTTCCGGGGCGGCATTCCAGCCACACCGGCAGCGCAACTATAATATTTTCAGAAATGCAGCAGACCGAAACCATGACCTCAAGCTGGCTCGACCATCAAGGCTGGGATCCCCGCGGATAGGTCTTCGTCCGTGGGGTGGAGGGTGCGGCAGCCCACGATGTCGTAAAAAAGTTCAGACTGTTTCAGAAAATGCTCTAGCCAACAGACTTGCATGTTTTCTTGGAATAGGTGCGAGGAGATCGTTCCCTGCATCGCCCACCAGCCCTTTACCTTTGATTTTTCCTCGGCGCAATCCTGAGCCGGTGTACAATTGCTTGTAATTCAGCGCAACCACTAGAGTTTGTTTTACTCTCGGGAAACCGTTCTTTTTCATCTCCCGCATGAGTCGAGCTGGCTGGCGGATGCGCAAGATGCTGAGCGGGGACCAGAACGCGGATAAACACGATCTGCGATGACCGGCATGAGCAATTCTTGGAATCAACCAGGCCGGCTGACAATCGCGAACTTCTCGCCGGAGTGATGATGAGGGGTCTTCACAAGAGACTCTTGTGTTTTCTGTTCGAGTTTGCGTTTAACTGTAGTGTGCGGGCTTTTTCCATCTGCATAGTATGAGGTTCAGGTATGAGCGATTTAACGGTCCCTGGGCAGCCAGTCGTCCTTTTCGCCGAGGAGTGCGACCGCGGCACCCTACGCCAAGTCAACCAGGATTCTGTTCTCCACGTCCGTATTCCACTAGGTGAACTTCTGATCGTCTCCGACGGCATGGGCGGAGAGCAGACGGGAGCAGTCAGCGCATCGAATATGGCGGTGCAGTTGATTCATACGCATCTGGCGGCTCTGGCGCAAGACTACCCGGCCGACAAGGCCATCCGCGAGGCTGTGGAGCAGGCCAATGCGAAGATCACGCCGGTTGACAAAGATCACGGCATGCCGCAACTGCGTATGGGTACAGCGGTGGTTTTAGCCCTGGTGCAACAGGATGCAGGCGAAATTCATGCCTGGGTCGGCCACGTCGGCGATTGCCGCGCCTACCTGGTCCGCGCTGGCCGCCTGCATCGCCTCACTACCGATCACTCCGCGGTGCAGTCGCTGCTTAGCCGCAATCTCATTACGCCGGAGGAGGTTTATCACCACCCCGACACATTGGTGCTGACCCGCAGCCTGGGCATTGGAGCCGAGGTGGAGGTCGATATCGAAAAGCATCCACTTGCTGTCGGCGACACGCTGCTTCTCTGTTCCGATGGCCTTTGGGACGCCGTTTCCGATAAGGAGATTGAGCGGTCGGCGTCTGATGCGACAGCGGAGGTCTCGGCTCGCAATCTTCTCATGCGGGCGCTGGATGCCGGTGGCCGCGACAACATCAGCATCGTGATGGCGAGGGTCGCTGAAGCCCGCGAAATCCCTCGCAAAAGCGAAGTCCAAACCACCCTGTTGAAGTGGGTAATCGTGATCTTTCTGCTGGCTCTTGTCGGTCTGGGCGTGCTGAGCTACCTCACATTTTGGGCGCCCTAGTTGTTTGTGGCTGGCGATTGCAGATCGCCGGACACGAGCTTCCCAGCTAGTCGCAGATCAGCATGTCTTCAGGAAAGCCCGCCGCCGCTTCGTCTTCTGGAGCGGCATCGGGCTCAGCGCCGGATTCCGCGCGGGCCGCAAGCTGAGCTGCAAAGAATTCATCCACCCGCGCCAGCACCTCGGCTCCCGTGCGCGCCTGGTAGATGGCTCCTCTCAGCTTGGCTCCCCCCACCACGCCATGCGTGAACCAGGTAGCAAACTGCTTCATCTTGCCTGCTGTTTCGCCCAGCCGCGCGGCTCGGGGCAGATCCTTGGTCGCATCGGCCTCGTCCAGCAGCATCTGAAAGTAGGCCCGGATCAAGCGATAGCGGTCTTCAATCGTGGGGCGCTCGTATGCGCCTGTGGCCGTATACTGTGCGATCTGCCTGAAGATCCACGGATTCGTAGGTGCGGCCCGTCCGATCATCACCGCATCGCAACCAGTCTCGGCCACCATGGCCACGGCGGCTTCAGGGCTTTGTATGTCGCCGTTCCCAATGACCGGAATGCTTACTGCCTGCTTGACGCGCGCGATCCACTCCCAGCGCGCCTGCCCGCTGTATCCCTGTTCTCGTGTCCGGGCATGAAGCGCAACCCCGTCGAGCCCCTCTGCCTCGGCCAACCGCGCCAGTTCAATGCAAACGATGTCGGCGTCGTTCCAGCCCAGCCGGAACTTTACCGTGAAGGGAATCGTTATCGCTTTGCGCACAGCCTTGAAGATCTCCTGAATGCGCGGCAGGTCGCGCAGCAGGCCTGAGCCGCCATTGGAACCTACCACACGCTTGGCCGGGCAGCCAAGATTCAGATCCACCAGGTCGAAGCCGGTCTCCTCAACAATCCGCGCCGCCTCGGCCAGCGTCTCAGGGTTGGCACCGAAGAGTTGCGCGCCGATGGGGTGCTCGTCGTCATAGAAGGTCAGATAGCGCTGGCGTTTGCTCTCTCGCATCCGCGCCAGCCCGTCGGCCGAGGTGAACTCGGTCATCAACAGCCCACAGCCTGATTGGGTATTGGTCACTGCTATGTCGACCGGGTGCCCCACCCTCGCCGCGTCTTTGTCTTTGCTGCTAGGGTGGGAATCATTGATCTCAGCAGCGGTGAACAAGCTCGCGTGCCGGATAAACCGCCGAAAGACCGTGTCTGTAACTCCCGCCATGGGGGCCAGCACCGTAGCCGGAGCCACCACCACCGGCCCCAGACGCATCTCTGCCGGAACCCGCGCATCCGCAGGCATCGCGTGCTCCCTGGGGTTGTCCCAGTCCTTCCTCACGGTAAAGCCCTTGCCCGCCATGGTAACCGTCCGATGGTCCGCTACTCCCGGACCTCCCAGTTCGCTGTGTGTTCGGCGACGTAGCGGTCGGCAAGCTCGACGATCTCTTTCGAGGAGCGGAAACGCTCTGCCTTGAGTATGACTCGGACCTGAAGTTTAGGATCGTCCTCACTCAAATCGACATACAGTATCCCCACCCTGCCCACACCGTCCTCGGCGAGCGACTTCTGGATGATCGGCGTTGGTGGAACGAACTTGCGCGTATCGGTTCCTTCGTTCACCACCGCAACATATAGGAAATGGGGCATGTAGTGAATTCCAATATTTGCAATAGCCGTCTCTAGGGCATTTTCGATGTCTGAACCTTGATACACAATGTAGACGGCATGAACATCGCCCACGCCTGCACGATCAATTGCAAGCACATCCACAATCTTGCCGTTCCAGTCGGCATCCAGATAGACCTTAGGAATAAGTAGCTTGCGAATCATGTAATCTTGCAAGGCGTTCTTGGCCCTGCCGCAATCCTGCCTCTTCATCAGAGAATCGATCATCTCACCACCCCTCAATCTTCAATGACTTACCCGCAGCTTCGGCCCAGGCTGCAAAACGCTCGGCGTCTTGAATAATCTGTTTGATCTCGTCTTCTCTTGTCGCTTCGGAGGCATAGGCAATTCTGCTCTTCTTGGAGAGTAGTTTTCCTAGCCGATCAGCCCCTTTCAGCTTTTCAAACCTTCGAGATGCAAGAAGCGATTTCAAATCCCCCGTCGCGCTCTGATGATCGTCCGATTGCACCTTCTCGCTGCCTAGCCCAATTCTCAAAGCATCACAGTACGAGATTGCGCCGTGAATACCAAGCAAGGCAGGGGAGAACCTGAACTCGACCAGATCGTCCTTCAAGAGATCCATCCCCTTTAGGAAGTCTCTTGCTCGACCCAAGAAGTGTTGGACTTGCACGACGGCCATGAGGCCATTCTCGCACAATTTCTGACGCGAAAATTGCCTCTTTCCCGTTCACTTCGCCTCAGCCCGGCAACTCAGCCACTTCATACACAAATGGCTTGCCGCGCGATTCCGGGTCATATCCTGCCTCTATTGCCAGCCGTACGTGCGCTGCCACCTTCGCAGGAGAGATATTCTGCTTGACGAAGTCAGTCCGCGTATAGCCGACCTTTTGCGTCTTGACCGCCGGATATTCCAGATGGAGCTCTCTGCGCACGCCCTCTGCAACCTTGACGTGGATGGCCACGCCTCTCCAACCATCAGCAGTGCTCAATTGCTGCTCACGGTGCAACCACCAGACCAGAGAGAAACCGTCAATAGTCAATTCGTACTGTAGAGATCGCTTAGCGCGTGGCATAACTGTTCACATCTCACATTCAAACTTGCGTCTGCTTCCGAACGTGCATTCGCGCACTAGACGAAACGAGGCCTCCGCCTTGGCGGAGGCCTCTATCACGCTGGCCGATTGCCGTGCGCGGGTTACTTGGCCGCTGCTGCTGCCTGTGCCCCGTCGGACTTGGCGTACTTGCGGCGGAAGCGCTCGACGCGGCCTGCCGTATCTACCAGGCGTTGTTTGCCGGTAAAGAACGGGTGGCAAACCGAGCAGATTTCCACGTGAATGTCGCCCTTGTGGGTCGAACGGGTCTCAAAGTTGCTTCCGCAGGCGCACTTGACCTGCACTGCGGCGTAATTGGGGTGAATCTTTTCCTTGGGCATCTCTCTGGACAGACCTTTCCTGCAATTCTTCTATTGTAGGGGGATTCGGCCGGGTTGGCAATTGCGGGAAGGCAGGGAATAGGGAATAGGGATCAGGGAATAGAAGCCTGCGCAGATTATCGCCTCTTCAAATCGTGCTCTCAGGGATGGAGGAAACCACCCTGAGAGCCGAATCATGCTGTTCCCTGTTCCCTATTACCTCGTCCCTGCTTTTAACGCCTTCTCGATCCCGGCCTCGACCAGTGGCTTCATCACTGCATAGCCGGCCGGCAGCGGATGCACTCCATCTGCGCTCAGATTCATCGGCAGCCCACCGCGTTCGTCCTTCATCGCAGTGTAGAAGTCCACATAAGCATGACCCTTCTCGGCCGCGTAGCCTTTGATCCACTCATTGAGCGCCACGACCTTGCCTGCGGGCGCCATGCCCGGCATCCACGGAAAGTCGAAGGCCGGCAGCACCGAGCACATCACCACGCGAATATGGTTCGCAGCGGCCAGTTCGGCCATCGATGCCAGGTTGCCTTCAATCTCTTCCGGCGTCTCAGGCCCGGTATTGCCGGCAATATCGTTGATTCCAGCCAGAATCACCACCACCTTCGGCTTGAGGTCGATCACATCCTGGCGAAAGCGTACCAGCATCTGCGGCGTCGTCTGCCCGCTGATGCCACGGTTGAGATAGGGCTTGCCGGGGAAGTGCCCATCCGGCCCTTCGATCTTCCAACCTTGCGTGATGGAGTCGCCCATGAAGACCACGCGGTCTTCGCCTTTGGCGGGTGGCGCTAGCGCCAAATCAGCCTCCTTGTAACGGCCCAGCCACGGCCAGTCGGTCTTCATCTGCTCTTCGCGCGCCTTCTGCCATGCTGCAAATCCGGCCGCTTTATCGGCAGGCGAGGGCGCTGCTTTGGCCTCAGGCGCGGTGGCGGGTGCCTGCGTCTCCATAGCGGACGGTATGCCGCAAATGGCCACGAATGCAAAAGCAATTCGTATCGCAACTCGATGCAAGGCGGGCTCCCCTCTTTGCGGGCGGCGGTCGATTGATCCGCGCGATCTCATTGTAGGGAATGACCCCTGCGATAGGCTGCAATTTTTGTTGCGATCGGGCGCGATCCGGCCAATCGATCGAGGCTTCGCCAATCGTGGTCTTTTCCACAATTCGGTTCGGACGATGCACCGCAGCTTCCCACCGGCTGATGCGCTACGCTTGAGGAGATGAGTTCATGCGCAATCTGTGATGGAGTCGGGCTGGTCCGCGTAGTTAATGGCCAGGGCCAGTGGGTATCGCGTCCCTGTGAGTGCCAGCAGATGGAGCGCGAAGAGCGCCGCCTGTCCGCCGCCCACATTCCCGAGCGCTATCGCCATTGCTCGCTCGATACCTATGAGACGGCCTTTCGCGGCGCTAACGCGTCGCTGGCCAAGGCGCACCTCATTGCGCGCAAATTCGTCGAGGCCTATCCGGCCAATACCGTGGGCAACGGGCTTCTCTTTGTGGGAACGGCCGGCCTGGGAAAGACTCACCTGGCCGTCGGCGTGCTTCAGAGACTTGTCCAGGAGCGCGGTGTCCGTGGCTTGTTCTGCGACTATCGCGAGCTGCTCAAAAGCATCCAGAATAGCTACAACTCGCAGGTTCAAACCACGGAACTGGAACTGCTCAAGCCCGTCTTTACGGCCGAGGTGCTGGTGCTTGACGACCTGGGCGCACAGAAGCCCAACGAGTGGGTCTGGGACACGGTAGCGCTCATCCTCAACACCCGGTACAACGACAAGCTGACCACCTTCATCACCACCAATTATCCCGACCTGCCCGCCGGCGCCGGCTTCAAAGTCGACAAGAACGGCAACCAGCCCGCCACCAACGAAGACACGCTGGGCGACCGCATCGGCGACCGCATGAGGTCGCGCCTGGCCGAGATGTGCGTCCGCGTCGAGATGAGCGGAGAAGATTTTCGTCAGTCGGTCAAGCGGGCTCGCTTCGGGTAATTTGTGATTGTATCGTTTCGAGACATTCATTAGGAAAGGACTCCATGCGCAAATTGCTTGAAGCGCTCAGCCTCGCCACGCTTGCTGTGATTGTCTGGATCACCTATCAGGCGTTCAATGGGCAGGAGTCGCTACCTGACCGCATCCCGATCCACTTCGATGCCTCAGGCAACGCCAATGGTTGGGGTCCGCCCTCATCGCTGGTTCTACTGCCGGTGGTTGCAGTTGCGCTTTACTTGCTTATTACGGTCATCTCACTGCTCCCCACCGGCGTCAAATCCGCTGTCCAGTTGACGGCCGAGAGCCGCGCCCGCATTCAGGCGCTGACCCGTCAGATGCTCGCCTGGATCAAGGCCGAGTTGGCCGGGCTCTTCTTATGTCTTCAGTGGTTCATTCTGGCTGGAATCAGGGAGGGCTCGAACAGTATTCCGTCGATTGCCCCGCCAGCCTTTATTGTCGCGATCTTTGCCACGGTAGGGTGGCACATCGTGGCAATCTTCCGCGCGATGCGGACCGCATAGAGCGTGTTTCAAAACAGCTTTGAGGCTTCCGGCAACTGCCCCTCAGGGGCTAAAGCCCGGCATTTATTGTTGCGTTTGCGGCACGACTGAAGTCGTGCCCTGACACTTGTGAGCGTTCCCAATGAGTTTATCCGCAGCCTGTGAAGTCGTGCCTTGACACAAGGCCGATTCTTGACTAGTTGCCGGTGGTTGCTCTGCCAGCGGTCTCAGAGCCGTCAGAATACCCAGAGGCTTCCCAGCACCAGCAGGATCGCAGCAATCGTAAAGGCCTGATAGACCCGTTCCTCTCGCTTTCCGCAGGTCTCAACGCTGCCGGTGGAAGCTGTCATGGAGACGAATGCGCTTTGGGGAGAGGAATGCATTGCGAACCTGCCTTTCTGTGCCTTGCGGCGAGTGTCATGAATTCTGGGTGATTTCGACTTTCATCCTAGAATCTTTTGACGCGCGAGTTCTTTGAGCGATGCCAAAAGGATACAAGAAAAACGCACCGGACTCTGACTCTGACCTGCCTATCGGCTCAGGACGAGAACATGTGCAACTCTTTTTTAAAAAGAGAAGAGGCTGGGGACTCTCTGTAACAGGCAGAGAGTTCCTACATGCGCCAACGCTTGGCTTCGGTCTCGCTTGCCTTTGGTTCGTGGATCAGTATTTTCGGCCCGAGAACCACGCGATCGCACGCTGGACCGGGCTCGGTGGAGGCGGCTCGGTAAGCTCTGCCAGGTTCTCCAGAGCGTCTTTCTCCGCCGAGGTCAGTTTCGCTGTGTAATCCGATTCGTGTGGGACGTAATTCCTGGTGGTCTCTTCCTGATCAGAGAGGATCTCGGTCACACACGGGTCTTTGATTTCGCCCCTGGCCGCACTTTCAAACTCCTCCGCCCTGTCCTGCCGCTCTTTCGCAATATCGAAGAGCAGCTTGGCCTCTTGTTCCCGGCCTTCGGCCTGCGCCGCGTATGCGCTATCCATCAGTTGCTTGACCTCCCGGCGGTGGATGCGCGCAACTTCAAGTAATTCGTCGCCGGGCGAAGTGCCAATAAATGTGTAGGATGGCTTCAGATCCTGTAAATCCTGGAAATCGTCGTCAGACATTATGCCCTCTTGCCCGGCAAAGCTCAATGCTTGTCCGGTCTGTCATTGAGTGCCGAGTTATTATAGCGTAGGCTTCATGCTACAAGCCCGCTCCGAAACCATCGGGAAACTCTTGAGCCAACAGGTGTAAAATTCCGCTCGTGAGCACTGGTCCTCAACTCGTTCCTTCCCAAGAGAAAGAAGCGCGCAACTGGCTGCCTTTGACGGTGTCCGTCGCCGTCGTTCTGCTGATCGCCGTAGGTGCGTTCGTGAGCCTGGAACACGGAAACAACCACGGCAAGACCACGGTTACGCCGATCTCGGCGCCTTTGGACCCCTATGCGGGCAACCTCTCGCTGACCCACATCGCCATGAGCGAATCCGGCAACCTGGCCGGAGGCAAGGTCACCTACCTGGACGGCCACATCGCCAACCAGGGCACGCGCACTGTTACCGCCGTTACTGTGCAGGCGCTCTTCCGCGATTTTGCTCACGAAGTGGCGCAGAACGAGACCCTGCCGCTTAAACTGATCCGGATGCGCGAGCCGTATATAGATGTTCAACCAGTTTCGGTGGCCCCCCTCAAGCCCGGAGCCGAGGGGGACTTCCGCCTGATCTTCGATTCCGTCTCACCCGACTGGGACGGCGCCTATCCAGAGATCCGCATCCTGCACGTCGAGACCAAATAGACCATCAAATTGAATGGGCCCTTGCCGGTTTTACCGGGTAGAAAGTACCGCTTCCAGCAAAAATTACATATATGCTCCGCTACCAACTCTCTTACAGCAGCGATATAAGGCAAATTAACAACTTCACAAGGTAAACAAACTAAATGCTTTAATCCTCTTAATTTCTATCAGCGCAGTTTGGCGTTTGCATTGCTATTTCAAAGGCGAGCAGATAGAACCGCTCAACCCGCGGAGCGATAGCGCGGAGATACAGAATCAGGGGGTCTCTACTCCATGAAATCGGTCATATTTCCTCGCATCTCGTTTCCTTGTCGGCTTGGCGTAGTCATGCTGGCATCCGCAATTGCTATCCCAGCCGTCGCCCAAGCCCAACAGGGGAGTTCCTCGACAGACATGCAGAACATGCCGTCGGCCACGGAACAGCAGCAGCCCTCCCCCGCGACCGCTCAAACGCCCTCCGCCGCAGCCATGACACCCGCGAAGGAAGGCTTCTGGGGCCGGGTTAATCCCTTCGCCCGCAAGAAGTGGGTTGACAAACGGGTGGATCCGATCAAGGGCCAGCTCAGCGAATTGGACGAAGTCAACGGCAAGAACTCGCGCGACATCCAGGATCTGGATCGCAAGGCTCAGGCGGGCATTCGTCAGGCACAGGCAACCGCTGACGGGGCCAGCCAGATGGCCAGTGTGGCCGGCAGCCAGGCGCAGAAAGCTAATTCCACCGCGCAAGGCGCTTCGACCCACGTGGACCAGTTGAACTCGACCGTCTCCGGGCTCGACCAATACAAGCAGGCGAGCGAGGTTGACGTAAGATTCCGCGGCGGCCAGCCCATTCTGTCGAAGGACGCCCGCAAGCAACTGGACGATTTCGCGGCCAACCTTACCGGCCACCAGGGGTACATTCTGGAGATCGAGGGACATTCTCCTCTTGCCAGCACGGCTGGTATCCAGAGCTCCGGGCGTTTAGCCGAAGCGGTTAAGCGCTATCTAGTCACCGAGCATCAGATTCCCGTCTATCGGTTGCACACTGTAGCCTTGGGCAATGCTCCCGTCGCGAGTCCGACAGCGAACGATGAGCAGCAAACCCAGCCAGAAAAGGTCAAGACTAGCAGCGTGCATGTCCGGTTGATGGAAAACAGTTTGGCGGCCCGGGAAACCTCATCCCCCCACGATGTGGCTTCCTCGACCGGTGCGGAGCGGCCCTAAAAGCCGCAGCCCCTCCCCCGAGGCTCCCTCCCGCCCCCGCGGCTCCCCCGCCGCAGGCCGCCAATTAAGCTCTCGCAGTTAGAGAGAACCAAGGCAACTTGGCCCCTGGTAAATACCAGGGGCCGTTTTTTTTGTCTGCGCTAAGATAATCTGCCTATGCAATTCCATTCGAGCTGCCCGGTTTAACACGCTCTGGTGTCCCGGTAGATAATGGAACACGATCCGGGAGTGGGGCAATGTCTGAGAGAACCTCTGCAATTCTGAAGATGCGAAGGCCGAGCCGCTGCCTCGCCATTGTTCTGTATGGGCTCGCTACTCTGGCCGCCGCGCAGCAGCCTCAAGACGCGAAGCCGGCCGTCAGCGACACGCCCCTCACCGCCGAGCAACTCGCCGTCTATCGCGTCGTCCTTCATGGCTGGATTGAGAATGAAGTGAGCACAATCCATCTCTCCATTCAGACCAATCCACTGCCAATGAGTGGAGCCTTCGATGCCGGCAAATGCGGAAAAGACCTGGATCTTGAACCGCCTTCGCCCGCGCTCGTTCATCGCTTTCGCGAGCAGGATCTCCCGCAGTTAGGGTCGGAAAAGATCGGCCTCGTCGATCCCGCGCGGCAACAAAAGGAAGTCGCCGAAAATGACCCGGAAAAGTCGATCCGAAGTGGCCGGTCAGTGGAAGAGGCCGTCAGCAACGGCTTCGCCCACGGCCTCGTCACGCTCAGCGAGATCCGCTTTGACAAAGAGCACGCGCACGCCATCGTCGCCTACAGCTTTTATTGCGGATCGCTCTGCGGCAACGGCGGAACTGTGCTGCTGGAGCGGGTGGATGGCGTTTGGCGTCGCAAGAGCCAATGCGGCGACTGGATCTCCTGAGCCTGCGATGACGTTGTCTGACATCCGGCCCGGTAAAATCATCTTTGTATGAACCCAATCGACCCCATCCCCGCCACCGATCCCCTCCCCAATGCCATTCCCGATACGATTCTGGACGGCAGCCGATTCATTCGCGCCTGCCTGCGCCGACCGGTCGACCGCACGCCTGTGTGGTTTCTTCGCCAGGCTGGCCGCTATATGCAGGAGTATCGCGAAGTCCGCAAGCATCACACGCTGGTCGAGATCTGCAAGCAACCCGAATTGGCCGCCGAGGTCACCATCACCGCAGCCGAGAAGCTCGGCGTCGACGCAGCCATCATCTTTGCCGATTTGCTGCTGCCGCTTGAACCCATGGGTTTGGACTTTGAATTTCAGGCTGGCGAGGGGCCGGTGGTTCATCGTCCGCTTCGCACCGCAGAAGATGTCCGTGCTCTGCGCACCGACCGCGCCGATGACTTGGCTTATGTGGCGCGCGCCATTGAGAAGGTGGCTGCCCACTTCCGCGACCGGCTCGGAATCATCGGCTTCTGTGGCGCGCCATTCACACTGGCCAGCTACATGATCGAGGGCGGCGGCTCGCGCAATTACATCCACACCAAGCAGATGATGTACGGCGACACCGCTGCTTGGCGCAGCCTCTTGGACAAGATCGTGGTGGTGCTGACGCAGTTTTGCCGCCTCCAGGTCCAGGCCGGAGCCGACGTTATTCAAATTTTTGATAGTTGGGTCGGCTCGCTCAGCCCGGCCGACTATAACGACTACGCCTTCGAAGCGTCGAAGCGCCTTGTCCGCGCCGTGCAGCAGATGGGTGTGCCGGTGATCTACTTTGGCGTCGAGACCGCGGGGTTGCTTACGCAAATGGCCGCGACCGGAGCCGATGTCATCGGACTCGATTGGCGGCAGCCTCTCGATGAAGGCTGGCGCGCCGTGGGCCACGGCCACGCCGTGCAAGGCAATCTCGACCCCATTACGCTCTTCGCGCCGGTTGAGGTTTTGGAGCTACGCGTCAAAGAGATCTTGCGCGCCGCCAACGGACGCCCTGGCCACATCTTCAACCTCGGCCACGGCATCGTTCCCGAGACACCGGTTGAAAACGTCCAGGCTGTTGTGAAGATGGTCAAACAGTTCCGCCTGGAGAAGGCCAATGGCTAAGAAGCCTGGGTGCCCCACCCTCGCCGTGTATTTGTTTTTGCGGCTAGGGTGGGATACCTCGAATGTGAACCGCCGTCCCATTTTTCATGAGGTCTCTCATGGCTAAACAAGCCGTTCTCCTGCTCGCCCACGGAACCCCCGAGACCATCGAGCAAATTCCCGAATACCTAAGCAACGTCACCGGCGGCCGCCCACTATCGCACGAAGTCGTCGAGGAAATTCAGCGCCGCTACTCTCTCATCGGCCACAGCCCGCTGACCGAGATCACACAGGCTCAGGGCCGTCTGATCCAGTCGGAACTGGCCGCCGCCGGCGAGCCCGCACCCGTTTATGTCGCGATGAGAAACTGGCAACCCTATATCGCCGACGTACTCCGCCAGATGCGCGCCGACGGAGTAGAAGCGGCTGCGGTCATCTGTCTTGCGCCGCAGAACTCACGCACCAGCGTGGGCCTCTATCGCCGCGCAGTTGAGTCAGGCGACCTGCGCATCGACTTCACCGAAGCCTGGGCGCAGCATCCGCTTCTGATTGAGGCCTTCGCCGAGCGCCTTCGTCCCGCCTGGACAAAACTCAGCGCCGAGGCAGGCGCGCCGGTCCCTGTGCTCTTCACCGCGCACAGCGTCCCCTGCCGGACCATACAGGCCTCTGAGAATCAAGCCGCCGATCCTTACGCTGAAGAGGCCAAGCGCACTGCGGCCCTGGTCGCCGCCAGCGTGCCGGGGATTCCGCAGTGGTACTTCGCCTTCCAGAGCCAGGGAGCAAGCGGCGGACCTTGGATCGGGCCGACCGTCGAGTCAACCCTTGAAGCTCTTGCCGCCTCAGGCGTTCGAACGTTGATGCTTCAACCCATCGGATTTCTCTGCGACCACGTCGAGATCCTCTACGACGTAGACATACTCTTCCGCGAGTTTGCCGCAAAGCTGAATCTACGCCTGGAGCGCCCTGAGTCGCTGAATGCTTCAGCCACTCTCGCCCGGGCGATTGCCGATCTAGCGCAACAAGGCCTGGCGCGGCTTAAAGCCTATCCGTAAATTGGTAGCGCCGACCTCCAGGTCGGCTGTCCTGTGGGTCACCAGACCCACAAACGTCGTCTGGCGGCGTGGACGCCGCCAGTACAGCCGGTCTGGAGACCGGCTGTACATTTTTTTCTCAACTTACGGATAAGTCCTTAGTCGCCAATTAAGACCATACTGAACGGCATTCTCAATCAGATACGCCATCTGCAGACGCCGGGCGGTAGTGCAGTTCTAGGTTGGCAGGAAATTTAACCGGAGCATTGCCGAGAACCAGAGAAACCGTCTCAATACCGGTTTTTCAAAGAGCTATTGGTTATTGTATAGTTGCGTACGTCTATGATCCGTTTAATTATCCGAACGCTGTGCATTTTCTTTGCGATTTCGCCATTGTGTTTTGCGCAGACACCGAGCAAGACGAAGCTCTATCCTAGCGACGTAAAGCCTCGAAAGAACACAACGAGTTTAGTTTCGTCAGAGCAGCGTGTCGGTGCCGTTTTGTATCAAGTGTTTTACCATCGAGGCCAGAGGACGCATGAGGCATTCCGGGTAGATATCGGGTCATATAACAAGGAACAATTGGTTAGCGATTGGAACTACGGCATCATTGGGGAAAAAGATGCAACCGGCGACGGGATTCCCTCTTATGTTTGGTATGGCGGCGATGACACAGGTCAACGCCTGTTGTGGTTCTTACCAAAGGATGGTCACTACGAATGCATCAATATCTTTAAGAGTACAGAATCAGCTTGGAAAAAGAAGTTTGGGAGGGCGGCACCAGATTTGGGCGAGGTCTTTGGCGACTATATGGTTGATGATGTGACTTGGGACGCGCTGGCTCGACAACTAACCGTATCGGTTGGCGCTAACGAGGTGAATCAAAAAAAGACTCGAACAGTGAAATTGACATTGGCACCTTCCGAGTTGATGAGTTGCAAGCGATAGAGCCGTTCGCAATGTTAGCGGGATTGACGGAGGGCTTTTTCCTGGCTAATCAATCTTCGGCAATTTGCATCAGTTTTGACGATTCCGGTCATGTGTCACCTATTCGGAAACCGCACCACTGCCAAATGCCGCAAAGTCTTGCGGCGGTCTATCCGATGCAAGTAGAATTCTGGCCATGATGAAGAAGCTTCCCTGTTCCTTCAATCTCATCGCCTGCGTAGCCGTTCTGGTCTTGCTCACTGCGCCCATCCAGGCGCAGGAGTGGGCGAAAAGCCGTCTCGAAGCGTCGCCGCGCCATCACGAATACGTTGCCCTCCACCACGGCAGCCGCACCCTTCAGGCCTTCGTCGTCTATCCGGAGGTCAAAGAGAAAGCGCCGGTCGTCCTGCTCATCCACGAGATCTTTGGCCTCACGGATTGGGCCAAGGAGATGGCCGACGAACTGGCCGCGCAGGGCTTCATCGTCGTCGCGCCGGATCTGCTGTCGGGCTTCGGCCCAGGCGGCGGAGGCACAAGCGAATTCCCCAGCCAGGACGCAGCGGTCAAAGCCGTCTCGGCTCTCGATGCGGATGTGGTAAACGCCGACCTGGACGCCGCGGCCGATTACGCGCGCCACATTCCCGCTGCCAACGGCAAAGTTGCCCCGGTTGGTTTCTGTTGGGGCGGCGGCAAGTCCTTCGCCTTCGCCGCTCACCGCAAAGACATCTCGGCGGCCTTTGTCTTCTATGGTCCTGGGCCTGCTGATGTGTCTACGATTACCGCTCCGGTCTACGCCTTTTACGCTGGCAACGACGCCCGTATCGGCGCAACTGTACCGGCAACCACTGCAGCAATGAAGGCAGCCGGCAAGAAGTACGAGCCAGTAACCTTCGATGGCGCCGGCCACGGATTCATGCGTGCTGGAGAAGACCCGGCAAACACCGTCCCCGGCAACAAGACCGCTCGCGAACAAGGCTTCACTCGCCTCGTCGCACTTCTCAAGCAAATGTAGCTAAACGTAGACCTGCGGAATGAAGTTCTGCTCCTGGATGGGCGGGCGTACGTACTTCGACTTTTCAAGCTTGGGCAGTTCGAGAGGCGCAGGCGTCAGATCGCGATAGACGAACATCGACAGAAGATGCCTGATCACGTTCAGCCGGGCGCATTTCTTGTTTTCCGCGTTCACCACATACCACGGAGACAACTTGGTGTCGGTCACCGCGAACATCTCGTCTTTGGCGCGCGAATACTCGGCCCAGTGCTTGCGCGATTCAAGATCCATCGGACTCAGCTTCCAGCGTTTAGTGGGGTTCTTCATGCGGTCCTGAAAGCGCCGCTCCTGCTCCTCGTCGCTGACGGAAAACCAATACTTGATGAGGCGAATCCCCGAGCGCTGCAACATCCGCTCAAACTCAGGGCAGCTCTGCATGAACTCCTGGTACTGTGCATCGGTGCAGAAGCCCATCACGCGTTCAACGCCCGCCCGGTTATACCAACTGCGATCAAAGAGCACCATCTCACCTGCAGCGGGCAGGTGGGGAACATATCTTTGGAAGTACCATTGCGTCTTTTCGCGCTCAGTGGGCGTGCCCAGCGCTACCACGCGGCAGACGCGCGGATTAAGCGATTCAGTGATTCGTTTGATGGCTCCGCCTTTGCCTGCCGCATCGCGGCCCTCAAACAGAATCACAACCCGCAGGCCTTCCTGCTTAACCCACTCCTGGAGTTTGACGAGCTCGATTTGCAGCCGGATCATTTCCTTCACATAGTCGCAATCCTTTCCCAGGTGGAGGGTAGTTGCATTGCCCAGCACCGGAGCCGGCAGGTCTCCATGCTTCTGTTTGCCATTTGCGGGTGTTTCTCCCAGCTCACTCTCCGCGTGCTTCTTTTTGTGCTTGTCTTTCATTCGATCTCCTTCCACCCAGCAGGGCAGCCTCTTTGCAGACACCGGTCTGGCTTTCGGCTGGTCCTGCTCCGGCTGGCCCTTGTGCAGATCTGAATATTCACAAGGTTTGCTGTTGGACAATCATAGTTCCAAAACTCGCAACAGTGGGATTCTTTTTGCGGACAACGACGCTGGTGTCCTCTTTTGCTTCGCCGGGCTACCGCGACTTCCACTTCATCGAGAGCGCGGCGAGCTTGCCTTCCATCGAGAGTTCGGGTTTTACAACAGCTTTGCCTGGCTTTGCGGCGGGGCGCGCGGCGGGCGCTGAAAGAGCCTTGATCGAGAGCGCGATGCGCTTGGCCTTAGCATCCACAGTCAGCACTTTCACCTTGACGATCTGGCCTGTTTTGACGGCCTCCGACGGCTCCTTGATGAAGCGGTTCGAGAGTTCGCTGATGTGCACCAAGCCATCCTGATGCACGCCGATATCGACGAAGGCGCCGAACTTGGTAACGTTTGTGACGACGCCTTCCAGCACCATTCCGGCCTCGACGTCTGCGATTTCGCGGACCTCGTCGCGAAAGCTGGGCGCCACGAACTGATCCCGCGGATCTCGTCCGGGCTTGCGCAACTCGGCGAGAATATCGCTTACAGTGTAAGTGCCTGCGGAGAGCTGGCTGCGATCCACATTCTCAAGCAACTTCGGCTGTTCGATGATCGCCTTCACTGAAGTCTTGAGTGAAGCCGCAATTTGCTCGACCACCGGATACGACTCGGGATGCACAGCGGTCATATCCAGTGGGTTGTCGCCATTGCGAATGCGCAGAAATCCAGCAGCCTGCTCGAATGTCTTGGGGCCGATGCCGGGCACCTCAAGCACCTGCGCGCGCGAACGAAAGCTGCCCTTCTCATTGCGAAAACTCACGATGTTCAGTGCAGTGCGCTCAGTGATTCCGGCCACAAATCGCAACAGCGTCCACGAGGAGGTATTCAGATCCACGCCGACTTTGTTGACGCAGCTTTCGATCACTGTTTCGAGCGACTCCTGAAGCTGGCGCTGATCGACGTCATGTTGGTACTGGCCCACGCCGATCGACTTCGGATCGACTTTCACAAGCTCCGACAACGGGTCTTGCAGACGGCGAGCAATCGAGATTGCGCCGCGCACCGTAAGGTCGAGATCGGGAAATTCCTGGCGCGCAACTGGCGAAGCCGAATAGACACTTGCGCCCGATTCACTCACCGTCGCCGAAAAAATTCCGTCGATCTTTTTGTCCCGCAGAAACTCCCGCACAAACGCATCCGTCTCTCGTGATGCCGTCCCGTTGCCGATGGCGATGGCGCGGACGTTATGCGTTCTCAGCAGAGCTTCGAGTTTGGGTGCGGACTCGGCATTTCCATGTTTGGAAGTGTGAAGGTATAGTACGTCATGAGCAAGCAGCTTGCCTGTCTCATCGACCACCGCGACCTTGCAGCCCGTGCGCAGCCCCGGATCGATACCCAGTACAGAGATCGGCCCGGCGGGCGGTGCAAGCAGCAAGTTATAGAGGTTGTCGCGAAAGACCCTGATCGCCTCAGTGTCTGAGCGCCGCTTCAACTCCAGGCGAATCTCACCTTGAATGGACGCGTTCAGCAGGCGCTTCCACGCATCGTCGATTGCCAGCTCAAGCTGGCGAGTCCAGTCGCCTTGCAAACGCAACACATGACGCTGAATAATCGCGATGGCCCGCTCCGGTTCAACCTCGATGAGGAAGTAGAGCACCTTCTCGCCTTCGCCGCGGCGCATGGCCAACATGCGATGCGAGGGAATCGTCTTCACCGGCTCAGAGTACTCGTAGTACATCTTGAACTTATCCTGCTCATCGATCGCATCCGTCACCTTGCGGCTGACGACCACGCCTTCGTCGAAGACCAGTTGGCGCAGAGCCTTGCGCAGGTCCGCATCTTCGCTGATCCATTCGGCGACAATGTGGCGCGCGCCTTCGAGAGCTTCGTCCACTGAGGCCACGCCGAGCTCTGTATTCACAAACCCGGCGGCAAATATCTCCAGTGGCTCCGCGGCATTCTGTTGCGCCCAAAGATATGCGGCAAGCGGCTCCAGCCCCTTTTCACGCGCGATGGTGGCCTTGGTGCGCCGCTTGGGCTTGTAAGGCAAATAGAGGTCTTCGAGTTCGCTCTTGTCGAGTGTGGCTTCGATCCGCGCTTTCAGCTCATCGGTCAGTTTGCCCTGTTCGGCGATGGAGGCGAGGATCGTTTCGCGCCGGTCGGCGAGATCGCGGAAGTAGGCGAGGTTCTCCTGAATGGAGAGAATCTGCACCTCATCCAGATTGCCGGTGGCCTCTTTGCGATAGCGCGCGATAAATGGCACGGTCCCGCCGTCGTCGAGCAGTTCTATCACGGCGACGAGTCCGCGCATGGGTATGTTTAGCGTTTGTGCGATATGAAGAAGAATTGCGGGAGTAAGATTTTTTGTGTCTGTCATGAGTGATCCATGTTCATGGTACATGGACGCGCGGCATCTTTCGCGTATCTCATTGGACACGCTGACGCAGAAATGATGGAACCTCTCTCGATCCTTGAGTCACGGCCACGATCTCAACTCATTTGCCGTGGACGCGATAGAGAATGAGGTACGCGCCCACCGGCCAAAAGAGAACCGAGTGCGGAGTTAGGTCGTTTCATTTATGTCCCATCCCGGGGTTTCCCGCCAATGCGTCGAACGCCTCGAAGAGCTTGCCAATCCAGCGGTCTGCGGCGCGGATGTTGTCAAGGGCGATATACTCCCATATCTCATCCAGGTCCAATTCCGCACCTGTGCTGAGGACGTACTCCTTCATGCGCGGCTCTTCTTCCTCTCGCTGGACTTTTGCTCCAGCCGCTGCCGGACTTTTTCCGGCTTGACGTACACTCCTCGGTCTAGCGAGGCAAGCCTTGCCCCAAGTTCCTTGTTGAAGGCGGTAAGCTGGGCGCCGCGTGCGCGATCATGCTCTTCGAGCAGACGTAGAGCCTCGCGCACGACCTCGCTCGCCGAGGTGTAGCGACCGGATTCGACTTTGCCTGCAACGAAGTCGTCTAGTTCCGGTGTCAGCGAAACATTCAAGGGAAACACTCCTAAATCGATTATTGAAGCGAATAACAAACTTTATCAATATTTGGTATTTGGCCAGGAGTTGACCGGAAATGAGTTTTCGTATCCCAGCTAGCCCTCGGCGCGCACCAGCAGGCATGTGATATTGTCGCGGCCACCGGCTTGGTTGGCGGCGGTTACAAGGCTTGCGCAGAGCTCTTGGAGCGGAAGATCGGCACTTAGCAGAGATTCGATCGTTGGATCGGCAAGCTCGTTTGTCAACCCGTCGGAACACAGTAGAAAAATATCGCCAGGCTCTGCTTGCAGTTCAAATAAGTCCGGCTCGACTTCACTCTGCGTGCCCAGGGCGCGGGTGATGACATTGCGTAAGGGCGAGCGAACTGCCTCGGCATTGGTCATGCGGCCCTGCCGGACCTGTTCTTGAACCAGCGAGTGGTCGAGGCTGATCTGCTGCAACCTGGTCGGCGACGCTTTGCCCTGATCCGGCTCGTTCTCTTCTGGGCGCGCGCCGCGCATTCGGTAACAGCGGCTGTCGCCGATATTGAAGACGAGCACTCCGCTTCGTTCAGTCATCAGGCCAACGAGCGTGGTTCCCATGCCAGTCAATTTGTGGTCGCTTTGGGCGCGTGAAAAAATGACATGGTTGGCGGCACGGACTGCCTCTTCGATCCAGGTGTTCAACGGCGCGTCCTTGTCAACGGTGCGGCCGGTGAGAACGCGCAGCATTTCTTCAACAGCAAGGGAACTGGCAACCTCTCCGGCTGCCGCGCCGCCTAAGCCGTCACAAAGAACATAGACGCCGTGCTCAACGGAGTAGCCAAAGGAGTCTTCGTTGGCAGGGCGCTTCCTACCGGTGTCGGAAACTGCGGCAACCGCGTAATGAAGTGGGGTTGTGGGCAAGTGAACTCTCCCGCAGCCCAGTTTACACGGTTCGCATCTGCAGGATGCGCCAAGCTCCGTTAGCGGATCACAGAGTGAGTGGCCGATTCGGGAAGCGGCGGTGCAGGAGGCAGTTCAAAGATCTGAATCTGACCGCTATTGAGCACAGCTACACGCCGTCCAGAAGGCGAGATGGCTACGTTTCCGCCTGCATCGAGAGCAGGACTGGCTGTAGTCTCCAGCGCTATGTTGCCGTCAGCCGCATCGAGAATCTCAACCAGTTGACCTTTGATCTCATCCGGATCGATGGGTGCGCGCGCGCTGACCGCATAGGAGACAACCAGGCTTACACGCGCCAACCGCAAGCCGCCTGACGCTCTCACCACGTGCGGCCAGATCGTCGTCTCCGAGGTCTGCGCCTCCCAAAGGCGGCGGCCATCGGTCCCTATTGCCTCCAGTTTGTCAGCATCCGAGGCGGTGCAGCCGGTCACCAGCACCTCTCGCTGTGAGAGAAAATCAAAGACAGGCGAACAGGCAGAGTCAATCTGGCCGAGAATGGTGCTGCCGCCGCTGAAGTAGTTCAGATTCAGCAGCCACTCGTTGTTCCTGGCCCGAAAGCTCTCCAAGTAGCCGTCGGCATTCATGGGCAGATGAACCGCAGTGCGGGTCCGGCTGACCAGAATCACCTCTCCAGACTCCCGGCGCAGGACACGTACTGCCAGATCGGGCTGAGCGGCGGGCTTTGGCTCCTCCACCGGCTTATCGGCCTCGGCCGGGCTCGGCATCCCCAGCCCCTGCGATTCACGGTCAGCGGCGTGCCCGTTTGAGTGAAGGAATAGATCCTGGTCATTTGTGCGAGTTTCCGGGGTTCCAAGCGACAGGTTTTGTTCGCCTGAGTGCTGAATAGCGGGGCTGGCGGATTCACTCGCCTTCTGTGCCGCCACAACCGGCTCGCGGGAGTTGGTCACCAGGAACTGTTGCATGGGGTCCATCTCCAGCCAGAGCAGCGGTCCCGGAAAACGCAGATAGGGCTTCAACTCTAGTGACGCGTCGCCCATTTGCAGATTCCTCAGATCGCGCAGCAGGAAGTGGCCGTCCTTAAGCATCCACAGGTAGCGCGCCCGGTCGTGAACCGTCCATACTGCCTCGGCCTCAACGGTTCCCGCCGGTAGCTTAAGAACCACGGCGCGAATTCGACGCTCTTCCTCCTCGCCGGCCTCGCGTTCCGCGGCTTCACGGCGAATGAGTCCCGGCACGCGAAAGGTGAAGAGAAGCTGATCTTCATCAAGGAAGTCCAGCGATACCAAGCTGGTACGCTCCCCCATGTAAAAGGAGCCCGGCGCGGAAAAGCCCAATGGAACGACGGAGATATTGAACGCCGGAGGCCGAGAGGGTTTGTCGGGAAGCTTACCGGGAAGTACGCGCATTGCGGCAGTTTGGAGTGGCTCCGGTGCGTTGGCTGAGCTCTCCTGCGACCGAGCAGGCAAAAACAAGCATGGCATCACCCCGGCCACCGCCACCAATAGCCGTATGCGCAACCCCAATTCCGCCCCAAACAGCCGCTTTGCCATCGATCATCATTCTCGCCGATTGGGCCGGTTTTGGGCAGTGACGCAGCACATCTGAGCCTGAAGACGCGCTCTCATGTCAAAGGCAGAGCGGTCGAGAACTTCACCTGTTTCATACAAATGTTTGATTTCACATTGCTTACTCCGGAAATCTTCGCCAGTGAGTCTACGCAAAAATCACGGAAATCATCCAGGTCGGCTGCCACGACCCGCAAAATATAGTCCCAGTCCCCGGCCATCAGATAGCATTCCAGGACATGGGGGAACTTAAGGATCTCCCTCTCGAAGGTTGCGATCGATGCGCTGGTCTGATGGTCCAAGCGAACCTCGACGATGGCCTGCAATCCCAGGCCCGCCACCACCGGGTCGACCAGTGCAACATATTTACTGATGATCCCGGACGTTTCCAGCAGCTTCATACGACGAAGACAGGGTGAGGGCGAGAGACCGACCTTGTCGGCGAGATCCTGGTTGGATATCCGGCCGTCTTGTTGCAAAACGTCCAAAATTCGGCAATCGATATCATCAAATCCCATATCCAGCAATATACAACGAAAGTTGTGTATATTTCTAGCAGAAAACACTTCCATAGCGTTCTTGTAAAGCATAATCGGGCAATTGCGCGCATTGAGTGATTGGCTAAAATGGTGTTGCAATCCGACTCGGCAAAATACACGGTATATAATTGCGAAGAAATGCTGCAAAAAAGTAAAAATATTCGTATACATCTCTATCTAGGTCAACTCGTGAGCAATACTTAGCGTAGATGATGAGAAATGCTAGTAGAAGCTGCTTATGAAATCATCGCCTCCAACCCAATCTGGCAGGGCGTCTGCGCTGAGCAACGCGGCGATCAGTATTCAGACTCAGGAGAAAACCAATTCGACCTGAATCGCCGTGCCGCTGCGGACAGAAGCTGCCAGAAGAGTAAAGAACGTGGCCAACTTATCCGATTCAGAAATCAGCCACGTATAATATGAATTTAGAAAATAATTAGCAAATAATGCTAATTAATGTGATTTTATAAGCATAATATGACGTTAATATATGTTAACGAATGGGCTGTTTGGTCGTCATTGCCGAACTTGACCCAAAACAACGCACTCTCAACACAGTGAGACGCTGCTCTAAAGTCGATTTGTCCACTCTCAGTTCAATAATGAGCATATGTGACTATAAGTAATACAATATATGGCATAAACTGCCGAATATTAGTTGCATATGGCGTAAATACGTAATCGTATGCGGCGGACATCGCTCTAATCTGCCTCTTGACTAAAGAACCAGCCAACTTGGCCCACGCGGTGAGAGATCGAGGAGTCTGGGACGGCGAATTCGCTGCCGTTGGACAATCTCGCCGATTATCAGCCTTTCTGATCAGGCCTCTGTCTTGTGCGAAAGTAAAGTAAGGATGGGAAGGAAAGAAAAAACAGACCGTCAGATCGCGTTTCTGGGCTACAGCGCCTGTTTCGCCGCTGGTTGCCTGTGGGGCACGGGATTCTACTTTGGCCGGCTGGCGCTGGACGAGATGTGCGTCGAGTATATGGTGCTCTACCGCTTTCTTTTCGCCTCACTGGGCATGTTGCCGGTGGTGCTGGTGCATCGCAGTCGCTTACGTCTCACAGCCGTCGAGGCGCGCCTGCTGCTGATTTGTGCCTTCCTCGGGATACCCGTCCAGTTTCTGCTCCAATTTCACGGCCTGGCTCGCACGACGGTGAGCCATGCCTCGCTGATGGTGGGCTCGATGCCGGTGATGCTGGCCGCAACTGCAGCACTCTTCGCCCCCAAGGGGAGCCGCGAGGAGAGGCTTGACTGGCTGGGATGGGTGGCTGTCTTCGGTTCAACGGTCGGCGCAGCACTCATTGTGCTGGGCGGCAGCCGGGGCCCTGTGGCAAAGGGCGAGCCATCGCTCGTTGGAGATCTGATGGTTGTGGCCTCTCTGGTCATCGCGCTGGCCTGGATTCTTCTCAGCAAAAAACTGATGCAGACGCACCTTCCGCCTGTGGTCACGGCCTACACCATTCTCTCCGGGACAGCGATGCTTGCTGTCTGGATAATTGGTCCCTTGCTGCTCAATCCGTTTCTTCACACCAAATTAACACGGCCGCCCTTCGCGCATGTCAGCCTCACTGCCTGGGTTGCGTTGGCCATCAGCGGCCTGCTGTGCACGGCAACGACCACTCTCTTATGGAACTGGGGCATTCATCATGTGCCCGCCTCGCGCGCTGGGATCTTCCTGAACCTCGAACCGGCGGTCGGCTCACTGCTGGGCGTCGAGCTGCTCGGCGAACACCTGGGCCCCTATGCATGGGTGGGCGGCGGCCTTATCCTGGCAGCAGCCGTGGCACTCACTGCTCGTGGAGCGCGTCCGGGGACTGAACCGGACATCATTCTGGAATAGACCCTAAGTTTGGCATAACATCCTAAGCATGTTGGGCGAGACTGCTTCCATTGAAATCTGGGTAGACCGGGGGGCGGTGCACAGCCGGCGGCGTGACTTGCTGGAGTTGGCCGTTGCCTATGGCCTGATTATGCTTGTCATCTGGACGCCGCGCCCATGGCAGAGGCTGCTCTGGTGGGTGGCTGCCATAGTGATCGCATTCATCATCGCCCTCTCATTCGATGGGATACAGGCCGTAGGACTTCGAGCAGATAACTTCTTCTGCTCGCTTTGGGTGGCTGGTTTGGCGTTGCTGGCGGCTGTGGCAGCAGCGATTGTGGCGGGGCGGCTCGATCTTTTGCGCTTGCCGGACGGGCCAATCTATCTTGTAAAGAACTACTGGGCCTATGCGCTCTGGGCCCTGGTGCAGCAGTTTCTTTTGCAATGCTTCTTTCTAGCGCGTTTGCTGCGCATTCTCAAGAGCACCGGCTCAGCTGTGACGGCGGCCGCTTTGCTTTTTGCGTCGGCGCATCTGCCCAATCCGATTCTCACGCCGGTTACTTTGCTCTTCGCGTTAGTTGCCTGCCGGCTCTTTCTTCGCTATCGCAGCCTCTACGCACTGGCTCTGACGCACGCCATTCTGGGCATCACGATCGCTATTGTAGCGCCGAAGCCGATGATCCATAACATGCGCGTCGGTCTCGGCTACCTCACTTACAGCCCTCCGCACAGTTCAATTCATTCAACGCAACCATAGCGACCAGATTGCGTCTACCGAGGCGTGCGCGATTGCCGCTGCTCCCACCCGGCGATCACGGCGCCAGGCGCGTCCGTAAAAGACCCCTGCCACCGCAGCAAGCAAGACATAGCGCCAGTTGAAGTGCGCAGCCCTCTTGTTGAAATGAGAAAGGCCAAAGAGGATAGCCGTCAGTAGCAGCGAAGGGGTGCGCCCCATGCGCCGCTCAAGGAGATTCTGAATCCACCCACGGAAGAAAAGCTCTTCAGGGACGGCGATAAGGAAGAAGGTGAAGATCCAAGCTCCGGCAATCTGGGTGACGCCTGGCCAGGATATGTGCGGGTGCAGGAATCCAAGACTCAGGCCGAGCACAAGAGCAAAGGGAGTGTAGAGTGCCAGCTCGCGCAGGCCGGTCACGACGTCCCTGAAACGCAGACGGAGGTCAAAGCCGGTTCCCTCAAGTTGCCTGAGCGCAATAAAGCCATAGATGCCCGCGTCCAGCAGCAGGACCTTGTTGAAGATCGCGAGACGAGCAGGCCATGCACCCTCAAACCAGCGCAGATCGACCGCCAGACCGAGTATGGCCAGCACTAGAAAGTCACGCCACCCAGCGATCTCAGCCTTACGAAGCAGAGCTGCCACTGCCACGGGAAGCAGCGCATACAGTGCAAACCAGTCCCACCGGAAGACGCCGCCCGCGGCTGCAACCAGTACGTAGGGAAGGCACAAGACCGCGGGAGACAAGAGTTGTGCCGGCAAGGAAAGCGAGCGGGCTCGCCCCGCTGCCCATTGAGGGAAAAATGCCGCCGCCAGAAAGGGCGTCAGCGCGAGTAAGGCGGCGATCGTGTTGGCCAGCGTGAACATGATGCACTTCCATTTTGCTCTTTCGTCTTGAACACGATGCAAGATGTTAGTACAAACCTTCGTCACAAGAGCCAATCACCGATCGGTTAACATTTGGCCCGGCTTGACCGATAACTCCAGTAGCGATCGATGGAGGCTCATGTGACCCTTTTAGCCTGGAACCACGCCTGCACCGTGGGTGTGAGAGCTATGGACGACCAGCACGGCATTCTGACAGATACGATGAACGAGCTTCGTCTGGCGGCGGTCCGCGGTTCTGGCAGAGAGCAAGTCAGCGAAGTACTGGACCGGCTGATCGAGTTCACGCGCATGCACTTCTGGAGCGAAGAGCAACTACTGGAGCAGTATGCTTTTCCCGGCCTGACCGAGCATCGACTCGAGCACCAGCGCATCTTGGCGCAGATCCTCCAGTCCTCTCATCGCGTGCAGCATGGCGAGAAGATGCAGATGCGCCCGCTGCTGTGCTTTCTTCGCGATTCCTATGCCGAACATATGGAAGGCATGGACCGGGAGTATGGCCCGTGGTTGAACGAGCGGGGCGTGGACTGAGAACGATCTATAAGCTGGCGCGTTGTGCGGTATCGATCAAGGATCAGGGCGTTCAAAGGTGTGACGCGCATTTTGGATCGTTTTACTCAACTTTTCAATGAGTATGGCCGATATTTCTGTTGCCGGAAGGCTTCGGCAGGAGAAACATCATGCCACTTGTAGTCTGGTCTGACAAGCTTTCCGTCGGGGTGAAAGCCATCGACGAGCAGCACACTGTCCTGTTCGACACCATCAACGAACTTCACGCAGCCATGATGAAGGGCCAGGCGAAAGCCATCGTTGGCGAGCTTCTGGCCAAGCTCCTGACGTATACGCGGAATCACTTTTCGGACGAAGAGAGGATGATGGAGTTGGCGAAGTATCCCGACCTGGCGCAGCATCAGCTCTTGCACCGCAATTTGACCAAACAGGTTGAGGAGTATATTGCCCGCTACCAGAAAGGCGATCTAGCTCTCAGCCTCGACTTGTCCGGCTTCCTCTCCGAATGGCTGAAGACTCATATTCAAAGCGTGGACCAGTCGTACGGACCCTGCATGAATCAGCACGGCATACGTTGAGTTGGAACCGGCTGCTTCCAAGAACCCATGCCAGGGCGTCGCGACGCCGCTATTTCCGCTCAACTTCTGTTCAACCGTAGCCGATACACCGATTGATGGCGCAACCCGCCTGGAGAAACACATGGCTTTCATGACCTGGAACGACAAGCTCTCGGTGGGAGTTCAAACCCTCGACGATCAACATACAGTCCTGATTGAAACCCTGAACGACCTTCACGCAGCCATGATGAAGGGCCAGGCACGCGCTGTGGCTGGACAGATCCTCAACAATCTGGTTAAGTACACGGTCGATCACTTCGCGGCCGAAGAAGTGATGATGGAAAAGACCAGCTATCCGGGGTTGCAGGCGCATATCGTCAAGCACCGTGACTTGACCAAACAGGTAGGGGATTACGTCGCCCGCTTCGAGAAGGGCGATATTACCCTCGGAGTTCATCTGCTTACTTTTCTTTCCGATTGGCTCACAAACCACATTCAAGGCGAGGATCAGAAGTATGGGCCCTGGTTGAATGAGCACGGGGTGCGGTAACACTCTATGGCATCGGGTCGATGAGGCCGGCAGAAGTTAGCTCTCGAACAGCAACTGCGCCGAGGCCCAGACCGGTGGCGCGGGCTTCGGCTCCGAGGCCAGTTCATAGACCAGACGCTCCAACACCAGCCGCTTGTCGGGCGGCGAGGAGCGCAGTTCAAGGTCGGCCCGCGCAATCAGCCGCAAGGCACGCGTCAGGTCGCGCCGGCTCTTGAAGCGGCGAGCCTGGCGGATCAGGTCGTCGGCGGCAAATGGCGGCATGCGGAAGCCCTGCCACAGCGCCTGCCAGATGGCGCGCGAGTCGCGCACGTTTTTTTCGAGAATCACCAGCATCTGGCGGAAGGTACGGGCCAGCATGTAAAGGTGTCCGATTGCCGAGTCCTCGCCTGCATCGGAACTGTTCAGCAGACCCTGCAACAGCGCAAGAGCGCGCACGCGGTCGCGGGCGGAGATAGCATCGGTCAGTTCGTAGAGCGAGCGCTGCTTCGCGGACAGCACCATGGTTTCCACGTCGCCCAGAGTGATCTTTCCGCGGCCGTGCGTGTAAAGCAGCAGCTTTTCAAGCTCCGATGAGATCAGCATCATATCCGCGCCCAGCGCATCGGCCAGTTCGCGGGCCGCATCCGGTTCCACGCGAATGCCCGCCTCCTGAGCGGTAGCCGCTACCCATCGCATCGCATCGTCTTCGTTCACGCTCGCCAGTTCCACCATGCCGCAGTGCTCGCCCAGAGTCTCGGTGAGCCGCTCGAAACGGTTTTTGTCGTCCATCTCCATGCGCCGCGTGTCGGATGGGATATGCACAAAGTCGGCGACAAAGAGAATGAGCGCTTGCGGGTTAGGCGAGCGGAAATAGCGGGCCAGTGCAGCAAACTCGTCCTTCTTTGCGCCGCGCGTATAAAGCTGCTTCACGTTGCGGACAAAGATCACCTGGAAGGGCGCCATCAGCGAGGGAGTCTGCGCAAGGTCAAGCACTTCGAAGATCGATGTGCTGGAGAGATCGAGATCCGAAAGGCAAAAATCCCTCAGATCCGGCGGAACAAATGCCTTGAGAACGGCGGCTCGGCAGCGGTCGAGGAGAAATGTCTCGTCGCCAACCAGCACGTATCCGGGCTTCAACGGCTCTTTACCGGCAGCCGCAGCCTCGATCTCCGCCACAAAGCGGCCTGTCGCGGTGAATCCTGCGCCCCAGCGTGCGGCGGTCATTGGGTGACTCTCCTCGCAGTGCGACTAATGTGTGTGCCTAGAGCATGTTTCAATAATTGTCTGACAGGTTGTTGATGCGATCCCGCAAGGGCTAAAGCCCCATGTCTTAATGCCCGTTTCGGCACGACTGAAGTCGTGCCCTGATACAAAGCGTGTTTTGAAACATTCTCCACCATTCAATTCCAGAATACTTATGACGGGTCGGCAAGGCCAGTGGTTTTCGCGCTTCCGCCCCATTCTCTGCACCCTCAGAACCCTTCCAGCACATCGGCCACCAACTGGCGCGCGAACTCGCGTGAGAGTCGCTCGACAGCCGCCGGGTTCTCCTGGAAAAATGTTGGCAGGTTGGTCGTGGATTGGTATTGCTGGCGGAAGACGTAATTCTTGTTTTCGTAAAGCACCTTGCCGTCCCGCCCGGTGAGCTTGACGGAAACCACAATCGTGATCAAAAAGCTGGACGACTGCTGCGTCGAGGTATTGTAGGTAAGCGGCTCCACCACTTCCTTGAGAATCGTCCCGTGCAGCACGGCATCTGAATCTCCGTTCCCATTCGGCGTGACCCGCAACTGAGTGCGCGTGGCAAATTCGCGAATTACCGCCTGGGTCATGACCGTCTCGGTGCGGTAGGTTTCGGTTTGCGTGGCAAACTCAGGCACAGCGAGAGTGCGAACGTCGGGCGGCAGATGAGTGGCCGCGCCCAGCGTATGGTAACCGCAGCCGGAGAGCCCGAGCATGGCAACCGCGATCAGCAAGAAGGCGAAGGAGCGCATAACTCATGTTAACGGAATGGAGTGAACCTTAAAAACTGAGAATTTGGGTGCCCCACCCTCGCCGCGTTCTTTCTTGCGGCTAGGCATTTTGCAAATAGTGTGGACCGGACTTTTGTTGGTGTCCCATCCATTCCGCAGAAAAACGCGGAATGGGGCACGGGTGTCTACAGTAAAAGCAAAAATGCTCCGGGGTGGGATCTACTCATCCCGCTTACATCGGAAGTTCGCTCAAACCCATGCTGCCGCCAACATCCCCAGCTTCACGGCGGAGAGCCGGAGGCCGTCGGCGCGGTCTTTGAAATAAATCTCGTTGAGGCGATCCGTGTTGAACTGCTCGATCAAGTGAAATCCGGCACGGCGCAGCTCCGACTCCATCGTCTGGGGCGTAAAGAAGAGCTGGAATGGCTCGCCCGCCGCCGCCACGCGCCCGGCCAGTGCGTCAAAGGCTGTACGGCCCACCTTGCTGAGCGTCTCCGGCGCGAGCGCATAGTCGAAGCCCACAGCGCTTCCTGCCGGCAGTTGCGCAATGGCTTCGAGCGTGGCGCGAAAGGCGGCGAGAGTGAGGTAAGGCACCACCCCCAGCCAACTGAAGAAGGAGGGTGCGCTGCAGTTGAAGCCTGCCTCGGCCAGCCCCGCGACCAGTGTTTTGTGTTCAAAGTCCAACGGCACAAAGGTTACGTTGCCGGGGACGGCGATGGAGGCTTTGTGAAGCATCGACCGTTTCCACTCCTGCGTCGCCGGAAAGTCCACCTCGAAGACGCGCAGCTTGGGAAACGGATTGCGGTAGGCGAAGGTGTCCAGGCCGGCACCGAGAATTACGTATTGCGTAACACCCTTGGAAACGGCCTCGGCCAGCCGGTCCTCGACATAGCGGCTACGCACAGCCATGAAGGCGCGAAAATCCCGCGCAACTTTGTGACTCGCCCGCTCCAGATCCCGCGCGTAAGCGGAGCCAATCAGAGGCACCGCAATCGGATCGTCCAGAATGCGGGGCTGCTCCATCAGTTGGTGAGCCGCGCGTCGAATGGCTACGCGGAGGGCGGTTTTGCTGGCTTTGCCGGTTTGCATTAGTTCCAGTTTATTGTTCCGTGCCTGATTCACGACATGGGTGCCCCATATTTGACGCAGTCTCATCGCGTCAGATGTGGGAAACAACGAACCTCAACCAACCGATCCATGGAATTCCAAAAGTGGCACCGTGCCCCATCCTTGCGCGTTGTTTCTGGCGCAAGTGTGGGATGCCGATTGCTGTTTAGGCAGGTTCATACGGTCTCCACGAATCGATATCGGGCGGCGTACCATAATCCCCATGAACTGGATTGGATGGGCACTGCTTTCCGCAGCCTTTGCCGCCGCCACGGCTCTCTTGGCCAAGTTAGGGGTGGCGCATGTTGACTCGAACCTCGCGATGGCCCTGCGCACTAGCGTGGTTGTCGTCTTTGCCTGGGGCATCGTTTTCGCGTTGGCCAAGCCCGGCGTGGGCGGTCTGGCTGAGATTCGCGCTCTCGACCGCCGCACTTGCCTCTTTCTCGCGCTCTCAGGCCTCGCCACCGGCATCTCCTGGATTTGTTATTTTCGCGCACTGCAACTGGGCCCGGCTTCGCGCGTGGCTCCTCTGGACAAGCTGAGCGTGCCGCTGGTCATCGTCTTTGCCTGGTTGTTGCTGGGCGAAAAGCTCAATGCCCCGGCCATTGTCGGCGGTCTGTTGATCACTGCTGGGGCTGTGGTGATCGCGTTGGGGTGAAAGGCTGGTTGAGCTTGCCTATACTGGAAAAGGCGACGATCTGGTGAGAAACTTGAAATGCGAACATCGGGGGCTAAACAGGCTGCGGAAAAAGGCCCAGTGAAAGGCGAAATCCACGAGGTGCATCCCTCAGGGGCTAAAGCCCGGCATTTTTTTGTTGCGTTTGCGGCACGACTAAAGTCGTGCCCTGATACAAAACAGGTCTCTTGCAACACGAGCAGGTCTTGCAACATGAAAAACTAACTCAGCTACGAAAGCTGCGTGAGAGTAACCATGACCGCCGACACACAATCCGAAGTCTCGACTATCGCACCCCGACGCATCGTCCTCACCGGCTTTATGGGCTCGGGCAAGACAACCGTTGGCCCGCTGGTTGCCGCGCGGCTGGGCTGGACCTTCATCGATGCGGATGACGTTATCGAAGCCGAAGCCGGCCTGACGATCGCCGAGATCTTTGCATACCAAGGCGAAGCGGCCTTTCGCGAACGCGAGCATGCGGCCATCGCGCGGCTGGCCGAGATCGATGCTCTGGTGCTGGCTTTGGGAGGCGGCGCCATTGAGCATCCCGCTACGCGCGGTCTGTTGCTGACCGAGCCCGGTACGCTGCTCGTCCATCTTGAGGTGGAGTTGGCGACGACACTCAAGCGCTGCAGCGGCTCAGAGCAGACACGCCCCGTATTCGCGGATCAGGCCAACCTCGCCATCCGCTACAAGCGCCGCTTGCCGCTCTATCGCACAGCGCATCTCTCCATTCATGTCGACGCGCTCACCCCTGAGCAGACCATGGATGCAATCCTGCGAAGCGCTAACTTGGGTTAAGGAACGGCTACGTGGCCCTCGTACGGGGGAAACCACGTCTCAATCCGCGGCTTATCGATGGTAGAGGCCAACCAACTCGCCGCGCGCCAGTATGTGGCCTTTCATGGCGGCTTCAACCTGCACTCGCGTTGCGCCCACAGGCAGATTCAGCTTTGCGTCCAAAGCGTAAATTATGAAGACATAGTGGTGCGGCGAGTGTCCTGGAGGGCAGGGGCCTCCGTAGCCAATGTCGCCGAAGTCGTTACTGCCCTGGCGGCCTCCACCGGCAACCTCGCCCTGTGGCGGCAGTGCCTCCGGCAGCGTTCGCGCATCGGCCGGCAGATCGTAGATTACCCAATGGACAAAGGTCCGGCCGGGTGCATCCGGGTCGGCAACCATCAGCGCAAAGCTCTCCGTCCCGGCGGGGGGCGCGGACCAAGAGAGCTGCGGTGAGACTCCTGCTCCGTTACAAGTGAACTTCGCCGGAATCTGGTCTCCTTTGAAGCTGGTACTGGTCAGATTCATCGCCTCTCCCTTCGCCGTCGACGCACGGCATCCAGGCAGCAGAGCAGCCGACAGAAGCAACACTGCAATGCTCCAAAGTGCCAGTAGCAGGCCTTTGCCAAACCGCTCAGCAGACGTTCCTGCACCTGGCACTCGCGACCCTCTCGTGTTGAAGCTTGCCAACGCTTTGGATTCTAATCGGAAAAACGCTTGGCTGAAAAGGTTTACTTCGGCCGGATGATCTCGACCCGGTCGCGGGTGCGGACCCATGTGTTGCCGGCCATGCGGCCAACGGCATCGAGACCTGCTGGATCGATGCGGAAATTCTCGAAGAGTCCCGCGCTCACATGAAAACGGACGACCTCGCCCAGCACAATCACACCGCCGCGGGGCGCGTGAGAGGTGTAGATGACCTGAAGCAGCTTGCACTCCATCTGGGCCGGCGACTCGGCGACGCGCGGCGGGCGTACCGTCTCGCTGGGAATCGGCGTCAGGCCGGAGAGGGCGAACTCGTCCACGCCGAAGGCCACTTCGGCTGCTGTGGCGTTGGCCGCTACGGCGATGGCCTCGCTAACCACGTTAATGACGAACTCGCCGGTCTCCTCGACGTTGCGCAGCGTGTCTTTCCGCTCACCGGCCTCGCCGGAGGCGGCGTTATCCGTCTCTCTCGAACTAGCCGGGCGCAGCGCCGGGCAGAAGAGCACGGTTGGGGGCACGGCGCCCACACCGGAGAAGAAGCTGAAGGGCGCGAGATTTGCCACGCCATCCCGGCTGATCGTCGAAACCAGCGCGACCGGGCGCGGCACAATGATGCCGGTCATCAGCTTGTAGATCTCTTGCGGTTGGCGCTCGGCGGGGTTGAAAGTGAGCATCGAAGATCGAGAGGTGTGTGCGGCGTCCATAGTGATAGCCTAGAACATTGTTCCAGCTCGTGGTGCGTCTAACCCATACCGACACTGAGTGGCCGTCCGGCCTCCTGATGTGACCGTAGTGGTGCAAACGAGGGAAAATTCGCACGCTATTAACATTGCATGATGCACAATCAAGAGTAAGGAGAAGACCGTCTTGCCGCGCATTCATTTTCAACTCCAACTCGCCGAGCTCAAAGACAAGTTGCTGGCGATGGCGGCCCTGTCGCAGCAGGCAGTCGAGTCCGCAGTCGACGCTTATCTACAGCGTGACAAAAGCCTCTGCAAGTACGTAAAGCAAAACGAGACGGCCATCGACACCGCGCAGCGCGAACTGGACGAAATGGCATATGATCTGCTGGCGAAAGAGCAGCCCATGGCCGTCGATCTGCGCTTCATCCTGGCGGTGATCAAGATCAACGGCGACCTGGAGCGGATCGGCGATCAGGCAATGGGCATAGCCCGCCGCACCAAGGAGACACTGAAGCACGAGGAGGTCGATCTACCGGTGGATTTTGCGGCGATGGGCGAGTTTGCCGGGCGCATGATCCGCTCGGCTCTCCATGCCTTGCTGGAGGGCGACGCGCAAATGGCCGACTCGGTGCGCGAGATGGACGACGAGATCGACCGCATGAATCGCCTCGCTCACGCCGACCTGCTGCAGATGATCGTGGAGAAGCCGCGCTTCACCCAGCAGGCCATCAGTGGAATCCTGGTGTCGAAGCATCTGGAACGGATCGCCGATCACGCCTCGAATATCGCCACGGACGTCATCTTCTGGATACGCGGCGCCGATGTGCGCCACCAGTTGAGCGTATCGATGGATTGAGAAAGACAGGGAATAGGGATTAGGGACTAGGGAATAGAGAGCCCGCCGGTCTGGCTTCGCGGCGGCAGAGCCTTCGGCGGGATACTAAAGAAATGCTTCTAGCTCATCCGGCGGCAGTGCGGGGCTGAAGAGGTGTCCCTGGAAGCAGTGGCAGCCTAGTCCGGCTAGGAAGCCGCGCTGTTCTTCTGTCTCCACGCCCTCGGCAACTACCGACAATTCCATGGCGCGGCCCAGCGAGATGATTGTCTGCGCAATGGCGCCGCTGGTCAGGTCCACCAGCATGTCGCGCACAAAACTCCGATCAATCTTCAGCTGATCCAGGGGTAGGCGCTTGAGGTAGGCAAGCGAGGAATACCCCGTGCCGAAGTCGTCCAGGGAGAAGCTCAAGCCATGGGATTTGAGCTCCGCCATCTTGGCTATGACATCCTCAAAATTCTCCACCAGCATGCTTTCTGTCAGTTCCAGCTTGAGGCACTTCGGGTTTGCACCAGTGGTTTCAAGAGCAGCCAGGACGTGTTCGACAAACTCCGGCTGGCGGAACTGAAGGGCGCTGATATTCACCGCGATCATCAGACGGGCTGTCTCCGGCCGGCCAGCCCAGGCCGCAATCTGCTTGCAGGCGGTCTCCAGCACCCAATCTCCCATTGGCAGGATGAGCCTGGTGTTCTCTGCGATTGAAATGAACTCATCCGGCAAAACAATGCCGCGGCTGGGGTGCTTCCAACGGATCAGGGCCTCGGCACCGGTCAACCTGCCCCGCTCCACTTGCGGCTGATAGTAGAGCATGAACTGTTTGGTCTTGATCGCCAGGCGCAGATCCTTCTCCAGTTTCGCCTGGGCATTGACGACAGCCTGCAAGGCGGGCGAGAAAAAGCGCAGCGTGTTGCGGCCGTCTGCCTTGGCCAGATGCAGAGCGATGTCGGCATGCTGCAGGATATTATCCGCGCTGACGTCCTGGTCCCCGAAGACCGCGACACCCATGCTGGCCGCCGTGAGGCACTCGCGGTTTTCCAGCAGATAAGGCTGGCTGATCGAATTCAGCATCTCCTGGCCGGCTGCTTTGGCCTGCGTGGCAGCTTCCTCGGCGATTTCACTCAGGCCGTCGAGAATCACGACAAACTCGTCGCCGCCCACGCGGCCTACGGTGTCGGTTTCGTGGGCACAGGCGGCGATGCGCCGGGCAACCTCCTGAAGAAGCAGATCGCCGGTGTGATGGCCAAGAGTATCGTTCAGCGTTTTGAGGTTATCGACATCGATCAACAGCAGGGCTTTCATCCGGCCATTTTGAGCTTCGTCGGTCAGTGTCTGGCTCAACCTCTCAAACAGCAGCCGCCGGTTGGGCAAGCCGGTCAAGGGGTCGTACAAAGCGAGACTGTGGATCGTGCTCTCCGCCGCCTTGACGCCGGAGATATCACGGACAACCGAAACAACGCAGGAAATACCTCCAATCTGGATCACCGATGCCGAGATCAGCACCCAGAATTTTTCCCCGCTCTTTTTGACAAACTCGGTCTGAAAATCTCGCAAAGTCGGATTCCGGCGCAGCATCTCCACGATCTCAGTCCGCGTCTCCGGATTTGCCCAGATGCCAAGATCGGTCGAGGTTCGTCCAACAATCTCTTCGGGTTCGATTCCAATCAGATCCAGGAACGCTTTGTTGACATCGACGTATCTGCCATCGCTCAGATGGCTCACTGTGATGCAATCGAGACTGGTGTGGAAGACGGTCCGGTAGCGTTCCTCGCTCGCGAGCAGCGCCTCTGCGGCGGAGGCCAAATTCTGCTCGGCTGCCTTGACCTCTGTAATCTCCTTTGCGAAGGTCAGCCGGCACTGCTCCCCGTCAATTTCAATTTCGGATGCCGACAGCCGCATCCAGAAGATCTCCCCATTCTTTCTTCTGGACTGAACCTCCATATCCTGGACCGAGTCCCCGAGCGCCATGGTGTCGACAAAGTTCTGCAAGTCACACTCATTGACCCAAATGCCGAGTTCCAGTGTTGTTCGCCCAAGAACCTCGCTGCGCTCGAATCCCGACGAATCGAGGAATGCCTGATTGGCGTCGAGAATCTTGCCATCGCTGATCCGGGAGATAACAACAGCATCGGGACAGGCCTGAAAGACGGTGCGGTAGCGCTCTTCACTCAGCCGCAGCGCGCTTGCCGCAGCGGTCAGGCAATCGGCAGCGACTCTGGCTTCGGTGATATCGCGCGTGACGGAGAGGATGCAGCGAACGCCATCCAGCTCAATCAGCGACGCCGACATCAAACCCCAGATCAGCGTTCCGTTCTTAGTTCGAAACTGAGCTTCCATGTTTCGGACGACTGAGTCCGCGAGCAGCCCTTCGGCCATTTTCTGCCGGTCGCGAGAGTCTGCCCAGATATTGAGGTCGAGGGAGGAACGTCCAATAATCTCTTCGCGTTCGTATCCTATGATTTCGACGAAGGCCCGGTTGACATCGACATATACACCATTGTCAAGGCGGTTGATATTGACGCAATCGAGACTGGTCTGGAATGCGATGCGGTAGCGTTCCTCGCTGGCTCGCAGAGCTTCGGTGGCCGCGTCCACCTTGTCTTCCGCGGCCTTGCGTGCGTTGATATCCTCTACCAGGCCGGTGAAGTGAAGCGGGCACCCCTCGCCGTCGTGCTGGATCGAGATCGTCAACTTGGCCCAGGTTGGGCTGCCGTCTTTGCGGAGGTAGCGCTTCTCGATAGTTACAGCGCTGCCGCTGCTCAAGACTAGTTCGAGCGCCTCTCTGCTCGCGGGGCCATCCTCGGGGAACGTGATTTGCTGAACATCGATGCCGGGAAGTTCGTCGGCGTTGTAGCCAACCATCTCGGCGAAATGCGCATTGCTCCTGAGAATGATTCCCTCAAATGATGCGTGAATGATGCCAACAGTAGCCTGCTCAAAGGTGCTGCGGTAGTGCTCCTCGCTGTTGCGGAGCTGTATCTCCGATTGCTTGCGCCCGGTGATGTCGACTCCGTAGGCAAGACTGCGCTCGCCGATGTTCACGAGGCCCCATTCAACGATCTTCTTTGAACCGTCCTTGCAGGCGACCATCAACTCGAGAGGTTCGATAGTATCACCTGTCTCCTTCGCGTACGCGGTCGCGATCCTCCAATCTTCCGTCACCTGTTGACGGTACTCGGGGTCAGGATAGGCGAGCTGCCACCATTCGGCTACGGTCGGTATATCGTCCCGCGTATAGCCGAAGAGCTGGATGAAAGCAGGGTTCAAGTACTCAATCTGTTCCGGAGTACCCGACATCAGAGCCATGCCCAACGGAGATGTTTCGGTGATCGCCCGGAAGAGATTCTCACTTTCGGCCAGAGCCCGCTCAACCAGTCTGCGCTCGGTGATGTCGTTTACGATGGCGTAGAGGAGCCGCCTGCCGTCGACTTCAAAGGGCGACAAATGAAGCTCAACATCGCGCACTTCGCCGCTGGCCAGACGATGCAAGTAGTAGAAGCAGGAGCGATCCTTGCGCATCGCTTCTTGCCGGTTGCGAAGACGAACTTCCGGTGAGCTGAGGTTGATCTGGCTCGTGAACATGCCGACAAACTGTTCCCTGGGATAACCGTAGAACTCGCAGGCTGCTCGATTTGCATCGACGATCTCGCAGGTCTCGGGATCAACCATGTACATGACCGAGCCGTTCTCCTCAAAGAAGGTGCGAAAACGGGCTTCGCGAGCCGCCAAAGCTCGCTCCGCTTGCTTCTGCTCCGTGAGATCATGCACGATGGAAAACAGCACGCCCCGTCCGTCAACTTCGACCGGAGAGGAGTACACTCCGACCTCGCGTTCCTCTCCTGAGGCGAGCCGATGATGGAGGTTGAAAAAGCTGCGCTCTTCCCTCCGCGCTTGCTGGCATTCAAGGGCAATCTCTTCCCGTGGCCGGGTATTGATCTGGCTCATGGGCATGCCGATCAATTGTTCCTTGGAATAGCCGTAAAACGTCGATGCGGCCCGGTTGGCGTCCACAATCGCTCCGCATGGCGGCTCAAACAACAGCATGACCGATCCGTTCGCCTCGAAAAAGGTGCGGAAACGGAGTTCGTTCGCGGCCATTGCCTGCTCAGCCTGCTTGCGATCGGTGATGTCTTTGATGATCCCGCGCATCTTCAGGGGCTGATTCTGGGCATCGAATTCGAGCCTGCCCATGCCGTGCACCCAGTGCACTGTTCCGTCCGTCTGCCGAACGATGCGGTATTCCTTATCGAAGGCCTGTCGCTTGCCCAGCACTTCGCCGGTGAAGTAGCTGGTCATCATTGCCTGGTCTTCGGGATGGATGAGGGCAGCCCATCCAGCCACGTCGCGCACATAATCCTTGCCGATACCGAAGAACTCGTCCAGCGCTTCCGAGCTAGTCCACATGCCTCTGGGAATATCGAGGACATAGCTGCCAAGAGCCCCAATGAGCTGTGCTTCCTTCAGAGCGTCCAGACCCTCGCGCTGCAAATCCGCCGCGCGCTTGCGTTCGGTGATGTCCAGGATGAAGCCTTCGTGAAAGAGTAACTGTCCATCGGCTCCGCAAACTCTGCGAGTATTCAGTGAGGCCGTAATGGATGTTCCGTCCTTGCGCTTGAGCTGGCACTCGAAGCCCAGGACGGCTCCATGCTCTTCGAGTTGGCGCAGATAATTGTCGCGCTCATGTATATCCGCCCAAACGTCATCGGCGACGTTGCGGACTACGGATAGAAACTCAGCCGGCGATACATAACCAAGCATCTTTGCCAGCGCCGGATTGACAGTCAGGGGTTCGCCCTTCGGCGCCGTTTGGAACATGCCTTCGAGCGCCCCGTCGAAGATGTCCCGATATTTCTTGTCGGCATCCTTTAACGCATTCTCCGCCGCCTTCCGTCCGGTGATGTCTTTGCCGAAGACGGAGACGCCCGTCACGATGCCATCGACAAGGATCGTGTTGAGGGTCAGATCCAGGGTCCGGCCATCTGCCAGGGGAAACTCGACTCGAACGGAACCCTCGGCGCGCGCACGCTTATAGAGCGGAGGCATTAGATTTGCTCTCGCTGGCGGAACCAATTCCCTGGGAAGCATTCCTAATGTTGGCTGGATGCCAAAAGTAGCTTTTATGTACCGCTGAAGCGCGCCATTGAACGTAGCCAGGCGGTCATCGAGATCCACCGACCAGATCAGGTCCTCGGTGCTTTCTATTAAGGCCGATAGGTTTGCTTCCGCTTGAATTTGCATTTCGACCTGTTCTGGCTCCGGCGGATGTTCGAGTCGTTCTTTCGGGTACGCACAACTCGAGAGGTATGCGCTACTGGACTATTTCGGCTATTTCTCCAAATTTGTTCGGAGTAGCGAGACGATTAACTTTTCCCTTTCCAATCCTATACACCAAAGATAGAAGAAAGTAGAGGCTTTATTTTCTTCAAAGTCAAAGAATCCCAGGATGGTACCGTGAGTGAACCGCCTAGCTTATGGCTTGGAGCGCCTCTAAATGCCTTAACAGCTTGGACTTTGATCGTGCAAGGCCCAGCACCCCGGTTCGTTTCGGGACACTGGGCGGAGTTCAAGAGCTGAGAGCGGCGTTTCGGGGTGAATGTGGTTGCGGGCTGTGTCTTCGATGAGGAACTGGACAGGCTGGGGGGAAACTCGAGATTTCCGGTAATCGTGGCAGAAAACGTTCCTCCGCGGCTAAAGGCGTCACTCATTTTGCGGGCTTCTTGCGTGGGTTGAACCCCCGCCTCCCTCCGCAGTGAGTTTTTCCGCAGCCTGTGGAGGGCGGTTATCGCGTTGCCTCGAAGAGGAACCATGCGCGCCGTTCGGCCTCGTCGATCCAGACCTCAATCAGACTGGTGGTGGCGTAGTCGCTGGACTTGCTGGTGACTTCGTGCGCTGCGCGCAGGCTTTCTACCAGAGACTTATTGTCGTTGTGGAGCTCCTTCAGCATTTCGGTGGGGCCGACAAACTCCTCGTCGTTGTCGTGAACCCGCTGCAGCCGGGCAATGTGGCCGATGGAGCGAATGGTTGTGCCGCCGACTTTGCGGACCCGCTCGGCGATGGCGTCTGTGATGTCGAAGATTTGTGTGGCGTGCTCGTCCAGCAGCAGGTGATAGTCGCGGAAATGCTGCCCGCTCATGTGCCAGTGGAAGT
>CAYVMS010000005.1:0-46710 GCA_964452615.1 uncultured Occallatibacter sp.
GATTGCCGCGCGAGTCGAGAACCTCGCGGGCGCGAATGGCAACAATCTCAGTCATATCGGTCCTCATGATGCGGTGCTGTAGCCGGGCGTTTAGTTTTGGACGGCGATCCACGGCAAGAACTTCTCCGGCGGCACTTTGAATGGTGTTCAGGAGTTCTTGCACGTTCGTGATTCCTCTCTGTCCAGCGCTAAAAAGGGAGGTTTAAGTCTCGTATGGATTCTAACAAACCGGGCGGCGACGAATTGTGTAGAGTTGGTCACATAGGCGCTTCATTACCAGAATGGGAGTTGCGCAACAATGGGTTGCCTTTGTTGATTCGTAGCGTCCAAGGCACTGATCCTGTTACCAGCTACACAACTGGCAAGCAATCTGCGCTAACCTGACCTCGCATGAGGTGCGGCGGCGAGTATGGCCGTGCGCAACTGTCCGGGTTGGCCAGGGTTTAACCTCATAGGGAGAATCTTGCCCGCGCGTTTTGAACAAAGGAGAGCTTGGATGAAGAGATACATATTTATACCTGCGCTATCGTTGATGGCCGCCGCCGCACTGGGAGCGCAGGACGCAAGCCAGTCGAACCCCTATCAGGGAGTCTCGACGCCTCCTCCAGACGACATCATTGTGACGACAACCACTCCTCTGGCCAAACCCACAGCCGGACAGCCAGCCTCGGTTCCACAGACGGGAGTGCAGATACAGTCGCAGACATCTCCTCAGCCCGATTCGGTCAGTCCAGGTTTGGTCAGTCCTGGCGCTAAGACCTCGGACCCTGACGGAGGCATAGTTCAGGTCGAGCAAAGCGCAGATGCTCCGGAGCAGCCGGCGTTGGCGGAACGCAGCGCTGCAGCCGATCCTGACGGAGACATCGTGCACCCGCAACCGTTACGTCCCGGCGAACTGGGAGAAGGGACGACGATTCGCGTCGAGTTACTGGATCGGCTCTCAACCACCAACAGCGAAAAAGGCCAGGCATTTCGCTGCCGCGTCGCTACAGACGTGTTGCAGGGTGGTGAGGTGGTGATTCCCGCGGGAACGGAGATTGACGGTCGGGTGGCGGAGGTCTCCAGCGGTCGTGCGGGTGGTCGCGGCTCGATGCGCCTGCAGCCGGAGACGGTGATTCTGCCCAATGGCTCGCACTATATGCTGCACGCCGAGCTGACCGGAACTCCCGGCTCGCGGACGCGCGTTGGCGGCGAAGGTGAGATCCTGCCTGCCTCGCGTCTGAAGCGCGACGGCATTGAATACGGCGGAGCTGTGGGCGGCGGGGCGATCACCGGAGCTATCGTAGCCGGTCCAGTCGGAGCCTTGACCGGCAGCCTGATCGGTGCAGGCGCAGTCACTGCTCATCTTCTCGTTGACCATCCTCAGGCCACCCTTGAGCAGGGGACAGTGCTTATCTTCAGCCTGTCAGAGCCGTTGCTGATGGCGCCGGAAGCTGCAAGTCGGAACTGATGAATTCCTTACCGACGGTAAGGAATTGTGCTACTATGGCGCATGAGGGCGCTCCATGGCTACCGCTGCTGTCACATCCAAAGGGCAAATCACGATCCCATTAGAGGTTCGCAAGAAGCTCGGCATCAAGCCCGGCGACCGGGTCAGATTTATCGAGGGCGAACATGGCGAGATCATCCTCAAGCCGAAGACCGGCTCACTCATGGACATGAGGGGTTGCCTGCACTGGACGGGCAAGCCAGTAACGATTGAAGAGATGAACGAAACGATTGCCAAAGGCTGGGCTGGGCAATTGGTCTTCGAGGATTGAGCCGCTCAAGATGAAGGGACTCGACACCAACATTTTGGTTCGGTTCTACGCTCAAGACGATCTGGAGCAATGCAAGAGGGGAGATCGGTTTCTTCAAACCCTCACAGCCGAGTCGCCAGGGTATGTTTCTCTGGTTTCATTGATCGAACTTGTTTGGGTTCTGCGCAGTCAATATCGCTTGAGCAAGCCTGAATTGATCAAGGTCCTGGAACAATTGCTCGACTCCCCAGAACTGATGGTTGAGAATCAAACGGCGGTGACCCTGGCTCTGCACCGCTTTTCCCGATTCAAAGCCGACTTCGCCGACTGCCTTATCGAACGTTCGGGAACTGCTGCCGGTTGCGGAGAGACCGTCACATTTGACGTGAACGCCTCCCGATTCGCCGGGATGACACTGCTTTAGCGTTGTGTCCCTTCTCTGGTTAGCCAGTCTGCCTGGAACCGAAGGCGGCTTCCCCGCGTATCACTTTTTGAACGCGCACTCTGGCGTCAACATGCCATGCAGAATTTCTCAGACACTCTCGGCCAGGTTTACCGCGCCATCATGGCCAACAAACTGCGCAGCTTCCTGACGATGTTTGGAATTGCTTGGGGCGTCGGTTCGCTGCTGGTGCTCGTCGGCCTGGGCGAAGGCTTTCGCAGCGGCAACCACAAGAACCTTGCCAGCCTCGGAAACGACGTCGTGATGATGTTCAATGGCACGATCCCCGCCGTGGCCAATCAGCACACCGGGATGCGTCCCTACGAACTGACCATGGCTGATGAGGACGCGCTACGCCGATTGCATGAGTTGCGCGCCGTGACTGACGAGTTGACCCGCAACGACCTTTATGAAGTGAGTCAATGGAACAATGCATCCAGCCATGTGTTGGGCACCGAACCGAACTATACTGCCGTGCGCTACATTCCCATGGCCCAGGGCCGCTTTCTCGACGCTCAGGACCTGGCAGGGCGGCGTCGTGTCGCTGTGTTGGGATCGAAGACCGCGAATCTTCTCTTCAACGGACGCCCTATGGTGGGCGAGGTGATTACCATTAACGGGACTGAGTTCTCTGTTATTGGTCAGGTTGCGAAGATCGGCCGCGGAAGCAACGATTACGATGACCAGAAGGTCTATCTCCCTGTTACCACCATGCTGGAACTCTTCCCGTTGAAGGGAGAGAACATTCCCTCGGACGCGCTCACCTCGATTCAGTTTCAGCCGGCGAAACATGGCGATTCAGTAGCTGCAGTCGCCGCCGTGGACCGCGTGATTGCTGCGCGCCACGGCTTTGACCCCTCGCTCAAAGAGGCATTTGTACAGTGGGATTTTGTTGAAGAGGAGCACATGATCAGTGCGATCTTCAATGCGATGGATATTTTCCTGGGCGGTGTGGGCATTGTGACGCTGGGGTTGGGGGCGGTAGGCATTATCAACATCATGCTTGTCTCGGTGAGCGAGCGAACGCGGGAGATTGGCGTATTGAAGGCGATTGGAGCTACAAAACGCAGCATCCTGACTCAGTTCTTTTGGGAGGGGCTTTTGCTGACCAGCATCAGCGGAGTAATCGGGATTGGGGTCTCGGCTGCATTGATGTGGGCGTTGCAGCAGGTGCTTACCGACAAGGTGCCCGGGTTTGATCCACCGCGGCTAGTACCGTGGTCGGCGGGGCTGGCTCTGGGTTCGCTGGTACTGTGCGGCGTCGCGGCTGGTCTCTACCCGGCCAGCAAGGCGGCGGCGCTGGACCCCATCGAAGCGCTGCGGAGAGAGTAAGAAGGCAGTGAAGGAGTGAAGAAGACAGTGAGGGAGCGAAGCAGAGCTGAAGGTTCACTACATTTTTTCACTGATTCACTTTTTCACTTCTTCACTGCCACTGCTTCATTAACCACTGGAAGGAAGCACTCATGCTGAAAGACATACTAGGCCAAGCGTGGGAGGCGATGATCTACAACCGCCGCCGCACCACCATTACGATGATCGGTATGGCATGGGGCGTCGCTACGGTCGTGCTGTTGCTGGCCTACGGCGCGGGCTTCAGCCACGCCATCGAGGCCATATTCGCCAATTGGGGAACCAACACAATTATCTTGTTTCCTGGCCGCACAAGTGAGCAAGCGGGCGGGGACAAGGCTGGCACATTGGAGCGCCTCACGTTGGATGATGTGGATCGCATCGGCAATAGCGTTCCCGGCGCGTTCCAAGTTTCACCCGTGTCCTGGAAAGATGTCACGGTTCAAAATGATTTGCACAGCTACACTTGGACCGTGTGGGGAACGCGCACGGTTTTTCCGAACATCTGGAAGCACGATCTGGATCAGGGCCGCTTCTTCAATGGCGCCGAGGATGAGCAACGCGCGCACGTTTGCGTTATAGGCTCGGAAGCCAAGACCAAGCTTTTCAGTGGCGGCTGGGCGCTGGGTGAGACGATCCGCCTCAATGGTGTACTGTTTACCGTCATCGGGGTTTTTGCTCCAAAGATGCAAGAGGGCGACAACAACGATGTGAACAGACAGATCTATGTGCCTTTCAACACGATGAGCGATTTGGTGGACACAAAGTATCTCGGTTCGATTTGGTTCAATTATTACGGCGACAATGAACTGGTGGAGAGGAGCTTGCGCGAGACCATGGCCGCAGCCCATCATTTCCGGCCAACCGACCATAACGCAATTCGGATAAACAACCTCATGACGCAGTTGCACCAGTTTCGCGTGGTCGCGATCGGCCTGCAAGTATTGCTCTCAATGGTTGGTGCGCTCACGCTGGGCATCGCCGGGATTGGCCTGATGAACATCATGCTGGTGGCGGTGCAGCAGCGCACGCGCGAGATTGGTGTCGAGAAGGCGCTGGGAGCGCGGAGGGGGCACATCCTCACGCAGTTTCTGGCCGAGGCGTTGGCAATCACCAGCGTGGGCGGCGTGGCGGGCATCGCTCTGGCTTACCTAGTTTCGCTGATGGCGGGACGCATTACTTTTTATAGCGCCATGGCCAAGAATGCCGAAGCCGCTGATATCCACTTGATCATCTCCCCTACGTCGGTGATTGTGGCTACTGGAATTCTGGTCGTCACCGGCCTGGTCAGTGGCATGATCCCCGCTCTTCGCGCGGCTAATCTGGATCCCATTGAGGCTTTACGGTACGAGTAGAGGGGTTAGCGTTGTCAGCGGAGTTAGCAACGCAGGCAGTTGAATCGGACCGGAACGGCTAACTCCGCTCGCACTTGCTAGCTCCACCGCCCGCTCTCACACCGGAGGCAATGCGTCCACTACCGGCACGCCAGGCGGCGGCGCAAAATGGAAAGTATCTGCCGGGACCGGCGCGTTGGGCTGTTCGCCGGTGAAGGTGAATCGGGTCAAGGCACCATCAACCTCTTCGATCTCGATGCCGGCTATTGAGCCGTCGGCGGTCACTGTGAGGGTGAGCCGGCTGACGCGCTTCTCCTGGCCTTTGGGCTGTCCAGAAAGCGTGAAGTGGCCTTCGGGTGCCTGACTCATCGTGAGGCCGTTTAGCTCCTTCTCAAGCTCAGTGTGGCCGAGGAGAAAGCGGAGCGGCGAGCGTAGGTCGTCCAGCTCTTTCGCTGGGATGCGTTGAACTTGAGAGTCGCCGCGGGAGTAGAACCAGGCGTACTTTCCATCGAGCAGAAAGAGCTTGCCGGCCGGTGAGCTGTAATCCCACTTCATCCGGCCCGGCTTCAAGAGCAGCAGCGTCCCGCTCTCGCTGCGCCGTATGCCCAAGCCCTCATAGCTCTCAGAGAAGCCAGCCTTGAGCGAATGCAGTTGATTGTAGCGACGGTCGACGCGCTGCGCCAACTCATGAGCAGAAGGCGCCTGAGCGGCAAGCTGAGGTGTTTGCGCGAAGAGGCAGATTGTGAGCAGCGCGGCGGCCAAAATCAAGCTGCCGCGCATAAAGTACGCGAGAGCCCTCATTGCAAGAGCTGGGTGCAGTTGCTGCCGCCTGCCGGGTCGTACTTGGGTGCGCCTCCGTACTGGTCGCTGCAAAAGCCGCGATCCCCGCTCTTACCCACAGTCTGAGGAACTGCCGTGACAGTGTAGCCGGTGATGCGGTCCGTGCCGTTGATCGATACCTTGGTGCAGTTGCCGATGGTGAAGATATAGCCAGACTTGAAGCCCGAGGCCAGATCGCCCTGTAGCATCTGTGCAGCGGTCGGCGAGGGCGGACCCGAGTTTGGATCGCCACCCAATGCCTGTAGCGAACAGGTATAGCCGTTCGCCGGATAGGTGGATTCGTATTGAATCTGTGCCATCGAGATGGCGTGCAACGACTGGATTGCCGAGGTCTCGTTGGCATGCTTCTTCATGTTGCCCATGGTGGGAATCGCCATGAGCATGAGGATCAGGATGATGGAGATGACGATCAGCAACTCCATCAGCGTGAAGCCATTGGGCTTGATTGGGCGACTGTTGGGGCTATTCGAGTTCGTGCATTTCATGGGGTCTCATTGCCTCTTGGAGCGGGGAGGAAAACCCCAGCCCATCCGAGAAAATCCTACAACGTATGGACGCGAAAGGGAAATCAGACGCTCGGAAATGCAGGGAACAGGGATTAGGGAACAGGGAACATGCGAGGTCGATCAGTCTGCAACAGCCCCTCGAAGGGCGCAGGGCATGCGAGAATCTCAATCAAAGCGTCGATGATTGTGCATCCGATGCAACTTACTATTCCCTGTTCCCTATTCCCTGCCTTTCAGCACACCAGCCGCGAGTGCTTCAGCTTTACCCCGTCGAGGCGGCCCAGCAAAGTGACGGCGACGCGTTTGGGGTCGAAGAGGCGTTGCGCCATGGCTTGAACCTGGTTTGCGTCAACCTCATCGATCCGGGCAATGATCTCATCGACCGTCATAAATTCGCGGAAGTACATCTCCTGGCGTGCAAGGTTGGCCATGCGTGCGTTCGAGCTCTCCAGGCCCATCAGGATGTTGCCTTTGAGCTGGTCCTTGGCGCGGTTCAATTCCTCGTCGGGCAGCGGAGACTCTTTCAGCTTGCGAAACTCCTCCAGGATCAGATCCACAACATCCAGGGCTTTTCCCGTCGATGTTCCGGCATAAACCAGGAGGGTCCCGGTGTCGCGGTAGGGGCTCAAGTCGGAGTAGATGGAGTAGGCCATTCCCCTTTCCTCGCGGATGGTCTGGAAAAGGCGGGAACTCATGCCGCCACCCAGAATCGTGTTCAGAATGAGCGTGGCATAGCGGTTCTCGTCGGTGATCGGCGGCGCAGGGACGCCCATGCAGATCTGTACCTGTTCCAGAGCCTTCTTGTTGCGCAGCACAATGCGCGCGGCGGCCTCGGGCGCCGGAAGTTCCTTAAGCGGAGCACCTCCGGCCAGAGAGGAGAACTTGCTTGCCACTGCCTCGACAAATTGGTCGTGGTCCAGATTGCCTGCTGCGGAAAAGATCATGTTGCCGCCGTGAAAACGGTCTCCGTGGTAGCTCACTAAACTTTTCTGGTCCAGCGACGCCACCGTCTTCGAGGTCCCTAGAATCGGCCAGCCGAGAGGATGGTCTTTCCAAAATGCCTGCGTGAAGAGCTCGTTGACCAGCACCTCGGGATTGTCTTCGTCGATCTTGATCTCTTCGAGAATGACGCCGCGTTCGCGTTCGATGTCAGGCTGATTGAAGAGGGGGTTCAACACCAGGTCGGCCACCACATCCAAAGCGATGGGCACGTGTTCTGCCAGCGACTTGACGGTGAAGCAGATGGTCTCCTTGCCGGTAAAGGCGTCGAGGTTTCCACCGATCGAGTCCATCTCGCGGGCGATGTGTTGGGCCGAGCGGGAACGGGTGCCTTTGAAGACCATGTGCTCGACGAAGTGTGAGATACCGCTGGACTCCGCGGGCTCGCAGCGGGAGCCGGACTGAACCCACACGCCCATGGCGACTGAACGCATGTACTCCATGCGCTCGGTGAGAACGATCAGACCGCTCGGCAGGACGGTGCGGCGAAGGTTGCGCTCTGTGTTCATGGTCATTTTGTAGTTGGCCGTCTGCGGCCGGTCGTCGAATTTGATTGTAGGTCAAATCGGCCGCCGGGGTTTAATCGGGTCTGTCCTGGATGTGCCCGCACTCTCGCACAAGGCTGCGCCTATTTGGCGGTAATGCTGCCGTGTCAGGGCGAAATGCTCTATTCTGAGCCCAGCGATGACTGAAGATTTGGACGAATTCGTTTACTTCGACGCTCCAGCGAGCCAGGTCGGAAGACAGGCCTTAGAGGCTGGAAGAAAGCGGCTTTTTGGGCTGGATTCCGAGACGCTCAAGGGTTGTGCGGTGGAAGCTGGCGAGCCTGCATGGCGCGGAAGGCAGTTTGCTGAAGCCATGTATCGTCAACGAGTTACAGAGTTGTTTGAAATCGCTACTTTACCTAAATCGCTGCGTCAGCGGCTCATCGCAGAGGGCTGGGAGGTGGGACGGCCACGAATTGTCCAGGTCTTTAAGTCCGGGGATGGAACTGAGCGCTATCTGGTTCAGGGACAGGGGGATGAGGGCCTGACCGTCGAGACGGTCTGGATGCCGGAGGGAGATGACGGCGAGAGTGGCGACGGCAGCGATACCGAGGCGGAGGAAGCCGCAGACAGGCGGCAGCGGGCTACCATCTGCGTCTCCAGCCAGGTGGGCTGTGCCGTCAACTGCCAGTTCTGCCTGACGGCCAAGTTGGGCTTGCAGCGCAGCCTCTCCGCCGGCGAGATTGCCGGGCAGGTGGTGGCGGTTCTTGACCGTCACGGCGTCGAGGTGGGCCGTGATCGCGTCAACCTGGTCTTCATGGGGATGGGTGAGCCCTTTCTGAATTACGACAACTTCATGGCTGCGGTGCGGCTGCTGGTGGAGGAGGTTGGGTTGAGTCCGCGACGGATGACGGTTTCCACCTCCGGCATTGTTCCCGGGATTGAGCGCTTCGCCCAGGAGCCCGTGGAGTTACGGCCCAAGCTGGCCATCAGCCTGAACGCCCCCAACGACCAGATTCGCGGCGATATTATGCCGATCAACCGCAAGTGGCCTATTGAGGCGGTGATGGACGCAGTGCGACGGGTGCAACTGCGTCCGCGCGAACGGATCACGTTTGAATATGTCTTGCTGGGCGGGGTTACCGACAAGCCAGAGCACGCAGGGGAGGTCGCCCGGCTGGTGCGCCGCAGCGGACTGCCCGCAAAGGTGAATCTGATCGCATGGAACCCCGGTCCCGGCATCGGCTATGCTACGCCGCAGCCTGGAGCCGTCGAGATCTTCCGCCAAACTCTGGCCGGTGCGGGGATTCCCGCCTACATACGCAAGCCGCGCGGGCGCGACATCTCCGCAGCCTGCGGGCAGTTGAAGCGAACGGTGGAGGGATGAGGCCAGGTCAAGGCTTGCTCGGAGGTCGAATCGCAGCAGGCTTGACTCCTCCACAGCTCTCACTCTCGAAGACTGAACTGGACTCGGTTGTCCATTCGATGGGAAAGCTCTGCTGTCCTTCCTGGAAGGCTGGATCATGCGTTCCTGAGTGTTTCTGTCGTGCATCGGAAGGTTGAGATTCTTGTCTCCCAAGCTTGATCAGGTGCTATTGAAGGCTGGAAATCTGCTGAAAAGGCTCAAAAATACGGCATTTGTGGCCAAAAGAGAGGCAAAAACTGCGCTTTGTGTTTACAGATCAGTAAACAGGTACAAATTACAAGCTGTTTGTTGCGTGGTAGTTGCAGCATATTGGAGGCTCTAATAGAGGCCTCCATAGTAGGGGGGCGGGGTATAGTTGGTGACGACCGGCAGAGCTGCGGTACTCCGGTTAGCACGTGACCTATTCTTGCCTTTGCTGCCCGCTCAAAGCCTTCATTGTGCGCTAATCGAATGTAATTCTATTCAATAAAGGGGAAGGGAATCAGGGTGCGGTACCGGTGAATCGTGCTATATCGATCTTGCGTTGAGACAACAAGGCGTTCCTATGAACCCCGACTCAGCCTTGGGCGCATGAACGTAAAGCTTGATCATCACTCTCCCATCCTCTCCGCAGAGGGAAGCGGAAAGGATGGAGCACGGGGGTCTACCGTAAAAGCAAAAATACTCTAGGCGCTATTTATCCGGCATGGGCTGAGGTTGCACGCTGCCGCAGTCGGAGCCTTTGAAGACAGATGAGGACTCGATGGTGTATTCGAGGGTTTTGGAGTTTGGCCCCATCTGCATGGCGCCGACAAAGTGTACCCTGCCCTTGGCGTGATTGGGTTCGCTCCATGAGGACTCCAGGGTTCCTTTACCGGCCATTCTTCCCGTGCACACCCAGTCGGCGGTCATGCCGGTGGCCTTGATCACCACGTTGGAGATCTGGCATTCGCCGTTGCGGCTCTGCGGCATCGGCGCGCCGTACCTGTCAATCATGGCCTGGGTGAGGCACACCTGCGTGGTGTGTGGGCCGCCGCCGGGCATCGTCATACCGGCCGGCATAGGCGACTGCTGCCAGGTCATATCGGTGGTCATCTCCCAAAGGCCGGGCTTTCGATTGGCTTGCGCCGAGGCGGCCAGTGCAAGGGCGAACAGACAACATCCTAAGGTAATCCAAACACGGGTCTTGCTCATCGAACCTCCTGCGAATCGCGCAGACTTCAGCCCACGCGCGAATCCACTCTATCGTAGCGACGAAGAACTGGAAAGGGAAAACTCAGGCCCGGCTTGCGAGAGCTGAGCTGCCCAAGGCCAGCAAGGCACCGGTGACGCGGCCTGCTGCGTGACGGACAACACTCTCTTCGCTGGCGAAGTTACCAACGACGCAACGTACGCCCATCGCCTCGATACGCTCGATGTCGGGTTCGATGGGCGCGGCGCCTTGTGCCGCGTACCGGGCCAGCGTATCAGAAGAGAAGACCGCGGTGTTGACCAGAGCGTAATCAAAGATGGGGGCGCGGGTGTGCTCGTAGATGCGCTCAATATGCTGCGAGGCACTGAGTCCCAGGCTTTCGTTGGCCTGTGTCATCAGGTTGCAGATGTAGACCCGCACGCCGCGGGCGCGGGCCAGAGCCTCCGGCATATCCTGAACCAGCAGGTTGGTAATGAGCGATGTGTAGAGCGAGCCGGGCCCGACAGTGATCAGATCGGCTCGTTCGATGGCCTCCAGCGTCTCGGGCAGGGGAGCTGCGTCTGGCGGGTCGAGCATCAACTCCACGATGCGCTTGTGGCTGGCAGTGATCATGGTTTCACCGCGCACCAGGGAGCCGTCGTCCATGCGCGCCACTATGGTGGCGTTTGCCGTTGTGACCGGGTAGATGCGCCCGCGCGTGGAGAGGATCTTAGACGCCAGTTGGATGGCTTGGCCGAAGTCGCCGGTGATTTCGGTGAGCGCGGCGACAAAGAGATTCCCAAAATTGTGCCCTTTGAGGGCATCACCGTTGCGAAATCGGTGGGCGAAAAGCTGAGCCAGCAGATCTTCTTCTTCGCTGAGCGCCACCATGCAGTTGCGCAGGTCGCCTGGCGGCAGCATGTTGAAGCCCTTGCGCAGACGCCCGGAGGAGCCTCCATCGTCGGTGACGGTGACAACGGCGGCCAGATCGGATATGAGGCCGGCTTCCCCATCGCAGGGGGTGCAAGTCGTAACATGACGCCGCAGTCCACGCAGCAGGGTGGAGAGACCGGTGCCTCCGCCAATGGCCACCACGCGCAATGGATGGGCGAGTGTCAGGGCCTCATGCACGCCAGTCGGTTGTAGAGACTGCTTCATGCTCGATTGTGAAGTTCCGGCAGAGTTCAATTGAGGCCTTAGGGAACCTCAGGGTACAACAACTCGGTAAAGCGGGGATCGTCGGCCATGCTTTGGAAGTCGTTGTCGGCACGTGCCTGGAGCCGGTTCCTGGGGTTCAGTTCGATGGCCTGGGCGAGGCTCTTAAGGCAGCTCTGAGCTTGCCCGGTGATCGCGTCCAGTATGGCCAGTCCGTAAAGAGCATAGTCGGCCTGGGGATAGGCAGCCAGGATGGCGCCGAACTGCTCGCGCGCCTCCTCGTAGTAGCCCGTATTCAACTGCGAAATGGCGTAATCGTAATGCTCTTCAGGCGTGAGAAAAGTCAGGTTGTGCTTCTCCAGTTGCCTCTGGCAGGTATTGATGTACATCTTGCAACGCTCTTGAAGCTCGGACGGAGCGGTGAGGACGAGCTTATCGAATGCAGCCAGGGCCTTATCGTACTTGCCCTGCTGCACCAGTTGCACTGCGGCCTGATAGTGCTGGAAGGCCGGTCCCACACCTGCGGCGGAGTGACCGCTGGGCTTGGCTGACTGTGAAGGTTCTTTTTTTCGGTCGTGCACCACGGCTCGGGCCTCTTGCATGAGTTTAATAGGAGTTCGCACACCTTCAGAGCCGGTTGAGCCGGGTCGCTGCCGGCGGAAAACACGTCTCTGAAGATTGCGTTGCTCAGGCACTCTTTATACGCACAACCCCGGCTCTCGTCAAGACAGGCCGCCGGACGGGCGCTAATTGGCAGAAGAGCCGGCTTGGACCGAGGTCCGATAAATGGCCGGATTGAGAGATGGATCGTTGTACATCTTCAACTGGCGATAGAGCTTAAATCGCCGCGTACCCGCCAGGGTTTCGTGCCAGAGCTTGTCAAGGCAGGCGGCGAGGTCGGAGCGCTGTTCCTCGAGGATGGCGAGCCGGTCGAGGTTGCGCTGTCTGTGACCCGAAGGGGCGCCGGGCCGTTCGGCCTCTTCGCCGGTGTGATAGATCTTCAGCGCGAGAATGGAGAGCCGGTCGATCATCAGGCCCGGCGTCTCGGAGTGCAGAGCTGCCACGGGATTTGGAAGGCCTTTGGGCTCGAGCCAGGCAAGCAGGGCGCGGTCCAGTTCCTCGGCCAGGTCGTTGCGGCGCTGGTTGGTGGGGTCCACTCGCCGCTTCACTCCGGCGAGTTCGGCATCGGCTGCGCCGGGAGCGCGAGCTTCATCCTCGATGTGCCACAGCTCGAAGTTGGCGCGATGCTGGCGGGCGACCAGTTCAAGCCACTCGGAGGCTGGCTCCGAAGTCTGTGGGGCCGTCTGGTGGCCGGCGCGGGTTTCCCTATCTTGCAGCTTGACGATTTGATCTGCCGAAAGCATTCCTGACCTTTCGTGAAACGGGCCCAGGGTTCGGGCGCCTGAAGCTGGGTGCAGCGTCTATGGTAGAACTATTGTGCTTCAGTTGTCAGGGATGAGCCGTCACTGGAGACGGTGAGTTCAATTTCGGAGCGAGCATGGATAGGAAAGCCCAGTCTCCGCATCGGCGGTGGAATCCTCTGCGGCAGTCGTGGGTGCTGGTTTCGCCGCACCGCACCGAGCGCCCTTGGCAAGGTGAGGTTGGACAGAAGGCTGCGCTGTCAGCGGTAGTCTACGATCCGGACTGCTATCTGTGCCCTGGAAACAAGCGGGCCGGCGGAGCGGTGAACCCTGCCTATGAGGGCATCTTTTCTTTCGAGAACGACTATGCAGCCTTGTTGCCGGATTCGCAGCACGTGGAAGAGCCGATGGCCTCGCCGCTGTTCAAAGCTGAGCCAGCACGCGGGATCTGCAAAGTGCTCTGCTACCACCCGGACCATAGCCTGACGCTTGCCCGCATGACCCGGCCGGAGATTTGCCGCGTGGTGGAGGCCTGGACGAGGGAGTATGAGGAACTAGGCAGCCGGAAATGGATCGAGCACGTGCAGATCTTCGAGAATCGCGGAGCGATGATGGGCGCGAGCAACCCGCATCCGCACGGGCAGATCTGGGCGACGGATTTTATTCCTGACGAGCCGACGGTTGAGATCCGGTCGCAGCGGGAATACCTTGCCCTCACCGGACACTGTCTGCTTTGCGAGTATCTTGCCGCTGAAGCGGCAGCCGGAGAGCGCGTGATCTTTGAGAACGAGCATTTTGTTGCGGTTACGCCGTGGTGGGCTGTGTGGCCTTTTGAGGTGCAGCTATTGAGCCGGCGGCACTTGGGGGCTCTGCCGGAGCTGAATGGCGATGAGCTGGACGGGTTGGCCGATGCGCTGAAGCGGCTGACGACGCGCTTCGATAACCTCTTTGAGACGAGCTTTCCTTACACCATGGGCTTCCACCAGACGCCCACGGATGGGCAGGCTCATCCTGAGGTTCACTTTCATGCGCACTTCTATCCACCGCTGCTGCGCTCGGCTACGGTGCGCAAGTTCATGGTGGGCTTTGAGATGCTGGGGATGCCGCAGCGGGACATTACGCCCGAGGAGGCGGCGCAACAGCTGCGGGGCTGCTCCGAAGAGCACTTCTGGCCGAGGGGATAAGTGGCGTATTCCATTCTTGGCTCCAAGACGTCACAATGGTGAGTGCACCCTCTTCACATCCATGATCGAGCCTCTGGAAGTCAGGGAGATTTGTTGAGCCTCCGGCAGTTGGCCACTCGGAGTCTGTGTGCGGCGGTTTGGCTGTCCACCGCGATGCTTCCGGCGCAAGAGCAACCGGCGACTTTGCAGTCGCTTCAGCCGATCGCGCCGCAGGCGGCAACAGCGAACCCAACGGCTGGTGTGCTGGCGACTGTGCATGGCGTGGTGCGCAACACGGCGACGGGCGAGCCTTTGCCTCGGGCTCTGGTCGAGATCGAGGGCGATGCCGAGACGGGCACACTGACTGACGGCGAGGGGCGCTTTGAGCTCTCTGACGTGCCCGTGGGACCGCAGACCATCCGGGTTCGCAAACCAGGCTTTCACGACCGGCCCTATGCGACTGAGGATCTGGACTACCAGGGTGGTGGCCCGGCTCACAATGTGCTGGTGGCGGCCGAGATGCCCGATCTCGACTTTGCACTAGGTCCGAACTCGGCGATTCATGGCCATGTGGAGCTCTCGACCGGCGATCCGGCGAAGGGGATTGCGCTGGCGCTGCTTAAGCTGGTAATACGCAATGGCCGCGCTGTCTGGATGGAAGAAAGAAGTACCAAGACGAACGAAGGCGGAGCGTACCACTTTGCTGGCCTTCTGGGCGGGGTCTACGCGCTTTTCACGGAGCCTGCACTAGAGAGCGAGCCCGCCGTGGCCGTTGTGGCGCCCGGCGCCAAATTTGCTCAGGCAGGCTACCCCAGCGTCTTCTACCCGGAGGCGCGGGAGTTCTCTGGGGCTACCCTCATCAGGCTTAAAGACGGCAGCCAGGCCGAAGCCAATCTGCGTCTCACTCTGGAGCCCTTCTACACGGTTACCGCGACGGCGGTGTTGCCCAACGGAAGGCGATTCGGCAGCAATCCGTCGGATGCTCTCTCGCCGTTTGGGATGCTTGGGGCGGTTACGGTGATGGATGCGGCTGGGCACAGTCTGGCCTACAAGGCGCAGTTCGACCAGGCGAAGCAAATCTTCCAGGCCAGCTTGCCCGATGGGACGTATATCCTCGCTGCTGGAGCGGCATCAGGCGAATCAAAGAGGACCGGCCTGGAGGCTTCCGCGAAGAGTTTGAGCCCTGACCAGGAGCCTCTTGCAGGCTTTGCGGAGTTCACCGTCGACGGACATGTAGTGACCAGCCTGCGCATCCCACTTTCTGACGCGCCAAGCGAAGCAGTCCACTTAAGGCTTGCCCTGAGCATTGGCCCGTTAGACCAGTCGCCTATCCGTGTCGCCATGCGGGGGGGTGGCCTGGTGGCGATCACGGCCACCGCAACCGAAGGGCCGATGGATGGCAGTCCGGCACAGATCACTATGGGGATCAATGAGTGGGATCAGCCGGGAATGATTCGGCTGAGTCCCGGAGCTTTTTGGATCAGCACGCGGGTTGGCGACAGCAGGTTGTGCCTGGATTCGTTCACAGCGGGAGGGGTCAACCTGGCACGGGAGCCGCTGAATGTCGCTTTGGGTGCTTCGCTGCCCCCCATGGAGGTGACCGTGCGGGACGACTGCGCCAAGCTGGCTCTGACGCTGCCGCCGACACTCTCAGAGTTCTTGCCAGGAGACGAGCCGTTCTACACCGTCTATGTGGTTCCCGACTTCGATACAACGGCCGACATTCCGCCGATGAATGTACATCCATCCTCTGGCGCGACGTTCACCGTGGATGGCCTGACGCCGGGAAATTATCACGTTTATATCTTCGACCGGCCGGTGCGGCTGGAGTACCGCAATCCGGCGGCAATTGCGGCGCTGCCTACGCCGGGCCAGGCGGTGACGCTGACTGCCGGAAGCACGAGCAATCTTGTGCTGGAGGTTCCCGAACGATGAGGAATGTCGTGGTTCCGGGTGCATGCTTCATCGCGCTTTTGTTGTGTGCGGGAGTTGAGGCTCTGGCGCAGGGCGCGACGCCGATAGCCGTGCAATCCGCGGCGGCGGCTGGCTACAGCATCGCGGGAACGGTGGTGGACGCGACAAACGGAGAGCCTGTGCAACGGGCAACCGTAGCTGTGCTCTCCGAAGCAGACCGTAATGCCGTGGCATCGGTTGTGACGGACAATGAAGGGCGGTTTACGCTGGAGGGCCTCGCGGCGGGCAAGTATCCGCTGACTGCGTCGAAACGGGGATTCCGCACTGCTTTCTTTGACGAGCACGACGGGGGATATAACACCGCCATAGTGACCGGCGAGGGCCAGCAGACTCGCGGCCTCGTCTTCAAGTTGAACCGAGGAGCTGCGCTCCAAGGCGTAGTGATCGGCGACGGAGGCGACCCGGTCGAGGGTGCCGTGATGCTCTTTGTCAAGCCCCACAAGCACAATCCCGGCACGAGAATCACGCAGATTGGTGAAGTCTCGACCGACGACACCGGCGCGTACGAGTTCGACGACCTGCCTGCCGGGGAATATCTGCTGGCGGTCAAGGCAGAGCCGTGGTATGCGTTGCACCACTCTCATGATTCGTCGCGGCAACAGCCGGAGAGCGGCGCCAACCCGGCGCTCGACGTGGCTTATCCGATCACATATTTCGATTCGACGGCAGACGAGTCTGCGGCAACACCGATCACTTTGAAGGCGGGAAGCCGCGAGGAAGCCAACATCAACCTGCGCGCCGTTCCAGCGCTACATATCTTCGTGCAGGTTCCACTGGCAGATGAGGAGAAGCATGAACTCGTCCCGCCGCCTGCCTTGCAACGCACTATCTTTGGCACTCAGATCCCGTCTGAAGCGTCACTGAATCAAAATCCAAAAGAATCCGACATGGCGGAGTTCACGGGTATCGCGCCCGGCCGCTACGAACTGCAACAAGGCAATCCGCCACGCGTGGCTGAACTCGATGCGACAACCAACGAGCGCGTGGACCCCAGCCTAGGCATTCCAACCGTGGCCGTTTCTGGCACTCTTCGGGCAACCCGTGGCTTTGTGATTCCAGAGGATGTCACCCTGGCTCTCAACTCCCTCGACGGCACGCAAGGCCAAGCCTCGCTGCAGACAAGCTGCTACGACGGCATATTCACCTTTGCGGCAGTGCCGCCGGGAAACTGGAGGCTGACGATTCTCAGCCCTGGCAAGACGCTTTTGGTTGAGTCGATCTCCATCGGCAAGAAGACCAACGCCGGGAGCCTGTTGACGGTCAAAGACAAACCGCTGCAAACCGAGGTTACGGTGAGCGCAGGCGAGACGCGGGTGGAGGGATTTGCAAAGAAGGGCGGCAAGGGAGCAGCCGGGGTCATGGTCGTCTTGGTTCCCCGTGACCAAGCGGCGAATGGCGACCAGTTTCGCCGAGACCAGTCGGACTCGGACGGCAGTTTCTCTCTGCGCGATGTGGCTCCGGGCGAGTACACGGTGGTTGCCATTGCGGACGGTTGGGAGCTGGATTGGGAGCGGCCCGAGGTGCTTGGGCCATATCTTCGAAAGGGGATCGTCGTCACGGTGACAGAGAGTTCAGGAAAGCTGATCGCGATCAAGGAAGGGGTTCCGGTCCAAAACCGTTAACAATTATTCGCGGGCAGGAGTAGGCGGGACTTCATTGAACCGGGCCAGAGGGGATAGTCTAGATAAAGATTGTCGAGAGGCAGCCAATCGAGGTTACGAACACCACTCTGTCAGAGGGGTGCCTTGGAACGGATGAATGGACACAGCAAGCGTTGAGGAGAGTCCCAAATTGAAGAGGAAGTTGTTAATTGCATTTTTGGCCGTGGTTTCGGCTATGTTTGTGCCTTTGGCGGCCACAAGCCAGATTGCCCCCGATCGTCCCGCCAGACCCGAGAAGGCTGAGCCATCTGATAAATGGAATATCTTCGCCGGCTATGGCTATACCAGCCTCAACCAGGTGAACCAGTCAGAGAACGGCTTGCAGGGCGTGAATGTCTCAGTGACCCGCAATTGGGGCAAGTACTTCGGCCTGACCGCTGACGGCGGTGATTACGCTTTCACATACGACGCGACCAACCCCGGTAATCCAACGGTGCAGATGGCGCTGCTTGGCCCGGAGTTTCACGTGAAGTTGTTTGAGCGTGTCGACGGCTTTGCCCATGTGCTGCTGGGCGGCGAACACACCTCCACCGAGAGAGCTTCCGGTTTCACCACGGTTCCGAAGCTCTCGTTTGCCGGCGGAGCTGGCGGCGGTCTGGACTACAAACTGAATCCGCACTTTGCTCTGCGTGTCTCTGGCGATCTTCTTGCCTCGTCGTTTGTGCAGGAGCCGGTTGCGAACCCGCCGGGATACTCGCCGCATATGCACCGGAATGCGCGAGCCGCGTTTGGTGTGGCGTACAGGTTCTAACCAGAAACTGGCGCAGGGGCTAAACAAGCTGCGGAAAATCTCGGGACTTTCGGTGACCGTGCAGAAAACATTTCTCCGTGGCCAAAGCCCACTCTCATTTTCTGGTTATTTGCGGGGGGTGAAACCCCCGCATCTCTCCGCATTGAGTTTCCCCGCAGACTATTTGTGCGCTGTGATCGCCGCCGCAGGGAAGATTCTTCAATCGTGTACACTGAATTCAAGACTTAAAGCCACAGGATTCACCTTGAATTCTCCTCAGCATGACCATGCGCCAGCACTGCTGAGCGGTGACGAAGCAGTTGCTTTGGCCGCTCTCGATGCCGGAGTCGCACTTGGCACCGGCTATCCTGGAACGCCCTCGACCGAAATTCTCGAAACCTTTGAAACTCTGGGTGGAAGAGCCCAATGGTCGCCCAACGAGAAGGTAGCGCTGGAGGTTGGCATCGGTGTAGCCTTTGCCGGAGCGCGCGCTCTTGTAACCATGAAGCACGTTGGGCTGAATGTGGCCGCGGACCCTTTGTTTACGGTGGCGTACACGCGGCTGGATGGCGCGCTGATTGTAGTTTCGGCCGACGATCCGGGGATGGCTTCGAGCCAGAACGAGCAGGACAATCGTCGCTATGCGCTGGCCGCGGCCGTGCCGATGATCGAGCCTTCGGACTCGCAGGAAGCTTACGAATTTACATTGAAGGCAATCGAGATCTCAGAGCGCTGGCAGGTGCCTGTTCTGCTGCGCATGACGACGCGGGTCTGCCACTCGAAGACGATTGTGAGGCGCGGAACCGTTGCGATTCCAGCGGCGCGCCCGGCGCACTTTGAGCACGATTATCCGTCGAGGGTGAGGATTCCGGCCTACGCCAAACCGGCGCATCGGCGGCTGCGCAAGACGCTTGCGGAGATTGCTGAATGGAATGACGCGAAGGGGCCAAACCAGCTCGTCGCGGGCTCGAAGCAACTCGGCATTATCACTTCGGGGATTTCATTTCAGCATGTGCGCGAGGTCGCACCTGAGGCTAGCGTGCTGAAGTTGGGCGTGACCTATCCGCTGCCCATCGAACGCATGAGAGCCTTCGCCGCGAGCGTTGAGCGTTGCGTGGTAATCGAAGAGGGCGACCCTTATCTCGTGGAAGCAGCGCGCACGGCGGGCATCGCGGTCGAAGGCAAGCAGGAGATCTTTCGCTTTGGCGAGTTGAGCGCCAGCCGCGTGCGCCGTATTTTGAAGGGAGATTGTTCGCCTGAGGCAAAGCCAGTTCCTGGCAGACCGCCGGCTCTGTGTCCTGGGTGCCCGCATCGCAGTGTTTACACGGTGCTGAGAGATTTGAACTGCATCGTTGCTGGCGATATTGGCTGCTATTCCCTGGGAGTGCTGCCGCCCTTTGAGGCCATGGATACGCTGGTGTGCATGGGAGCGGCCATCGGTGTGGGGCTTGGCTTCCGTCATGTGCTGCCACCTGAGGATGCGAAGAGAGTAGTCAGCGTTATCGGCGATAGCACCTTCGTTCATAGCGGGATCACGGGCTTGGTTGAGATGGTCTATAACCCTCCGGCAAGCGGCCATGTGTTGCTGATTCTCGACAACGGAACCACAGCCATGACGGGCATGCAAGAGCATCCGGGGACCGGGCGCACGCTGGCTCATGCGAAGACGGGCAAGGTGGTCTTTGAGGATCTTGCGCGCTCACTCGGTGTGCGCAATGTCCACGTAATCGATCCCACGCAGGATCTGGGAAGGTTTCAGGAGCTGATCCAATCGTGTCTGGCCAAGCCGGAACTTTCGGTCGTGATTGCGCGGCGCGATTGTCTGCTGGCAACCCGCGCGATCCGCGAGTTTGAGAGGTGCAATGAGCAACCGGCCAACTAATGTTGTGATTGCTGGACTGGGCGGGCAAGGCGTTCTCAAGGCCTCCGACATTCTGGCAGATGTCGCTTTCAGCTCCGGCATGGATGTGAAGAAGAGCGAACTGCACGGGATGAGCCAGCGCGGCGGCTCCGTATCGAGCGATGTGAGATTTGGCGAGCGCATCTTCAGTCCGATGGTGCCGGAGGGCGATGCGGATTTTCTGGTTGTGATTGCAGCAGACCAGGTCCCGGTGAACGCTGCGGCGCTGCGGCAGGGCGGCACGCTTATCGAGCCCTCGCTGATCGACGAAGCCGCACTAACCAACAAGAAGAGCATCAATGTTGCGTTGCTGGGCGTTTTGAGCCGGTATCTGCCGTTCTCCGTCGAGGCCTGGACAGCGGCGCTCAAGCGCAACCTGCCTGAGAAGCTGCACGAGGCAAATATTCAATCGTTTTCTATGGGGCGGGCCAAGGAGCCGGCCATGGGGCGAGCATCATGAACGCAGTGGTTGAAACGACAGCTAACGATTGCCATCCGGCGAGCGTGCCGGACTACACTCCGGTTCCTGAGCTTCGCGATTTGCAGTTGAAGCGGATGCAGACCGTGGTTACGCGTGCCTGGCAGCAGGTTAAGCTCTTTCGCGCAAGGATGGATGAGCGCGGACTCGACCCCGGCGACATTCGTTCGCTCGAAGACATCGCAAAGCTGCCCTTCACGATGAAGGCGGATCTGCGGGACACCTATCCAAATGGTCTCTTTGCCAGCCCGATGAAGGATGTTGTCCGTCTGCACGCATCGAGCGGCACTACTGGTAAACCAATAGTCGTTGCTTACACAAAAGAAGATGTGGACGTGTGGACTTCGGTCGTGGTCCGGTGTTTGGCCGGCTGCGGGCTGCATCGCGGAGATATCATTCAAGTGGCATATGGCTACGGCCTCTTCACCGGCGGGCTGGGCGCACACTATGGCGCTGAGGCGCTGGGGGCGGCGGTGATTCCGGCATCTGGCGGCAACGCCGACCGGCAGATCATGCTGATGAAGGACTTTGGCGTGACTGCGATGTGTTGCACTCCTTCATATTTTCTTCACCTGATCGACCGAGCTGCGGATCTTAAAGTTGATCTGAGAGAACTGCCGCTGCGTGCAGGCATCTTCGGTGCGGAGCCTTGGACTGACTCGATGCGCAGGCATATCGAAAGCGCCAGCAACATTGAGGCGTTCGACATTTACGGACTCACGGAGATTATCGGGCCCGGCGTTGGCTGCGAATGCCGACAGCATCAGGGGCTGCACATATTCGAAGATCACTTCTATCCGGAGATTGTCGATCCCGAGACTGGCGAGCCGCTGCCGGACGGCACAGAGGGCGAACTGGTTCTGACTACTCTGAGCAAGCAGGCCATGCCCATGATTCGCTACCGCACGCGCGATATTACCAGGCTTATGCCAGGCACATGCGAGTGCGGCCGCACGATGCGGCGGATTGCGCGCATCGGCCGGCGCAGCGATGACATGCTGATTATTCGCGGCGTCAATGTCTTTCCGTCGCAAGTGGAAGCGGCGCTGTTGGAGATCGAGGGAACGCTGCCGCACTACCAGATTATTTTGACCCGCGCGCAGGGTCTGGATCAGATGGAAGTGCAGGTCGAAGTTACTCCGCAAATGTTCAACGATAAGATCGGAGCGTTGCAGGGATTGCAATCAAGAATTCAGTCCGCGCTCGATCATGTGCTGGGAATCCGTGTGAAGGTTGCGCTGGTTGAGGCGTTTTCTATCCAGCGCAGTGAAGGGAAAGCAAAACGCGTCATCGACAGGCGGACAGCATGAAGATCCAACAGCTATCGCTCTTCGTTGAGAACAAGCCGGGACACACCGCCGCCCCCGCGCGACTGCTGGCAAATGAAGGCATCGACATCCGCGCCCTGTATCTGGCCGACACCGAACAGTACGGCATTGTGCGGATGATCGTGTCGGATTGGCAGCGGGCTGCCGGAATTCTCAAAGCGAATGGATATGTGGCCAAGGCTACAGAGGTCCTTGCGGTCGAGGTGCCAGACCGGCCGGGCGGCATGGCTGAGGTGCTGGGGGCGCTTGATGGAAGCGGCATCAACATCGAGTACATGTACGCCTTTCCTTATCCTCGCGGAGACCAGGCAATTTTGATCTTTCGCTTCAACGATCCGGATGCTGCGATTGAGCGTTTGCAGGCCGCAGACATTAATGTGGTCGCAGGCCATGAACTCCTGAAGCAGTAGCAGGCCCCAAAGATGCCCGTCTCAAAAACTATCGCCAGCCAACTCGAAAACGCCTCATGGATTCGACGCATGTTCGAAGAGGGCGTCAGGCTCAAGCGCGAACGCGGAGCCGATGCTGTCTTTGACTTTTCGCTTGGCAATCCCGATGTCGAGCCACCGCCGGCGGTGGTTGATGCCTTGCGGCGAACTGTAGCTAATAACCGCACGGGGTCGCATGGCTATATGCCGAATCCGGGTTACGGGCAGGTTCGCGAAGCAGTTGCGAAGAAGCTCCATAGAGAGACAGGGTTGCCGTTTATGGCGGAAGACGTCTTCATGACGATTGGCTCTGCGGGCGCATGCAACGTGATCTTGAAGTCTATTCTTGATCCAGGCGATGAAGTTATTGTCCTGATGCCGTTCTTTCCCGAGTATCAGTTCTATATTTCGAACCACGGCGGGTGCATGGTTCCGGTCGAGACTGATGATACGTTTTTGCCTGACGTGGAGCGCATCGCGGCGGCAATCACCCCTCGCACGCGCGCCATTCTCTTGAACACACCGAATAATCCTACAGGCCGTGTCTATCCCGAGAGTGTTCTGCGCGATTTGCAAGAAATGCTGGCACGCACGGAACAGCCTATTACCGTCATTAGCGACGAACCCTACAAGTCTTTTGTGTATGACGGGCAGCACCAGAGTGAGGTGGCCTCGCTTATAGCCAACACGGCGATTTGCAACTCGTGGTCAAAGTCGCTGGGGTTGCCGGGCGAGCGCATCGGGTATCTTGCGCTCTCGCCGCAAATTGAGGATCGCGCGGCGTTGCGCGGGGCGTGCGCCTTCTGCAATCGCACGCTCGGATTTATCAATGCGCCTGCAATCTGGCAGTGGGTGATGCTTGAGTCGCTCGACGAGACAATCGACCCCGCACCCTACGAGCACAAACGGAACGTGCTTTGCGATGCGCTCGCGGCCATCGGATACGATGTGAGGCGGCCCGAGGGCGCGTTTTATATTTTCCTCAAGACTCCTATCTCTGACGACATCGCGTTTTGCAAGCGGCTCGCAGAGGAAGGCGTATTGGCCGTTCCCGGCACAGGCTTTGGACGCTCGGGTTACATTCGTCTTTCGTTAACGATTCCGCTGGAACGGATCGAGAAATCGGTCGGCGGATTTGAGCGGGCCTTTCTCGCCTCGATTAGATAGAAACTAATTAAGCGAATTACACTTCAGGTAAAATAGACGAATGTACCGCTGCTGTTTCCGCAGTTACAACCCCGGCATAGTTCGAGCTCGATATCTAACGGCTGACATATCAGGTCTTTTCATTTCGGTTGATCGACTTCTCTTGAAGTACTCTATTTCCCGTCCGTGCCGCTTTGTCTAGACTGGCGGTTCGATAGATCGTCGATCAAGCACGCGTTCGATTCTAAGCGGAGAAAACACTGTAGAACGGAAGCAGACGTGATCGAAACCACATGCAAGGCGGCGAAGCCGTTTAGCTTCGCTGCCTTGTGGAAGTACAGCAGGCTGCTGTAATCAAGACCTACCGGTGTTCGCCGCCGCCTTGATGTTCACCACCGCCGCCACCGCCATGCGATGTTCCACCGCTGCTATGAGCTGCTCCGCCGCTGCTATGCGGAGCAGCAGAGTGTGGTGCGCTGGGCCGCGTGTTTCCAGCATGAGATGCGCTCGGTTTAGCGGACGCAGTTTGGGTTGTTCCGCCACGCTTTGCTGTCGGATGGTTTACTCCTGAATTGGCGCGATATCCAGCACCGCCGCCGCGAGATGCCGCTCTACCGTTATCGTGATAGGACACGCGGCCAGGCCCGCCGTGATAGCTTCCGCCGCCTTCATTGACGAATCGGTGCCCGCCCCAGCCGTGGCTGTAGCCCCAACCGCCCCAAGGTCCCATGCCCAGGAAGATGCCGTTATAGAAGTAGCCGGGGCCGTAATAACCCATAGGCGCGCAGGTGTAAGGTGCGTATCCATAGTACCCGTAGGAACAAACCGGTTGAACACCGATGTCGACCACGACCTGGGCATTGGCTGTTGGCGCCAAGGCCAAGCCTGCCAGCAATGCTGTCGTACCGAAGAATGTTCTAAGTCCGCGCATAAATAACCTCCTTAAAGGTATCTGCGATGGCTGAAATTGCGTTGGATGCTGTGTGCAGCCGTAAAGAACAGTCCAGCAACAGCAGCTACCATAAGGGTCTTTAAATCCGTGCGTCAGTTCCCGGTGCGTGTGTCGCGGGTGACCTCGAGCTATCCTTACATTCTTTACACTAAGTGCCAAAACCGCAGCGGTCTGAGCAATACAGGGCAGTGCCGCGTACGCGATGGAATAAGAGCGATCAATCTCTTCTGAGCTAGCCCGTTTCCAAATGCAACCAAGATTATGACCACGCGAATACTCTTTCGCAGGAGGTGCTGTCTTGTGTCTGTCTATTTCTTCACACCTCTCGCAGTGCTACTTATCTACAGGAGGTCAATATTGATCAGCTAATGAATTATTGGTGAGGAATACTCACAATCAGTACACGCCACGGACAGAAGGCTGCCGGAGTCTCCGGCGTGCAAACTCTTGTGAACCCGACAACATAAAGAGGATGCATAACAACCGCCGTGCGAGTGAGTCGGAGAGGTACTGGAGAAATAATGATACTGCTCAAAGGAATCGCAACAGGACTATGTCTTACCGTGCTCTGTGTTCTCGCCGCGCCGAAAGCAAAGGCAGACGAGCTGAATAGGAAGACTGTCATCACCTTTAGTGGGCCAGTCGAAGTTCCGGGCGTTGGCGCCCAGATCTTGCCGGCGGGTACCTACGTTTTCAAGATATTTGACTCCAACTCCAATCGTCATATCGTGCAGATCTTCAATCAAGACGAAACGCATGTATTCACAACCATTCTGGCAATTCCAAATTATCGCTTGAAAGCGACCGATAAGACTGTCATCACATTTCGGGAGCGGCCAGCGGGAGAACCTGAGGCGCTGAGGGCATGGTTCTATCCGGGCCGTGAATGGGGCGAAGAATTTGTTTATGAAAGATCCAGGGCTATCCAACTGGCCAAGGAAACCAATGAGGCGGTACTCTCAACGCCTTATGCACTGACTGCCGCGCCTGTCGACTCTCTGGCTGCAGCCCCGGTTGAAGCGGTTAGCCCAAACGGAGAAACCGTGGATGTTGCACAGGTCGTTCAATCGCCACCTGCCGCACCCGCTCCCATTGCGGCTGTAACTGTGGCATCACCTGCCACAACTCAGGTCGCATCTCTGCCGAAAACCGCTAGCAACCTAGGTTTTATTGGACTATCTGGAATGATGTTGTTGGGAGCCGGTTTCTTGCTTCCGGTATTTTTCAAGAAGATCGTCTAATTCAGAATCGCGATACTTCCAAGTGTCACTCCAGGCCATTCGGGTTGGCCGGACCAGCCGGGAATATGGCGGTACGCGAGTACCGCCTCTCTCTCTCTCTCTCTCTCTCGCTGGAGATAAGGGCAGAATTGCGTTGGACGTTTTGGACTACGACAAAGGAAAATCAAGATGATGAGGAGGACCGCGTCTGAATCTTATAAAGAGAGAGAAATCGGCTTGTCGATTCCAGGGCAAGGATGGACTGGCGGTCGCTTCGGAGTAAGACTTCAGTGTCCACTCCCATTCCTTCTCGCTCTTGCGGCTTCGATTTCATTCTCAAGTATGGCCTTGTCGCAAAATTCTTCCTATTCGCAAGAAAAATCAAGCGGAAATTTTACCGTACGGGTGGCAACAAACCTGGTAATCTTGAGTGCGACCGTTCTGGATCGTCATAATGCGCTGGTTTCCGGACTCGCAAAAGACAATTTTCAGATATACGAAAATCATGTTCTTCAACAAATCAAAGACTTCAGCCATGAAGACGTTCCTGTGGCTGTCGGCCTGATTATCGACAACAGTGGGAGCATGAAACCGAAACGCGCAGACGTGATAGCCGCCGCTTTGTCGTTTGCTCAATCAAGCAATCCTCTGGACCAGATGTTTGTGGTCAATTTCAATGAGCAGGTGACTTATGGTCTGCCGCCTGAGATATCATTCACAGATCGACGGGACCAGTTGCGGTTTGCTCTGTCAGCTATCAAGACGACTGGCGAGACTGCGCTCTACGATGCGATCGCCACAGCCCTCGATCATCTCAAGCAAAGCAAATGCGATAAAAAGATTCTCATCGTGATTAGTGATGGAGGCGACAACGCGAGTAAGCATGGTCTAGCCCAGGTGATCGAAATGGCTAGGCACTCCACCGCAATTATTTACGCGATCGGTATCTTCGACGAGCAGGACGGTGATCAGAACCCCGGCGTGCTCAAACGATTTGCGAAAGAGACGGGTGGTGAAGCATTCTTCCCGGCATCGCCGAAGGAGATGTCCTCAATCTGCGAAGGGATCGCACGCGATATTCGCAATCAGTACACTTTGGCTTATGTGCCAATAATATCAAAACAGGATGCCGGATATCGGGTCGTCGACGTGCAGGCTAGCGAGCGTGCGCACGGACGCTTAACTGTTCGTACGCGAGCTGGCTACTTTCTGCCGTCGTCATCACAACCGTTGGGGACAAGGGATATAGGCCATGATTTCCATAACTGACAAAGAGATCACCGCAGAACGCAGGCAGCGATTGGTGAGTCGGACACGGCGTGTCTTGCTGGTCAGCGGAGTTACGGCCCTTGCCTATGTTGGGCTTACGCTGTTCGATGCAAGGATTTATCAGAAGAAAGCCGAACTGAGCCTGGAAGAGCAAATTCAGGCGCAAGAAGCGAACGAGTCAGCGCTTCCCAAGCTAGCAGTGAAGGAGGGGGATATTCTGGGCCGCATTGAGATTCCGCGGATCGGATTGTCGGTTGTAATTCTAGAGGGAACTACATCGCAAACTCTTCGGCATGGCGTGGGGCACATCGAAAGAACTGCGCTCCCTGGCGAATCTGGAAATATCGGAATCGCCGGACACCGCGATACATATTTTCGCGCTCTGAAAGATATTCAGGCAAGCGATAAGATCGAGATCCAAACTACTGAGGGTATCACCCGATACGAGGTAGATTGGATACAGATCACCGTCCCGAGCGACGTTGCCATTGTATCGCCCACAACTGACTCCACTCTAACCCTTGTTACCTGCTATCCCTTCCACTATATCGGTGCTGCTCCGGAGCGATTTGTTGTTCATGCGCACAGGCAATAGCGTGCGGTTTCTTTTCCAGAGCCAATTCGGCATTCTTTTCGCTCGCTGCGTAAGAGGGAACTGGATTCTTACAAAAAAGCTCTTCTCAATCCCCGGTTTCAGTTGAGATCTTACGCTTGACCGCCTCAACAATCGGAACGACTGGCTGCAGAATCCTTTTGACTATCGGAATGACTGGTTTGAGGATGGTTTCAACTTTTGATATGACGATTTTCAGATCAGCTCCAATCTTTGGCAGATCAGGTTTTTGGGCATTATGCCCCGGAAACTGGTCGAAAAGAACTACATTGAGCAACGACTTGTTCACCTGAATGCGGCCGTCGTAATTAATATAGCCAAGCGTGCGGAAGCGATTCATGAAAAAGCTCACCCGCGAACGTGTCGTCCCAATCATCTCCGCCAATGCCTCCTGTGAGATAGGAGGGATGAATTTGTCCCGTTCGCCAGGTTTGCCAAATTCCGCCATGATCAGAAGAATCCTCGCGAGACGCTTCTCGCTGGAATTAAAAAGCTGATCGACAAGATCTGCCTGAATTCGCATACTGCGGGTCAGCACAAACTTCAGAAAAAAATCTGCGAATGCTGGTTCGTCATGCATGACACGAGTCATTTCTTCCCTCGTGATCTTGAGAGCCACGCACGAGTTCACGGCAGATGCGGTCGCCAAACGCAGTCCCGGAATGGCCGCCAGAGACTCCTCTCCGACAAAGTCGCCATCGGAGAGAAGCGTGATCGTGGCCTCTTTGCCGCTTTGCGCGACAACAGTAAGTTTTGCCCTGCCTCTTTGGAGATAGAAGACGGTGTCGGCCAAGTCTCCCTGCGAGAAAAATGTTTGTTTCGGCTCCAGCTCGACGATCTTGCGGCCAAGACCAGCGTTCGCGAGAAAAGTGCCTGAGTCAAAAGCGAATTCAGTGTCTCTGATTTTCAAGATTTTGCCCGTTCTAAACGGTTTGCCCGGTGTGGTGGGTGAATTTCCAGGAGAGGCCACTTTGGATCGAAGATGACCGGTGATTGTGGCGAATCCATCAAGGATCACAAAGAAGATCTCTAGTGAGGAATATCGGAGCTCAACTCGCTTCTTGGCATCGGTAACGCAGTCCTTAGAGGCTTTAGGGAAACCTAGCGTCACATTTGGGGGAAGACCACCCCGCGCTTGAGGGCGGTTACACTCAAGCACTTTCCATTATCCGCCTTTTGTCGCAACTCGTGTCTGGTCTGTTTTGCTCAGCTTTACGAATCGTTTCGCGAGACGGACCAAAATAGCTATGTTCGCACCGAGCTAGTGTGACCATTCTGAGCAACTCCAACTCTGACATCATCGTTGAAGTTGCCACAGAATGCTGTTGTTGGCGCTCGCGTCCGCACCAACATGAAGATTGCAATGGTGATTGGAGAATGGATCTTGATTCTTGTTTTACACATACGGGGTTACCGGAAGATGGTCAATCGCTGCGTAGTTGCAGCACTCAACCAAGGTGGCCGGTCGATCAAAACGAATTTTGGCATAGACATCGATTCGATAATGCCAATTCTCCTGATTCTTGCACTTCTCACATGCCTTCCACTAATCGCAGAATCGCAAGCTTTGCCATATCCAGAGGGCTCCTCCAGCTTTGTGGCAGGAGAATCGTCGGGCCAAATTGACTCTGCATATTTACGACCAACGGAGAAAACAAAGGTCAGCAATTATGTGTTCGACGCGGCTGGTCCGTATCCCATCGTCGGCGCTGGAATTGCTGCTGGCATCAACCAGATAAGCAATGCTCCTCCAGAGTGGAACCAAGGCGTTGAAGGTTACTCCAAACGATTTGGGTCCGACTTCGGGATTGCGGTTGTAGGAACAACGACGCGCTATGGATTAGCAGAAGCCCTTAAGGAAGATACGTTATATTACCGCTGCGAGTGCAGAGGCGTATTGCCGCGGGTGGAACACGCCGTGCTCTCGACATTAACGGCACGTCGAGGGGAAGAAGGTCATCGCGTTTTTTCTTTTCCCGCGCTGGTTGCGCCTTACGCGGGTTCGATGACTGCAGTCTATGGGTGGTATCCGAGTCGCTTCGGAGCAAAGGATGCATTTCGCATCGGCAACTATAGCCTGTTGGCATATGCGGGCAGCAACATCTCGCTGGAGTTCTTCTACAGCGGGCCACACTCCCTGCTTCATCGCATGCATCTGAACAATGCGCATGGATCACCGGTTCAAGGACCAAACAAGTGAGCGGTTACGGATCCACTGCGGTTGTAGGAATCAAGCCGCCCCAATCGGGGCAACGCGGCGCACTTCTGCCCTCTGTGGCGGATTCCATCGCGAACTTGGTCAATGGTTTCTTCGAGTGGTTTGGCGGTCTTGGTATCTTTTCCTGGAAGGTACTCAAGGCTGCGGTTACACCGCCGTATGAGTGGCGAGAAATGATTCGTCAGCTTGACGAGGTTGGATCAAAGTCTTTGCCTTTGGTCGTCTTGGCAGGCGCTGCTATTGGTGTTGTGATCTCGATGGAAGCGAGATACAGCTTGAGCCGCTTCGGCGCCAAATCGATGTTTCCGGCAACTCTTGTCTACTCCGTCATCCAGGTCATGGGCCCGGTTATCACTGGGTTGATCGTGAGCGGCCGAGTGGGAGCCGGCATTGGCGCGGAACTGGCGTCGATGAAGGTGAACGAGCAGATTGACGCTATTGAGGCATCGGCTATCAACCCATACAGACTTCTGGCAGCGACACGAATCCTGGCATGCATTCTGATGCTGCCACTGCTGACGGTCGCTGCCGACGCAAGTGGCTTGTTAACAGGCTGGTTTGCACAGACTCTCGTTGAGCCGCTGTCTTTCCATCAGTTCATTGAAAGCGGATTTCATGGCTCAACTTTCAATGCATTCTTGCCGCCCACGTTCAAGACTGCGGTTTATGGACTGATTATTGGTCTTATCGCGTGCTTTCAGGGGATGCGCACACGCGGAGGTGCTGAAGGCGTGGGTCGCGCCGCCACAAACTCGGTGGTCCTCGCATCGCTCTTCGTTATTCTCGCCGATGTCGTACTGGTGAAGTTCATCCTCGTTGTCTTTCCTTAACCCTCAATCATCGATCTGCGAATTCGTGAGATAAGCATGGCCACATCCTATGACATGGCGACGAAACCAGAAGACGTAAACGAAGAAAGATTTGCGCCGATAGTCGCCGTCAAGAAAGTGCAGAAGACTTTTGGAAGTCACACCGTTCTCAATGGGATCAGTTTGAGCGTGAATCGGGGCGAAACCTTGGCCGTGCTAGGTCGTAGTGGGACCGGAAAAAGCGTGTTGCTAAGGCTCATCATTGGCCTAGAAACACCTGACTCTGGATCGGTTTGCATCTACGGGCAGGACATCAATGGGCTCGCTCTCGATCGAATGGGCGAAATCAGGAAAAAGATGGGCTTTCTATTTCAACATGCCGCACTTTACGATTCACTGACTGTCGCGGAGAACGTTGCGTTTCCTCTCGAACACCATCGAAGAGACATGTCCAGATCCGAGCGCGGCGACAGGGTGCAGCAATTGCTGGCTGAGGTGGGGATGGATGCCGACTCCGGGAAGATGCCGTCCGATATTTCGGGCGGAATGCAGAAGCGGGTGGGATTAGCTCGTGCTCTTGTGTTAGACCCAGAGATTCTGCTTCTCGATGAGCCCACAGCGGGCCTCGACCCCATTAGTTCAGGGGAAATCGACGATTTGATTCTCACACTTCAGAGGGAACATCAAATGGCATCCATCGTAGTGACTCACGATCTTCATAGCGCCAGAACAATTGCCAACCGTCTTGCGCTGCTGGATCAAGGAAACGTGGTGATTGAAGGCACGTTTGAGAATCTTCAGCAAAGCGACAGCGTGTTTGTCAAGGAATTTCTAAAGCAATCGTAGGAGGGTTTATGTCGAAAGTAGCTCGGTTGGGTGCATTCATTGTATTAACGCTGGCGATTCTTGCCGCTGGGGTTTTCGTCATCGGAAGCAAGGAGTATCTGTTTCAATCGACATATCAACTAAAGGCGCAGTTCGACAATGTAGCGGGCCTGGCTGCTGGAGCAGATGTGCAGGTGGGTGGGGTTCACAGCGGAACTGTACATAGCATCGAGTTGCCTCACAAACCGGGCGAACAAGTCACAGTGATTATGGACCTTGACAGATCGACGCACGAGATTATCAAGCACGACTCTGTAGCTTCGATCGAAACCGCTGGAGTTTTGGGCAATCAATTCGTTGCTATTACGTTTGGATCTGCTGGGCAGGCCGAGGTAAAGGACGGCGAGATCATCCAAAGTGAACCGCCGCTTGAGATGTCGGATCTTTTCAAGAAGACAAGCGGCATTTTAGACAGCAGCCAAAAGGCCATCGATAATGCGACGATGGCTACAGCGCATCTGAATTCGGTGAGCGCCAAGATCGACTCCGGGCAAGGGACAGTCGGGGCGCTGGTAAACGACAAGCAACTCTATAGCAACCTTGCACAAAGCACAGCAACGTTGCAGACCACGATGGTTCAGGCGCAGACCGGGGTGACGGACTTTCAAGAGAACATGGAAGCGTTAAAGCACAACTTCCTTTTGAGTGGATATTTCAAGAAACGTGGTTACAACGATTCAGCTGAACTGGGAGCGAACAGGATTAGTGGACTGCCCACTGGTGCGCCTGCAAAAACATTTTCATTCACAGCAAGGCAACTTTTCGATGGCCATGACTCTGCCAAACTGCGGGATCAGAAGTCTCTCAATGCCGGGGGCGAGTTCCTAGCGCAGAATCAATTCGGCTTTGCGGTAGTGGTTGCCTCGACCGGCATGGAGGGCGATACCCAGAAAGACATGGTGCTGACTGAGGCAAGGGCCATGGTGGTGCGCAACTATCTGGTCGAGAACTTTGGCTTTGACGACAGCCAACTAAAGACGTTGGGAATGGGCAAGCAGACCGGATCAACCCCGGATGCGGATTGGGGCTCAATCCAGATTCTTATTTATCCGACAGGCACTGAACTTCCAGCAGATAGGGAAAATCCTGTGGCTTTTCCAGCACGAATGAACTTAGACCGACCAGTCAATGCTTCTGTGGTCCCAACACCGAAGCCATAGCAGTCGACGCATTGATGAAAACAGGAGCGACAAGACCTCGGAATACGCTTTTAGCGGAAATCCATACGATCAATGTAGCTCAGCATTACGTTTGCTGGTTTGCAATGATCATAGGGAAGAAGAGTTTATTCTCTCGTCTCCCTCATGGCTCCTGATATATGACGGCCCATCTGATATCCGCACGCTCTAGCTGCCGTATCGCAAAAAGACAGCCTCGTGAGCAATGCATGATGCACCCGGGCGGATCACACAACACAGAATATGGCCGAGCCGATCAATAAACCCAGATCACTCAGCTCAAGAAACTCGAATGGAGAGCGCTCAATGCCCCTCGTCACTGTTGTTCTCGCTTTATGCGTAGTAGGTGTGCTGCTTTGGCTTGTCAACCGATATATTCCGATGCAAAGCCAGATCAAAGGAATCCTGAATGCCGTCGTGGTGATTGCCGTGGTTCTGTGGCTCATTAAGGTATTCGGCCTTTACGGATACCTGACCCAGTTCCGCGTTGGGCATTGAGAGAACGAATGACTGAGCCCGAAAGCTTTGGCCGGAAACACAACGCAAGTTCAACGCAAGACGGCAGAGTCCTGCCGGCAGGAGGAATCTTGAAACGCATCGTTCTACTGGCAATTGGAAGTGCACTCAGCTTGAGCGCGTTTGCTCAGGTCAATCCGCAGGCGACGACGGTTATTGTTCCCGTTGGCCCAGCGTCCACATACCGCGTAATCGTGATCAATCGTTCGGTCGAAGCGGTCAACTATCGGCATCGCGGCGGGGTTACCAGCGTGGACTTTGCCGGCACTACTTTGCTGCCTTCATCGGATGGTAAAGCGAAGGTGCGAAGCAAGCGCGGAACCATGGAAGTCGAAGCAGAATTCGGAAACCTGCAAAGCCCTGCTGCATTCGGCGGCGAATACCTAACCTATGTATTATGGGCGATCTCACCCGAGGGCCGGGCTGTAAACCTCGGAGAAGTTCTGGTGGGGGACAACGACCGAAGCAAGCTGACGGCAACCACCGACCTCCAGGCATTTGCGTTGATCGTTACTGCGGAGCCGTACTACGCTGTTCGACAGCCCAGCAATGTTGTCGTTCTCGAAAACGTCGTTCGCGAAGACACGAAGGGAACCACCGAAGCCGTGCAAGCAAAGTACGAACTGATGGAGCGTGGTGGTTACATCCCGACTGGCTATAAATTCGATCCAGTCGTTCTGGGAGCCAGTCTGCCATTGGAGTTCTATGAGGCGCGAAATGCTCTTCGTATCGCTGAATCCGAGGGAGCTGAGAGCTATGCAAGCCCAAGCTACCAGCATGCTGTGGAATTGATGAACCGTGCAGATGCGTACGCAATCGACAAACATATCGACAGGAAGCCACTCATTGCTGTAGCCCGAGAGGCTGTTCAGACTGCCGAAGACGCGCGCGAAATCGCGGTCAAGAAGATCGATGAAGAGCGCGAGGCGAATGATCGCCAGAATTCAAGCGATGCGCAGGCAAGATCGGATGCCCAGGCAACTGAAGCTACACGCTTGAAAGAGCAAGCGCAGTTGGACGCGGCAAAAGCGCAAGCCGATTTGACGGCAAACCAGAGCGCATCGACGGCGGCTATCTCGGCCGCGCAGTCCGATGCAGCAAGGGCGCAGGCCGACTTGGCTGCCAATCAAACGACATCGGCTGCCGCAGTCTCCGCAGCTCAGGCAGATGCAGATCAGGCTCGCATTGCCGCAGAAAAGGCTCAACAGGGTGAGCATCAAGCGGTCAGCGACAAGGCTGCCATGCGCGCTCAGTTGTCTGAGCAATTGAACAAGATTCTTGCCACTCGCGATAGCGCGCGCGGACTGATTGTTAGCATGTCCGACGTGTTGTTTGACACTGGACACTATTCGCTGAAGCCGGGCGCGCGCGAAAAACTCGCTAAGGTCGCTGGCATTCTGATTGCGTACCCAGGGCTCAACATCGAAGTTGGGGGCTATACCGATAACGTCGGTGGTGATGCAATGAACCAGACACTCTCAGAACATCGCGCTGGAGCGGTAAGAGACTATCTGGTGCAAGAGGGTGTGGGTACCAACTCGGTAAGCGCGAAAGGGTTTGGCAACACATTGCCTGTGGCTTCTAACGATAACTCAAGTGGCAGGCAAGAAAACCGGAGAGTTGAATTGGTCGTTTCCGGAGACATAATAGGCGGTACAACAAATCCAACGCTAGGGATGAATTAATAAGGCAGCTCGACATCTTGATCGATTTCAGATGACTGGCCGGTGCGGTCTCAAAAGAGACTGCACCGTGTCACGACCGAGAACAAACTTACAACGGTGCCAAGGAGTAAGATACGCTCGGAACGATTCTCATTGCTTTTCTGGTCTTGGCACTTCTCGGTGCATTGCCTCGGTGGCCATACAGACGGAATTCGGGATATTACCCGACTGGTGGGTTAGGCTTGTCCTTGTAATTGTACTGGGTCTCCTGCTTGTCGGCCGGATTTGAGAAGTGTATAACAGCTAACTTCGGAAGTAAGGCCTCATCGCTTTCTCGCCTAAGAACGATTTGTGGATAGCCACGTTGAAGCGTGTGGGAATTCATTGAGGGTAAGTTGTCCGTATGTCGTGTATACTTGAGATGCTAGGTAAGGATTCCTCTTCTCGCCTTCAGCCATTCAGGCTTCGCTCCAGACGAGTACCGTTCAAGTACGCAACGGAACGTTTGGAGTTGAGATGACTCTCTTCAAGAAAAGCGATGTTAAGATGCACTTCTCCGCACGACGGATTGAGGGGTTGCATCTTGTTCAGCAGGCTGACAAACCTACCGTGTTGTTATCGCCAGTAGCGGATAGAGCGATCAAATCGAAAGTGTCTGTTTTCGTCGAAGATTTTTCATCTGAACATTCTTCTCCAGGTGGGACTGTATCAGCGGTTGTGACGGTCGCCAATCCAGACGACACGCAAATACCAGCGATGCACAACACTCCTCGTTCGTAAAGCAGAGACCAGATCTGCTGCGTCGATAGTCGACCTCGCCGCCTCGTTTCGAATCACTTAGCGTGGTGTCAGCAAAAGCTCAATCTTCGAGAAGGATGATCGAACGAAGCAGGCTTAAAGCGAGCATCTCATTTGTGCTTGCGACTTGCCAAAGAGGGCCTTTTTTTGGTGTCTATACAAGGGAAAGCAGGGCAATATGACTTTTGTTCAATCCGTTCATCCCGAAGAGATGGTTAGCGATATTTTTCAATCAGGTTCGAGTACAGCCGTGCCGAAAGCGTGCAGCCTTCCGTTGCCCACTCGGGTTGCATTTGTAGGAAATTTCTTGCCGCGACAATGTGGAATCGCTACTTTCACCACGGACTTGTGCGCTTCTCTCGCAGCAGAATACGGAGCCGAACGTTTGTTTGCTATACCAGTCAACGATCCCGAGTCGCATTACGAATACCCGGAACAGGTGCGTCTTGAGCTTGACCAAGAAGATTTGGGGTCCTACGAGCGGGCTGCCGAATTCCTTAACTTTAATGGTAACGATCTTGTTTGCCTGCAACATGAATACGGGATCTATGGTGGACCGGCAGGCCGCCACATTCTGGCTTTGCTGCGAAAGCTAAAGATGCCACTAGTCACAACATTACACACGGTTCTGCGAGAGCCGGACGCAAATCAGCGCGCTGTGCTCGAGGAGATTGGGCGACTCTCCGATCGACTCGTAGTCATGAGCGAGTTGGCGGCGACTTTTCTACGCGAAGTGTACACAGTTCCGAATGAAAAGATAGATATCATACCGCACGGTGTGCCAGATTTCACCTTCATAGATCCCAACTACTACAAAGATAAATTTGGCACTGAGGGCAAGTCGGTTCTGCTCACTTTTGGTTTGCTGTCTCCAAACAAGGGGATCGAAAACGTCATTCAGGCGCTGCCTTCGATTCTGAAAAAGCACCCGAACGTTGTCTATATCGTCTCCGGTGTAACTCACCCGCATATACGCCGGCGTGAGGGCGAATACTACCGCGAAACATTGCAAGCGTTAGCAGAACGACTGGGAGTTTCCGCGCACCTGATTCTCAACAACCGCTTTGTGAGCACCGAGGAGTTGATAGAACACGTAGGAGCGGCGGACATTTACATTACACCGTATCTCCAAGAGGCACAGGTTGTTTCCGGTACGCTGGCTATAGCGCTCGGGGCGGGTAAGGCCATTATCTCGACGCCGTACTGGTACGCCAAAGAACTGCTTTCGGAGAAGAGGGGCGTGATTGTTCCCTTTGCCAACCCCGATGCCATTGCTGAGGCAGTGATCGGATTGCTTGAGAATGAAGCTGCGCGACACGCCATGCGGAAACGTGCCTATCTTTATTCCCGTGGCACGACCTGGCCAAAGACAGCGCGAGCCTATATGGCGAGCTTTCAGCGCGCAAGGTTTGAACGCTCACTACATCCGAGGGCTACTCAACAAGGCGATCCTGTCATGAAGCCGGTGGACTTCATGCCCACGCTGAATCCCAGCCATCTATTGAACATGACAGATGACACCGGCATGTTGCAGCACGCTATTTTCTCTGTGCCGAACACGCGCGAAGGATATACGACCGATGATAATGCACGCGCGCTCATGGTTTCGACTCTTCTTGATGAGAGTTCATTGCAGCCAGACCAACTGGAGCGCGCAAACTTATCCCACCGCTATCTGGCTTTTTTATGGCTTGCTTTCGACGCTGATTCCGGGAGATTCCGAAACTTTCTCGGCTATGATCGAAAATGGCTGGAAAGCGCTGGATCGGATGACAGCCACGGCCGCGCCTTATGGTCACTGGGGACGGTGCTCGGGTCTTCGCGAAATGCCGGATTGAGAGGGGCGGCAGGTCGACTGTTCGAAGCCGCAGTCCCAGCAACACTCAACCTCACAAGTCCGCGAGCTTGGGCATTCTCCATTCTCGGGCTGCAAGCTTATCTGGACTGGTTTCCCGGAGACAGAGTCGTCCAGGGAGTCCGCAACGTCTTGGCGAATCGACTTCTTGATATCTACGAGAGAACTTACTCGGAAACATGGAAGTGGTTCGAGAAGAGCCTCTCCTATTCGAACGCAAGGCTATCGCAGGCCCTCATTCTGGCAGGCTGGCGGAGCGATAACCAAAGAATGATCGAAGTTGGGATGGATTCGCTGAAGTGGCTTGTTGCCGAGCAACACCGCGATGATCGTGAGATTTTTGTGCCGATCGGTTCTAGTGGATTCTTCATTGAAGGAAATGAAAAGGCGCGATTCGATCAGCAGCCTGTTGAGGCATGCGCGACAATCTCGGCCTGTCTTGAGGTCTACAGGCTTACTGAAGAGAAGCAGTGGCGCGATGAAGCTCAACTGGTATTTCGTTGGTTTCTTGGCAAGAACGATTTGCAGGCGCCTCTTTACGACTCAATCACAGGCGGTTGCAGAGATGGGCTTCATCCCGACCGCGTGAATGAAAATCAGGGAGCTGAATCTACACTCTCTTTTCTTATGGCTTTGCTTGAAATGCAGGCGGCTAAAGTAGCAAGCACAAACGAACTGAATCAGGGAATGAGCGTCACTTATTGAATCCAGTTATCACACGGAATGAATCGGCTGAATCTGATGCCCAGGAACAAGCAAAGATAAAGGCTTGCGCCGATCTACCTTTGTTTGCACGACATACCAGTAATCCGATTTTGAGCCGCAAAGACTGGCCATACCCGATCAATAGTGTCCTGAATGCAGGGGCCGTAATGCTGGCGGATGGTGATACCTTGCTTCTGTGCCGCATTGAAGATAGAAGCGGCTTGTCGCATCTTTGCGCGGCACGTTCTGCGAATGGTGTTGATAACTGGCGGATCGATCCTCAACCAACGTTAGTGGCGAATCCCCAGGAATTCCCGGAAGAGATCTGGGGCATCGAAGATCCGCGGATCACCTACGTTCCGGAACTCGAACAATACGCCGTGGCGTATACATCTTTCGCACGAGGGGGGCCCGGTGTCTCGCTGGCATTGACCAAGGATTTCCAGAGCTTCGAGCGATTCGGCGTTATCATGCCCCCAGAGGACAAGGACGCCGCACTGTTACCGCGGAGGATCGGCGGCCGCTGGGCGCTGATTCACCGGCCCATGACGGCCCTGGGCGCACATATGTGGATATCCTATTCGCCAGATTTGAGGCATTGGGGAAGCCATAAGATCATTCTCGAAGCGCGGCGCGGCGGATGGTGGGATGCGAACAAAATTGGGCTGTGTTCTCCGCTGATTGAGACCGATAAGGGCTGGTTGGCAATTTATCACGGAGTACGGCAAACTGCATCGGGAAGCATCTATCGCCTCGGTTTGGCGCTCTTCGATCTGGAGAAGCCGGATGTTTGCCTACGACGGGGAAATTCCTGGGTGTTCGGACCTGAGGCGAGCTATGAACGTAATGGAGACGTAAATGACGTTGTGTTTCCTTGCGGACAGACAATCGGAGCGGACGGAGACACTATCAACCTGTATTATGGTGCCGCTGATTCCTGCATTGCTCTGGCTACAGGAAGCATCCGCTGTCTTCTCTCCTGGCTGGATACGAATAGTAGTCAAGCGGAAAGACGCACGCTTTAACTCGCGAGGCGGCATGGATGGGAAAGATGGGCAACATGAGTAACACAGGACGGAATTGGCCCGATTGGCTGCCGCATCCACTTTGGCTGCGGCGAAAATGCCCATGCTGCAATTCTCTAAAATTCAAACAAGCGGAGTTGCGCTCATTCGATGGCCTGCTGGCCATGTTTGCGTTGCGCCCCGTTCGCTGCATGTTTTGTTGGCGACGCTACTACTGGGTTACGTTCGAGACTCCACAGACAGGATAGATTTGCGCTGTCCCGCAGTTGTCTTGATGTTGCAGCATTCGAAAGCAAAGATTGGGCCCGCTCTTTATGAATGCTATTGTCCGGCAATTGGCTCATGTTCCTTCGCCAAGCTCTCATCCGTCGCTGGTGCCGCGCTGGCTGACGCATATGGGAGCGTTCGGTCTCTTCTCCGTTGCGGTTGTGGATTCCTCAGTCATTCCTCTGCCTATTCCCGGCAGTACTGACCTGTTGTTGTTGTGGTTGGTGGCGCATCGAGGCGATCCATGGCTGCTGGCGCCTTGTGCCATTGCAGGCAGCATCCTGGGCGGATATACCACCTGGGCGATTGGCCGCAAAGGAGGCGAAAAAGCCCTCCAACACTACGTGCCAGCGCGTCTGCTTCGGCGAGTCGTTGCTTGGGTTAAGCATCATTCGGTTTTAGCAGTCTTTATTCCTGCCTTGCTTCCGCCGCCTATTCCTTTACTGCCGTTCGCACTTGCATCCGGCGCACTTGGTGTATCGCGCAGGCGCTTCCTCGCCATCTTTGGCGTGGCCCGCGGCTTGCGATACTCCTTCGTCGCATGGCTAGGCGTAACGTTCGGACGCGGAATCGTCCGGGTCTGGTCTGGAACTCTCCAGAAGTGGTCGACTTTATTGCTTTGTACGTTCGTAATTTTGATGATTGCCGGTTTGTGTTTTGGGATATGGAAGATCAGCAGGCTACGAAAGATTGATGCAGCAGAGAAAGTCGTATTGCATGACCAGGCAGCGCACGCCAGTTAGTCCAACAAAGGGAATTTCTTCTGGTTTCGTGCTTTATAGATTTACGGTGTCTTCGGAAGGAGCAATGCAAGCCACACTAGCAAGGAATGGCCGGGTGGGGTGCCCGGCCGGGAGGGGTTTATCGTCTATCGATGGTGCCGCATGGAAGATGCTTCTACTTCTTAGGCTTCGCCTGCGGCTGACGGGCCTGCAACGATTGCTGTTGGGTGTCGTGTTTCTGGGATAATTGCTGTGTCTGTTGGGAATGCTGCTGCTCTAACTGCCGTGTCTCAGTTGGATTTGCATTCGTACGGTGTTCCGATTCCTGCTTCTGCTGGAGACTCTGCCGTTCCTGCGTTTGTTTTGCGATTAAATTATCCTGTTGTTGCTCGTACTTCTTGTCCGCCTTCGCATTCCCCGAATTGATCGGCGCTGGACGGATAATCGGCGGCAGGTCATTGGGATGAACTGCGGCGTGTGGCGAGGCGTTGTCTACATGCATTGGCGAGGTTTCGGCGCGAGACTCCGATGCGGCACCGCTCACTTGGGGCTTAGAGGGCTCAGTCGCTTTTTGCGGCGCTGCCATCTGGTGATCGTTGTAGCCTACCTGTAGGGATGTTACCCCGGCGGTGGGCTTGCCGTGGTTGACCGTTGCCCGCAACTCCGGGTTGCTTCGCGCGGTCTGCGTATGTTCGACTTGAGCAGCTACTGGCGGAAGATGCCTATGCGTTGCCACCGCTTCCTGCTGAGAGGTTGCACGGACTGTAATACCACCGGAACCGCCGTTGAAGCTGACGCGATTCTCATTGCGATTCTCAATTGTGGTGTTGTAGACGTTGCGATTTCTTGTAACATCCACGTTGTTCACGGAACGGTTATAGAAGAAGTGTCCACTATCCCAACGGCCTCCTGCATATCCGTCGCCGAAGTAACCGAAGCCATAATTGATTCCGCCGTAGAACCCGACTTCAGTGCCCCAGTAACCGTCATTGAAGAAGAATCCGCCTTCTCTCCAGCCCCAGTAGCCAGGCGTCCAGAGGAGGCCTTCCTCCGGCGCCATGACCCATGTGCCATCCACCCAGTAGTAATCGGAAACGCTGTCGTCATAGGCCCAATAGCCCGGTGTCCAGAGATACCCATCTCCAGGGCAAATCGGCTGTTCGTAGACTGGCAGCGGGGGCGGGCCGATCATGATGCTTACGCCAATTTGCCCGAACAGGGCGGCCGGTATGGCCAATGCAAGAAACGCAAGCAAAATTCGGATCGTACGCATATTATCCCTCATTCGGATACTTCTTCGATTACCTGCCACCCTGTTTCGAGGCGCTTCGTTCAGCACTCGTTGTTGCATTCTTCGATTCCAGATTTAGGCGAGCATTGCGCCTCGCCTTGGTGTCCTCAATGGAATCATGAGCCGCTCCTTTTGCTTTGCCCCAGGTATTTTGGACCTTTCCCATTGTCTGCTGAACCATGCCTTCAACCTGGAGTTTGGGATTGTCGGTTAACTCGCCCACGTTGCGTTTGACGGTTCCGGTCACTTCATCAATGATTCCCTTTATTTGATCTTTGTTCACCGACCTACCTCCATGTAACTGACTCTTGTGAATTCGATTGAGGCGCCGTAGAGACTTTCAGGTGCCTCAATCAAATGAGAAGCCGCATGAATCTGGTCAGCTACGTTCGACTTCAAAGAGCAAATCGACAAGATAGAGACCATTTTGGCCAATTCGAAGATGCGGCAGCCGAATTGGCTAGGTTACAGTTAGTGTCTGTCACCGCCATCGTGCTTGTCCCCATCTCCATGGCCGCGTCCATCGCGCTGTTCGTTTCCCTGGAAGTTCTTAGGGACTCTACCTCGGCCTGTGGCGCGCTCGCCGTATTCTGGCACGTGGCCATTGTAGCCATGTTGCGGATCGAAGCTATTATTAACATGGCCGCGGAATTCATTGGAACCGTGAAACCATGGGCCGACACCAATAAAGGTGCGGCCATGAAACCACTCCGGACCGTAGTAGCCATAGGGGGCACAGCGATAAGGCGTGTAGTCATAGTAACCATAGGGGCACGACGGGGCGACTCCAATGTTGATGCTCAACTGGGCCTCTGTCCTGGTAGCGCCTGCCGTAACGAAGATCGCAGCAACAGCGACCAGTACAAGAAACGTGGACTTATTCATGAGTTCTCCTCTTAATCGTTGAGGCCTTTGTCTTGCTCCCCAATGTTGTTGAGAGTAACGAGTCAGATATTCTTTGTCTGAGCTATTGCGACCATCAACTACATAGGACAAGGTCAATTACAGAATGTCCGGGACGCAGTTGCGCCGGCGGCCAGTTCCAACTGAACTCGCGACATTCTCGAGGAGGAAGTGAGATAACCAGTATTTGTGCATTGTCATTGCGGCCCTGCCACGGCTCTTTCGGGGGAGATGAGCATTTGCTTCAGTTGCGGCATTGCGCTGTTGAAATGCGGATAGAGAACCCCCGGATCGATTGGCATGCGCCTTTGGCGGCGAGTGACCGGAATCGCGCTGGTTTGCTCGGGCAAAGATAACTCCCCGGCTGGCTGAATACAGTATGGAAGAACTTTGACCCTGGCCAGAAAAAACCATGGATATTGTGTCAATTCGATATGCTCTACTTCCGCCGCATTGGAGTGTGCGCTAATGTGGCGAAGCGCTAACTTGAGCGCGCTGGCAATCGCTTTTTGCGATGTATCTCCCACGCCGCTGCGCAGGGATCCATTGACAACATTGGCGAAACTCCATCCGCGCATCTCGAGATGTTTCCCCAACCGGAGCGCATCTGCTGGCCGTACAAAGCTCCAGTCCTCGTGAAACTCATCTGTCGCCAGTGTGAGGCCGTCGGGCAGTGCAACTCGGTTGCGCAGAAGCATCTGCGATTGGGCGATGGTATGCATCGTTCACACTCTCTCTGGTGCTGGTTTTAGTAGCTGGGGCTGGCTAATTGATTTCGCTCGTGGGGCGCCATTTGAGGAGCCCGTGTGGACGCCAAGTCGACTGGCTCGATGATCGCGTAGTAAACAGAAGTCCGGCAATGCACACAATTCGCTTCTCTTACTAGGCTGAGAGAACCACCTACTGACTGGTCAAAGGTCCGCAGGCATTCAGGACAGGAGATGATAACGTAAGGCTCTCCGGTGGCATTGTTGCCATTTCGCTGAAACCAGAGGGGTGCCGAGACACCTGCATTATCGACAGGCCTTCGCGTCGGTAAGGCCAGCCCGCCTATGATCTTCAACAGAGAGCGGATGCTGCTGCCTTTCCCATAAAAGGCATCAGCGGTAACGCCGGAAGGCACCTCGTGGCCGGAGAATGAACCGCTCATGGCGATCGTCTGGATTGCAGGGAAACGGCGCTGCACCACCGAGAGTAACTCGAAGCCGGACATGCCAGGCATGTTGAGATCGGTAAGAAGCAGATCGGGAACCTCATGCCGCATCTCGCGCAATGCGGAGAAACCGTCTTCCGCTATACGAACTCGATAGCCTATCTCAGTCAGCACGTGCGACAGCGACTCTCGAATGGAAGGCTCATCGTCGACAATGAGGAGTGTTGCAAGCGTATTTGGCATCTCTAACCCCCTCAAGAGCTTCACTCTGAAAACTGGAGCGAGTATGGCCTTCACCAAAATGCAAGTCTGGTCAAATTCGTACAGATCTTGCCGGTGAGTGATTGGCTTGTCTTGGATGGCCTCCCGGTAATGCCTTAGCTGAGAAGCCTGTGATCACGGATTCATTGGGTTGATCGTAGACTGCTACATACAAAGCAAAGTCATCAATGAATCGGGATGCTTGATGACCCGGGGAGTCATCATGGAAAAAGCGGACCAAAATCATGCCGCAGTGTTCATCGACCTATACGTACTCTCATTGTCCTCTGGGCAGGAAAGCAAGTCTGGTTCATTATGCTCACAATTCGATGGAATTTCTGATGCCGGCTACTTGGGTACCGCGCTGAATTGCGTCTGAGCGCTCTTGCTCAGACTAACCTTCTTAATCCCTCTAGTGTGGGAGCTACCTTGTGCGCCTCAGTGCGCGGAAAGAAAGTGACGCTGCGCATGGGTAGAAAAGGTGAATCACGTGAAAAAACTTATGACGATTGCGGCAGTACTCAGTCTGACAAGTGTCTGCTGGGCGGGAACGGATCGCGAAGCAACGGTAAACCGGTTGGATCATGCCGGCATGGTGCTGCATGAGATTATGTCGGCGCCGGACAGGGGCATTCCGGAAGAAGTGCTGGAACACGCAAAGTGCGTGGCCGTGGTGCCTCACCTGCTCAAGGGTGGCTTTGTCTTTGGCGCAGAGAATGGCCGGGGAGTGGCTACGTGCAGGACCGAAAACGGATGGAGTGCACCTGCGTTCTTTGCGATTACCGGTGGTAGTTGGGGATTGCAGATCGGCGTCGAAGGCATCGACCTGGTGCTGATAATCCAAAACGAAAAAGGAATGCAGCAGTTGATTGGGAGCAAGTTCGAGCTCGGCGCCGATGCTTCCGCAGCAGCCGGACCGGTTGGACGCCACGCTTCCGCCGATACCGACTGGAAACTCAATACCGAGATCCTGACCTACTCGCGGGCCAGGGGGGCCTTTGCCGGGCTCACACTGAACGGCGCATCGATTCGCCGTGACGACGACTCCACAGAGGCTATCTACGGCCACGACATTTCCACGCGTCGCATTCTGAGCGGCGAAGTGGCCGTGCCAGCTTCGGCGCAATCGTTCCTTGACGCAGTCAGGAATGCAAAGGCGCAGTCAATTGCCTCGAACTAACAACCGGTTTGAATGCATAGCGTGCGCTCTGGGCAGTTCTCAGAGTCTGGGGCGCGCGCCGTGCGGAAAAGAGGATCTATGCTCTGGACAATCTTTGTAATCCTTCTCGTTCTATGGCTGTTGGGTTTCAGCTTTCATATCGCCGGCGGCCTGATTCATCTTCTGTTGGTCGTGGCGTTGATCGTTCTGGTCTTCAATCTGCTGGCGGGACGACGGAGTAGTCTCTGAAGAGCGCCTCGTACGTTATCTCATACGGTTGCTGTGACCGCGATCTGCAGCAGCGAGTAGCGCAAAGCACATCTGGAATCTCAAGGGCCGGTGAACCTGGCGAATCGTGACTATGTCGGCCAAAGGCACGCCTTCAGCGAGCCACGACACGCCAAAGCAACGTCTACCATAAGCGGCAAAAAGATTGATTTTGATGGTGGGCCTGCAGGGATTCGAACCCCGAACCAAGGGATTATGAGTCCCCTGCTCTAACCGTTGAGCTACAGGCCCAAAAATGTAATTAACTTGTTGCGTATGAATAATATATGGAATTCGAACCGCCGTCGTGTTTTCTGCCATTTTTACGGTATGCCGCCATTTTTTAACCTCCGTGAACCTCTGGGTGGATTCAGAAATTCTGGCCCTGAAGTTCATCACAGCAGGGTAGGGAATTACTCGGCAGTGCCGAACGCCACTCCATGCCAAAACTAGTCATCCACAGGCCTGCGCACCCTTTATCTATAGAGTGTGCAGACGCGCAACTTGCCCTAACTGCAGGCTGGCGGCCTGTCCATTTATGATCTCACATTCCGAAGATTATAACCTTATGCGTTGCTTCCATATAGCAATGTGGAAGCAACGCTGTGCGGATCACTGGGAGGCCCTGCAAGCCATAACATCGTGACGGACAGCGACACTCCCATGCTCAGTCTTCGGAGCACCGTGGTTATTCACCGAAGCAGGGCCTGCGTTCAGTACGATCTTTTCCACCGCCGTCAGCAGATGCCCTGCAGCCAGATGCGCATATCGAAACGTCAGTCAGCGCTATGAGCGTTCTTCGACGCTGATCACAAGCAATCTGCCCTTTGACGAATGGACCGAGATCTTCAGCTCCGAGCGCCTCACCGGCGCACTGCTCGATCGCATCACCCACCACGTCCACATCCTGGAGATGAACGCCGACTCCTACCGTCTCAAGCAAAGCCGCCGAAACGAGCCTGACCCGCGCCACGTCAGGATCCCGCAGCCGCCACCCCCGGCCAAACGAACCTCGGACAGAAGGGACGCCTCCACTACTCTCCGGCGCGCCGCCTCCCCTGAAATACCTGACTCAACACTCTCCTGGATCCCTTTTTCTCCGCCCCAGTGGTCTACTTTTGCTCCGCCCTTGACAGCGAACGCCGTGCAAGCTCTCAAAGCGCAGGGTGGCCTTGGTTGCGTTGCATGGAAGCCACTTCGTCGGCCGATATCGGCTTGCTGAAATAGTAACCCTGAATTTCATTACAATGGCGTTCACTCAAGAAAGACATCTGAGCTTCAGTTTCTACGCCCTCCGCAATGACCTTAAGATGCAAACTTTTCGCCATGCTTATAATAGCGATGGTAATGGCTGCGTCATCCATATCTGAATCAATATTACGGAT